>JBCDJT010000038.1:0-38096 GCA_038747545.1 Bacteroidota bacterium
CAGGCCGAAGGGCGTGGTCCACGTCTGGAGCAGCGGATTGGACATGCAGGGGTGCGGGCTCGGTGAATGAGGCCGCCGTTAACGGAACGCTGTCGACGCAGGTTCGGGCGCGAATGTGACGTCGTAACCTCAACTGAACCCGATCTGGACGGCAATGACAAGCACGATCAGCCCGAGCGCAAACAGCAGCAGTTGGAGCGGCAGGATCCAGCGTGCCCAGCGCGTCCACGGGACCTCGGCGAGCGAGAGGGCGCCCATCAGGATGGCGCTGGTGGGGATGATGAGGTTGGTGAAGCCGTCGCCCATCTGGAAGGCGAGCACGGCGGTCTGGCGCGTCACGCCGAGCAGGTCGGCGAGCGGCGCCATCAGCGGCATCGTGAGCGCGGCCTGCCCACTGCCCGACGGGATGAACGCGTTGATGACGCTCTGCGCGCCGAACATCGACATGGCTGCTACCGTCGAGCTCATGCCTTCCAGCCCCGAGGCGACAGCGAAGAGGATCGTGTCGATGATCTGGCCGTCCTGCATCACCACGAGGATGCCGCGCGCCAGACCGATGATGAGCGCCGTCGCCACGAGGTCGCGGGCGCCGTCCATGAACGCCCGCGCCGTGCCGTTGCCGCCCAACCCACCGACGACGCCCATCGCGATGCCGAGTGCCACGAACAGGCCCGCGATCTCGACGATGTACCACTTGAACACGAGCACGCCGAACACGAGCACGCCAATACCGAGGCCGAACAGCGCCAGCACGGCGCGATGGCGCCCGGTGAACGCCGTCTCCTTGGCGTCGAGGTGTAGCGCCTCGCGGCGTTTGCGCTCGTCGAGCGCGTAGGTTGGGCTCAGCGTAGGGTCGCGGCGGACGCGGCGCGCGTGCCACATGACGAAGGCGATGACGATGCCAGTCGTACACACCCACAGCCCGATGCGGAACGGGACGCCCGAGAACAGCGGCACATCGGCGATGCCTTGCGCCACGCCCACGGTGACCGGGTTCAGGAACGCCGCGGCAAATCCCGCACTGGCACCGACGAACGGAATCGCCACGCCCACGATGGAGTCGTAGCCCAACGCGAGCGCCAGCGGCACGAAGATGAGCACGAACGGGATAGTCTCCTCGGCCATCCCAAACACAGCGCCGCCCAGCGAGAAGACCGCCATAAAGATGGGAATCAGCAGCGTCTCCAACATCCGCGACCGCCGTGTGGCCTGGACGAGGCGCTGCAACGAGGCATCGACGGCACCCGTCTTTTGCAGCACGGCGAATGCGCCGCCCACGAGCAGGACGAACGCGATGATCGGCGCGGCGTCGGCGTCGATGAGGCCGAGGATGGGCGCCATGAAGATGAGGCCGACGGTGTGCATCAGCCGCTCGCCCACGCTGCGTGCCTCGCCCTCGATCTCGGCGTATGTGCCGGGAACGACCACCTCGCGGGTCCCCACGCCCTCCACCTCCATCTGCGCCGTCTCAAACTGCCCGGCGGGGATGATCCACGTCAGCACTGCAGCCAGCACGATGATCGAGAAGATGATCAGCGTCGTGTCGGGGACTTTGACGCTTGGCGTGGCGGCGGACATGGCGGGAAGGGTAGGCGAGTGGAGGGATGACGGCACCTCCGAAGGTATTGCTGGGGCCTCAGATGCGAAAGCGTCTCTTGGCCAGATGGTGTCTCTGGGCTTTCTTTCGCGTTCTGCCGAAGAGATCGACGTTGGTGACTCGCTATGCTCGTTCGGTGATGTGGCTGGCGCAACAGACGCGAAAGCATCTTCCGAATGCGGGCTGCCCAAAGCGCAGTGCTACGCCAGGAGCGAAACCGCCCCCGCGATCAGCGCGAGGAATACGCCCACGATGAGCCCCTTCGCCGCGCCAATGACATGGGGCCAGGTGCCTTCGAGGCGGGGGACGCCGGGGATGTCCATCAGCTTGGGCTTCATCCACTGGTACACGAGGATGTCGATCACTACCAGGTCGAACAGGTTGATGACGACCTGCACCCAGTACGCCGCCAGCGTAGCCGCCCAGAATCCGTAGCCTTGCGCCGCGACCCACCACGCCGTCGCGATGCTGCCACCCAGCAGGCAGAGCGTGAAGGCCAGCGCCCACGCCACGGCTTTCCCCTTCGACTCCGCAGGGATCTCCTGCTCGCCCCGTGTGACATCTGCAATCCAGATCTCGATGGCGTAGATGTACGACAGCCAAGCCATAATGCTAAACGGGACACACGTGAGCATGCCGCCAATGAGGCCAGGGATGAGTTGAAGGTTGTCCACGATCGCGCCAGAGAAGATTGCGTCGCAGGGCTTCAGTGTCGGAAGGCCCGAGCGCCGCAGATGGAGATGGGAGTTCGGTGGGGGATAGACTGGGTGCCGCACAAGCACCGTCACACCAATAGCAGCGCCAAAGTATACAATGGCTGGGGCAACCCATGCTGGTCTTTCATGCCGTCCAAGGCTGTCATCAGGAGCGGTTTCAGGAACCCGTATGGAGGCCCTGTGGATAGCGTAGCCGTTGTGCAACGCGGCTGAACCAAGCGGATGCGGTGCCGTACGACCTCGCCGCGCTCCATCCCAAGCTTCATTCCACCCGTGGAGATCCACGCATGAGCCAGGACGCCACCTATACATTCGACCGCATCGAAGACGCCATTGCCGACATCCGTGCGGGCAAGATGGTGATCGTTGTCGATGACGAAGACCGCGAGAACGAGGGCGACTTCGTCTGTGCGGCGCAAACCATCACGCCTGAGCAGGTCAACTTCATGGCCGTGCATGGGCGCGGGCTCATCTGCACACCGATCACCGCCCAACGCTCCGTCGAACTCGACCTCCGCATGATGGTCGGGCAGAACACGGCGCTGCACGAGACGGCCTTCACCGTATCGGTCGATTACCGCCGCGGCACCTCGACGGGCATCTCGGCCTCTGACCGCGCCGCCACCATCCGCGCGCTCGCCGACCCGTCGGCGCACCCCGAGGACTTCGGGCGCCCCGGCCACGTCTTCCCGCTCCGGGCCATGGATGGCGGCGTGCTGCGCCGGGCCGGGCACACCGAAGCTGCCGTCGATCTATCGCGGATGGCCGGGCTCCACCCGTCGGGCGTGCTTGTTGAGATCCTGAACGACGACGGCACGATGGCCCGCGTGCCCGAGCTGATGGACATCGCCGAGCGGTTCGGCATGCGGATCATCACGATCAAAGACATGATCGCGTACCGCCTGCACCACGAGCGGCTGATCGAGCGCGTTATTGAGGTCGACATGCCCACAGCGCACGGCCACTTCCACATGATCGCCTACGAGGAAATCCTCACCGGTGACACCCACCTGGCGATGGTGAAAGGGGAGTGGACGCCAGATGAACCGATCCTGGTGCGCGTCCATAGCCAATGCGTCACGGGCGACATCTTCGGCTCGATGCGCTGCGACTGCGGCGACCAGCTGGCGGCGGCGATGCAGAGGGTGGAGGAGGATGGACGCGGCGTAGTGCTGTATATGAAGCAGGAGGGGCGCGGCATCGGACTCGTCAACAAGCTGCGCGCCTACAAGCTGCAAGAGGAAGGACTCGACACTGTCGATGCCAACCTCGCGCTCGGCTTCAAGATGGACCATCGCGACTACGGCATCGGCTGCCAGATCCTGCACGACCTGGGCCTGCGCAAGCTGCGCCTGATGACGAATAATCCCACGAAGCGGGTGGCGTTAGATGGCTACGGCCTCGAAATCGTGGAGCGCGTCCCCGTAGAGATTGAACCCAACGAGGTCAACGAAGCCTACCTCACCACGAAGCGCGACCGGATGGGGCACATGATCCTCGGCGGCTCGGCGCATGACGCATCGGTGTTCGGCAAGCTGCTGTGACTGCCCTTCTGAAAGCTGCATGTGCAGCTGGCTCAGCCGGGCACTACCCTTCAAGCTGGCAAAACGCCCTCCCTCTCCTATGAGCTAGGAGAGGGTTGGGGTGAGGTAGATCAGCTACGTTGCCACACCTTATTTCGACCTCACCCTGTCCCTCTCCTGGCTCCCAGGAGAGGGGACTTTGGGGCCAGTCGCATGAGTAGACCTTGCATGTGGCTTTCCAGTTCGGCTATAAACAACAAGCTGAACAGCCTGAACCTCCTTGGCGTCCAGCATTCGCTACGTCTGCTACAACACCAACACGTTGCGCACGCGGGCGCCGCGCACATCGAGGTCGGAGTCAACCGGCTCGCGGAAGGGGACAGGCGTGGACGGCTCCAGGTTCTTGACGCTGAAGCTCATGCTGCCCACGCGGCGGTTGTTCGCGTCGAAGAGCGAGACCTGCACCTGCGCGTTCCGAATCGGCTTTTCCGACTGATTTTCGACGGTACCGATCAGAATCCGCCCGCCGCCCGGCAAGCGCTGGTATTCCAGCTTCACATCGAGCGCAGTCGCCGCCTCCGGTGTAGCGTCACCGCTGCCGCAGCCAATGAGCACGAGGGCGAGCAGGGAAAAGGCGAGGAGATGTTTCAAGGCGGTAGGACTCTCTGTTGACATGCAGCACCTGCTAGACAGGCAAGAACGGCGCCAGTTGCTCTACCGCCTGTCCCGCTACCCGTCGAAGCGCCCGAAGACGGCCGTCGTGTTGTGGCCGCCAAACCCAAACGCGTTTGACACCGCGATGCGTACATCCGCCTCAACGGCTTCATTCGGCGTGTAGTTCAGGTCGCACTGCGGATCCTGGTTGAACAGGTTGATCGTGGGCGGCACGATGCCGTCGCGGATCGCCAGGATCGACGCGATGCCCTCCACGGCGCCTGCTGCCCCGAGTAGGTGGCCCGTCATGCTCTTGGTGCCCGACAGTTTCACGTTGTAGGCGTGGTCGCCGTACACGTTCTTGATCGCCTGCGTCTCGGCGATGTCGCCCAGCGGCGTGGACGTGGCGTGCATGTTGATGTAGTCGACGTCGGTCTTGTCGATCTGCGCGTCCTTGAGGGCGCGGTTCATCGCCAGCTCGACGCCTTGCCCTGTGGGGTCGGGAGCGGCGAAGTGGTACGCGTCCGACGAGGCGCCGAAGCCGAGCAATTCGGCGTAGATGCGCGCGCCGCGTGCTTGGGCATGCTCCAGCGTCTCCAGCACGAGCGTCCCAGCCCCTTCGCCCGCCACAAAGCCATCGCGGTCTACGTCAAACGGACGGCTCGCGTGCTCGGGGTCGTCGTTGCGCGTGGAGAGCGCCTTCATGGCGTTGAAGCCACCGAGCGAGATGGCCGTGATGGGCGCCTCACTGCCGCCGCATACGACGACTTCAGCCTGCCCAGCACGCAGCAGCAACATCGCGTCGCCGATGGCGTGGTTACCCGTCGCACACGCGGTCACAATGGCGTGGTTGGGGCCGCGAAAGCCGTAGGTCATGGCAATCGCACCCGCTGCCATATTGCTGATCATCATGGGCACCAGAAACGGCGATAGGCGGGAGGAGCCTCGGGTAAACAGCACCTCTGCTTGCTCGGCCATCATCGTGATGCCGCCGATGCCCGTGCCGTACACGACGGCGATGTTGTCCTTCTGCTCCTGTGGCATCGCCTCGGTGTCAAACGCCGCATCGGCAACGGCCTGCTGCGTGGCCACGAGCGCGTACTGGCAGTACGGATCGTAGCGTCGGCCCATCTTGCGGTCGAGGTAGTCGGTCGGGTCAAAGCCTTTGAGTTCGCAGGCGAAGTGCGTTTTGATCTTCGTGCGCTCGAAGTGCGTGATGGGTCCAGCGCCCGACGCGCCGTTTTTCATTCCATCCCAGAAGGTATCGACGGTGAGCCCCAGCGGCGTCACAGCGCCCATTCCGGTGACGACGACCCGTGTGCGATCAGACATAAGCCACGCTATACGTTGCGAGAGGAGAAGAGCCTCAGGTTACGAAGCGCCTATGCTCGGGTTCAGTGAACTCTTCGTCGAGTTTCGCTGATGGCGGAATCCAGCATCAGGGCTCGCGATACCTCTGCATGGCAGCCCGGACCGCCTTCAGCGCATGGCCCATCTGGTTCTCGATGGTCTTGATGCTCACGCTTAGCACCTCGGCGGCCTCGCGATAGGTCAGCTGCTGCATGAAGCACAGTTCGAAGACGGCGCGGCGGCGCTCCGGCAGGCGGGCGACGGCGGCGTGGAGTGTTTCGAGCATCTGGTTGTGCATCGCCTCGCCCTCGGTGCGCTCCTCAGCAGCGGCCGTCGTCAGCACCGCATCCGACGTGAACTTCTTCGTGTCGCGGAAATAGTTGGTGCCCCGGTTGTGGCCGATGGTGAACAGCAGCGACCGCAGCGACTTGCCTTGGTCGATGGTGTCGCGCCGCTTCCAGATGGTGACGAAGGCTTGCTGCACAAGGTCGGCGGCAGGATCGGACGGCACGCCGCGCCGGATGAGGTAGTGCCAGAGGGTCTGCTGGTGCCGCTCGAAGAAGATGCGGAACGCCCGCTCGTCGCCGCGTTTGATGCGCTCTGCCAAGACCTGATCGTCCAGATCGGGCGACGCCTGTACGGCAAGCAACAGCAGCAACGCGTCCAACAACAGCATCAAGAGCCCAAAAGCGGTTCAGCAGATGCGCAGTGTACGAACACATCGGCCTTTATGCATCCCATCCGCTTCATCTACTTCGACCTCGACGACACCCTGCTCGATCATCGGCACGCCGAGAAGCTCGCCCTCGGCGATCTCCACTCGACGTTTGCCGACGCCTTCAACGGGCACAGCCTCGCCAACGTACAAGCCACGTACCACCACCACAACGTCGGGCTGTGGCACGACTACGCCGACGGTGTCATCACGAAGGACGAGCTCAAAGTTGCTCGCTTCACCCGGCTCCTCACAGCGTTGAATGCTACCGGGCTCACTGCCGAAGAGGCTAACGTGTACTACATGCAGCAGTACGGGGCACACTGGCACATGAGCGACGAAGCCCATGCCGCCTTCCGCGCCGTGGCTGATGCGTTTCCGGTCGGCGTGATCACCAACGGTTTCCGTGAGACGCAACACGCCAAACTCGACCGCTTTCCCGACGTGCGCGACCGTCTCCAGGCGCTTGTCATCAGCGACGAAGTGGGCGTGATGAAGCCGCATCCCAAGCTGTTCGCGCATGCCGCCTCGCTCGTCGAGGCCGAAGCCAGCAGCATCCTCTACATTGGCGACTCGTTGCGATCGGATGTACAGGGTGCGACCCGGGCAGGCTGGCAAGTGGCGTGGTTCACGCAAGACACGGAGACACCGCCGCAAGGTGAGCACTTGCGTTTCCATGAGTGGCCGGCCTTGCTGGCTTGGCTTGGCGTAGGCCGCAACACGGATATCTGACGGGACGTTGTTCGAGTATTCGGCGTTTTTTGCGTTTTTACACGTAAAAACTCATCAAGCCCTCACAGCGAGGTCCAAAAAAGCAGGAAACCGAACCCACGCGAGGCGTTTCTAGCTTCTGCCCTGCGTACTTCTTGGATTTGCACTTTTCAGCATCATGTTTGACGTCATCGTAGTTGGAGGAGGCCACGCAGGCTCCGAGGCCGCGGCCACTGCAGCGCGCATGGGCGCCAAGACGTTGCTCATTACGATGAACCTGCAAGCCATCGGGCAGATGTCGTGCAACCCGGCGATTGGTGGCATCGGCAAGGGCCAGCTCGTCCGCGAAGTCGACGCACTCGGTGGCCTGATGGGCCGAGTCACTGACGAGGCGGGCATCCAGTTTCGGATGCTGAACCAGCGCAAGGGACCCGCCGTGTGGAGCCCGCGCGCGCAGTGCGACCGCATGAAGTACGCCGCTGCCGTCCGCGCTTACTTGGAAGACCTACCCAACTTGTTCTTCCGCATGGACATGGCCACCGACGTCATCGTGGAAAACGGCCACGTCACGGGCGTCCGCACGCAGCTAGACCGCGTGTTCAAGGCGCGCTGCGTCATCCTGACGAGCGGCACATTTATGAACGGCGTCATCCACATCGGCGAGCAGCAGTTTGGCGGCGGCCGTGCGGGCGAGCGCGCCTCGGTAGGCCTGACGGCATGCTTGGAAAACCTCGGCTTCGAGTCCGGGCGCCTCAAGACAGGCACCCCACCGCGCATCGACGGGCGCAGCATCGACTACAGCGCGCTCGAAGAGCAACCCGGCGATCCGCACGCCTCGCCGTTCTCGTTCATGACGGATGCGGTGCCTAGCGACCAAATCTCGTGTTGGTTGACCTACACCACGCCGGAGACGCACGATCTGCTGCGCACAGGCTTCGACCGCAGCCCCATGTTTCAGGGACGCATCCAGGCGCGCGGGCCGCGGTACTGTCCATCCATCGAGGACAAAATCGACCGCTTCGCCGACAAGCCAAAGCACCAGATCTTCCTTGAGCCCGAAGGCACCGACACGTACGAAGTGTACGTCAACGGCTTCTCGACGAGCTTGCCGGAGGACGTGCAGGCCAAAGCCATTCAGACCATCCCCGGGCTGGAGCAAGCCCACATCCTCCGCCCGGGTTATGCCATCGAGTACGACTACTTCCCGCCGTATCAGCTTCGCTACAGTTTAGAGACTAAATATGTAAACGGGTTGTTCTTCGCCGGGCAGATCAACGGCACCACAGGGTACGAAGAGGCTGGTGTGCAAGGCTTGATTGCTGGCATCAATGCGGTGCAACATATTCGCGAGGATGAGCCGATTGTTTTCAGTCGCGCGCAGGCATACATCGGCGTGCTCATCGATGACCTTGTAGCCAAAGGCACCGATGAGCCCTACCGCATGTTCACCTCGCGCGCGGAGCATCGCATCCTGCTCCGCCAAGACAACGCCGACCTTCGCCTGACGCCCCTTGGCTACGAGTTAGGCCTAGCAAGCCGCGAGCGGTACGACCGAATGATGGAGAAGAAGGACGCGCTCGAAGCCACCACCAAGGCACTTCGGAAGCATTCGGTGCAGCCGAGCGCCGTGAATGACTACCTCGAAGCCGTCGGCACATCGCCCATTCGCGAGGCGGAGCGCCTCGATAAGCTCGCCTTGCGGCCCCAAGTGGCGTTGCGGGACCTGCTGAACCACCTCGCCGTCTACGATGACCTCGTGACGCCGAGCCCCGGTACGGCGCCTACCGAGACCCTGGTTGGCATAGAACTCAAGTACGCGGGCTACGTGGAGCGCGAGATGCAGCTCGTTGAGAAGATGCAGAAGCTCGAGGCGTGGTCGCTGCCCGATGCTTTCGACTACACCGCCGTCTCTGCCCTCTCCAGCGAAGCGCGTGAGAAGCTGGGGAAAATACGCCCAAACAACCTGGCTCAAGCCTCGCGCATCAGCGGCGTGAGCCCGGCCGACATCTCCGTGTTGATGGTTTTGCTCAAGCGAAACCGTGCGACTGCCCTCGCCAAATAGATGATGAGGATATCCTCCAAATGGATTATCAAGTAGTTTCCGAATTTAGCATACTCTCTTCCGAACGTCTCGACTATACCATCCCGACGCTCCGAAAAATTGCCTACCGATTTATAAAGATAAACGAGAAGATAAACCTCGTCTCCCCGGAAACCATCGATGACTTCGAGGAGCGGCACCTGCTGCACTGCTTGGCGCTCACCATCAAGCAAATCCCGCCAAACGCCTCCGTCGTCGACTGGGGTACGGGCGGTGGCTTGCCTGCACTTCCGCTGGCCGCCTCTTTTCCCATCGTTCACTTCCACGCGATTGACTCCGTGGGCAAGAAGATCCAGGCCGTGCGCACGATCGGGCGCGCTGTGCATCTGGCCAACCTGGAAGCGCATCAGATGCGAGCCGAGGAGTTGGAGATGAACCTCAACTACTCGGTGTCGCGCGCTACGGCATCACTCAAGATCTTGTGGGACTGGCATTCGCGGCTGGCGGTACCGTATCCGCACCCGCTGCCGGATGATGCGTGGGCGCCGGGGCTGCTGTGCCTCAAAGGCGGTGACCTCACGGAGGAAGTTGCAGAGCTGAAAGCCGCATACCCCGATTTGGACGTGAACACCATTGACCTGCTGCCCATCTTGAAGCGACCGTACTTCGCCGAGAAGTGCATCGTGCATGTGACGGACCCCAATTTAGGCTAGATTGCCCACTTTTCTATGTGCGAATGATGTGTGACTAGCGTATCTTACGAGGCCTCGCTAGTCTCCTGCACGCATTGTCTTCGCGCCACATGGGCAATCAGGAACGTACGCTCAACCGCACGGAGCGGCTCTTTGCGACTATTCTGCTGTTGCAAAACCGCCCTAATATGACGTCCCGCGACCTCTCCGACCACTTCGGGGTGAGCCGTCGGACTATCTTCCGCGACCTGCGCGCATTGAGCGAATCGGGCGTGCCGCTGACCTACGCCGATGGCGGAGGCTACGAAATCCTGGAAGGGTACCAGCTTCCGCCGCTGATGCTCTCGGCACGCGAAGCCGCGACGCTGCTCATCGGGACGGAGTTCATGAAGCTCCAGCCAGATGCCTCACTGCGCAAGGACGCCGACCATGTCAGCATGAAGATCCAATCGGTGCTGCCCAAAGGCGTGCAGGCGTTTGTGGAGAGCCTGCGCCAGAGCACGGTGCTCGACCCGTATTGGCTACACGCGGTACAAGCTGCCGAGGACGGCGAAGACGGCACGTGGTACAAGCTGAGCGAGGCGATCTCGCACCAGCGCTCCGTGCTCATGGAGTACTACGTAAAGAGCCGCGACGAGGTCACGAAGCGCACCGTGAACCCGCTCGGCCTTGTCTACTACACGGATCACTGGAACCTGATCGCCTACGACCAGCTGCGCGAGGACATCCGCAACTTCCGGCTCGATGCGATCCAGATGATGTATGTGCTCTCGGAGCGCTTCGAGAAACCCGCCGACTTTGACTTAGCCACTCATCTGAAAGAGCGCGGCTCGAACGCACAGAATCACCGCGTTGTCGTGTGGTTTGCGCGACAGGCCTACCGGCGGGCGCGGCGCACCATCCCGGCTAAGATCGAAGCCGAACGCCCCACCGATGACGGTACCGAAGTCACGTTCTACTTTGAGAACTTAGACTACGTAGCAAACTGGTTGCTGCGGTATGGCACGCAATCGGTCGTGCTGGAGCCTGACTCGCTTCGGGACCGCGTGGTACGCATCGCCGAGGCGCTTCAAGCCCAATATCGATCTCCAGCGGAGCTCAAAGCCTGAATGCTGCCCCAGAAGCTCACAATTTGCCGCTGAGGCACGCGCACAAGCTCGCATACTATGCGTCAGCTTCCCAACCGATCGTGCGGCAGAGGCAATCCTGTGCGGTCGTTTTTCGACCGTTTCCCACAATTTTAGCCTGCCGATGACGTCGACGTGTTATTCTTGGTCCGGTCGAAGTCGAGTTGCACGTGCTCTAGCACACGGCGCGCTGTCCTAAGGTCGGGTACGTTTTGCACGATCGCCCGTAGCTTCTTGCTGTCGGTCTCTTTAAGCACATAGCGGCGCTTTTGCTGGTTGAGCTTCTCAAGCCACGGGTGGAAGACGTGCTCGTAGAAGTAGGGGTCCCTGCCCTGCTTGGGTGCTTCCAAAAAGAGGCGGTTATTCTTGTGGAGTACCTTTGGCAAGCGCAGGCGTTCGCCAAGGTGGCGCAGGCTCGCTGCATCCAGTAGCGTCGCCACTGCGTCGGGGAACTCGCCGAAGCGGTCGGTCATCTCGTCGCGTAGGCTGTCGAGCGCAGCGGTGTCTTCAGCCTCGCTGATCCGGCGGTAGAGGTTGAGTCGCTCCACTTGGTTGAGCACGTACGTCTCGGGAATCCGCGCTTCATCTTCCACTTCAACCACGCACTCGCCAGGCATAGGCACAGGGGCATCGCCGAAGATGGCCTTGAACTCCTCTACGCGCAATTCCTGCACGGCCTCGTCCAAGATCTTGTGGTACGTCTCGAAGCCGATATCTGAGATGAAGCCGCTCTGCTCGGCGCCCAGCATGTTGCCTGCGCCGCGGATGTCGAGGTCGCGCATGGCGATGTTGAAGCCACTACCCAGCTCACTGAACTCTTCCAGCGCTTGCAGACGCTGGCGGGCCTCGCGGGTCAGGGTATGCACGGAGGGCACCATCAGGTAGCAAAATGCCTTCTGGTTTGACCGACCGACGCGTCCTCGCAGTTGATGCAGTTCGGCCAAGCCGAAGTGGTGCGCGTTGTTGATGATGATGGTGTTGGCGTTTGAGATGTCGAGCCCGCTCTCGATAATGTTGGTGCTGACTAGCACATCGTACTTGTGATCGATGAAGCCCATCATGATGCGCTCTAGTTCAGCTGGCTTCATCTGGCCGTGTGCCACCTGGATGCGGATGGTGGGCACCATGGCGCGAACCATCGCTGAGATTTCTTCGATGGTTTGGACGCGGTTGTGGATGAAAAAGACCTGTCCGCCCCGGCTGGTCTCGTATAGAATGGCGTCTCGGATCAAGTCGCGGTTGAACGAATGGATCTCTGTGACGATGGGCTGACGATTCGGCGGCGGCGTGGCAATGATAGAGAGGTCGCGGGCGCCCATCAGCGAGAACTGGAGCGTACGCGGGATGGGCGTGGCCGTGAGCGTAAGCGTGTCGACCTCAGCGCGGAGCTTACGCAGTTTCTCTTTAGCTGAGACGCCAAACTTCTGCTCCTCATCCACCACGAGCAGGCCCAGGTTTTTGAACGTAACGTCCTTTGAGGTAAGCCGATGGGTGCCAATGAGGATGTCAACTTCGCCAGCAGCTACCTTCTCGATGACCTCTTTCTGCTCATTCTTCGTGCGAAAACGCGAGATGACATCGACATTTACGGGGTAATGCTCAAAGCGCTGCTTGAATGACTCGTTGTGCTGTGCGGCGAGGATTGTTGTTGGGACGAGGACAGCGACTTGCTTCCCGTCTTGCACAGCCTTGAACGCGGCGCGCATGGCTACTTCGGTCTTGCCAAAGCCCACGTCGCCACACACCAGCCGATCCATAGGAATCGCCTCCTCCATGTCGGCCTTGACGGCCTCAGCAGCGGCGGCTTGGTCCGGCGTGTCTTCGTACTGGAAGGAAGCCTCCATCTCGCGCTGCCAGATCGAGTCGGCGGCGAAGGCGTGTCCGCGCGACTGTTTTCGCTTGGCGTAGAGTTGAATCAGGTCACGCGCGATGTCTTTGACGCGTTTCTTCGTCTTCGCTTTCGTCCGTTCCCACTGGCCGCTGCCTAGCTTCGTCAGTCGTGGTTGATGCCCTTCTTTGCCGGTGTATTTGTGGAGTTTGTAGAGCGCGTTCACGTTCACGTAGAGCATGTCGCCGCCGAGGTACTGCACGCGCACTACCTCCTGGACCTGCCCCCGCACCTTGCGTTTCTGCAAGCCGTCGAACTTCCCAATGCCATAGTCCACGTGGACCACGAAGTCGCCTTTGTTGAGGTGCTTCAGTTCGCGTGGGCTGAGGCCGCCGTACTGCTTCTTCCGCTTGCGGGCCGTGGGCCGATGGTAACGGTTGAAAATCTGGTGGTCGGTGTAGACGGCGAGGGCGAGACTGGGTACCTCGAAGCCCTCGTGCAGCGACTCTACGACGATGGAGAGCTTGACCTGGTCTAGCTCCTCCTCTAGCAGCTGCCGGAGCCGCGACTCTTGCCCTCGGCTATCGCACAGGATGATCGTTTCCAGCCCTTCCTTCTCGTTCTGCTGCAGTTGCTCTTTGAGCAGGTGGATCCGGCTGTTGAAGCTGGGCTGTGGCCGCGCCGTGACCGTCACCGTCTCCGCCGACCATCCGCCCAGCCAGCGCCCGAAGGCCACTTCGCTGCGTGCGGCCAGCTCCTCCTCAAAGAGACCGCGATTCGCATAGCGCTGGTCGGGCGGCGGAAGTGTTTCACGTGCCTCTGCATCAACTTCCATGTAGGCCTCGCCCGCTTTCGCAAAGCGCTCATTGATGACGCCAAGTACGCGCTCCCGGTTAACCGTGACGACTAGTGCAGTGTCGGGCAAGTAATCGAAGAGCGTGGCGGTGTTGCCGCCGTGCTGCTGCTCAACGTTCGGCACTAAGCGCGCCTGCATCACGCGGCTTACAGACCGCTGGGAGTGTCGGTCAAACTCACGGATGGAGTCGATTTCGTCGCCGAAGAACTCGATGCGCAGCGGGTACTCGCCGACGAACGGATAGACATCCACGATACCACCGCGCACGGCAAACTCGCCGGGAGCCTCTACAAATTCGACGCGGGTAAACTGTTGTGCCGTAAGCTGCTCAGCCAAGTCGCTTAGAGCGACCTCCTCCCCTACCCGAAGGGTGAGTGTTTCGTCGCGCACCTCGCCCGGCGACGGCAGTAGATCGGTGAGCGCTGCGGCGCTGGCTACGACGATGCCGTCGAAGCCTTCCGACAGGCGCTGCAGCGCGTTGGAACGTTGTACTTGGACGGCGGGGTCGAGCACAGCATCGGTATCATACGGCTTTAGCCCCGTTGGTCGGATGAGCAGCGTGTTGTCTTCAGCATCACTGAGCTGTTCAAGGTCGCTGATGATGTAGGCAGCGTGGTCGTGCTCTTCTACCAGACACAGCAGAGGTGCCTGGTAGGCCTGATGCAACTCCAGGATGGCGAAGGCATCCATCGAACCGATGCCGCCAGTGACCCTCAGGCCACGTGGTTTGCTAGCTTCGGTGCGTTGTTTGGCCCAGTCTCGCACCGCGCTCATGAACGCAGCTTCCCCGAGTCTCTTCTGTATGTGTGCGATCGACATAATTGGTTTTCAAACGTGCGTAAACGCGCAAAGGCCATAACCCCACTGGTGGGATTATGGCTTGCGTCGGCTTCAAACGAGATGGGTAAATGACAGGTTCAGTGTTTCATGTGAAACACTTTGCGTTTTAGGCAGGCTTGCCGAGCAACGAGAACATTTCCTTCTTGTAGGCCTCGACGCCCGGCTGATTGAACGGATTCACGCCCATCAAGTAGCCTGTCACGCCCACGGCATGCTCGAAGAAATAGATGGCTTCGCCGATAGCGTTCGCATTGATACGATCTAGCCAGAGCGTCATGTTGGGCACGCCCCCCTCGG
The DNA here is from genome assembly GCA_038747545.1 of Bacteroidota bacterium. Taxonomy (GTDB): domain Bacteria; phylum Bacteroidota; class Rhodothermia; order Rhodothermales; family JBCCMF01; genus JBCCMF01. Next base: position 14,948 of record JBCDJT010000038.1, read on the forward strand.
TGTGGGCCTTGGCTGTCCCCTCGTAGGCCTTGCGGTTGATATGCGTATACGTCTTGCCATTCAGGTAGTCGAGGCCATCGAGGTTGGCGGCGGAACTAGGGACCTCCAGATCGCCGCCGTCGTCTTCGGCCATCAGAAACGTCTCGATGAGGATGCGTTGGCCCTCCTGCATGTACTGCCCCAGCGAGTGCAGGTCGGTGGAGTATTGCACCGAGGCGGGAAAGAGCCCTTTCAGCTCTTTCCCTTCGCTCTCGCCCATCAGTTGCTGCCACCAGCCTCCCATGCCGCTCAGCGAAGGCTCGAAGGTGGCGAACACCTCGGCATCGTATTGCCCTTCTAGCAGCAAGTACCGCAGTGCCGCATAGGTGAGCGCGTCGTTGTCGCGGCTAGCAACCTTCAGTGCCTTAGCCTGCGCCACCGCACCGTAGAACAGCGAGTGGATGTCGATGCCTGCCACGGCGATAGGCAACAGTCCGACAGGCGTGAGCACCGAGAACCGCCCGCCCACGTCGTCGGGGATGATGTACTTGCGGTAGGGGTGCTCTTTGCGAAGCTCGTTCAGCGCGCCCTTCTCCGGGTCAGTAGTGACGATGATGCGCTGGTCGGCATCGTCGAAGTTCGCTTCTAGCCACTGCCGAATAAAGCGGAAAGCCAACGCAGGCTCCAGCGTGGTGCCGCTCTTGGAGATGACATTGACGTACACCGATTTGCCTTCGAGATACGCAAGCAGTTCGCGCATGTAGGCTCCGCTCATGTGATGGCCAGCGAACAGGATTTCGGGGCCGCTGCCACCGAAATACGGCGTGAGGGCCTGGACTACGGCCTTCGCCCCCAGATACGACCCGCCGATACCGATGGATAGAAATACGTCGGCGTTGGCACGAATCTCGGCGGCAAGGGCCGATACGTCTTCGAGCAAGGCATCATTGGGATCGTTCACCATATCGATCCAGCCGAGGTAATCATTCCCTGTCCCCGTTTTGTTCAGGAGCGCGTTGTGCGCTGCTTCCACGCGGGGCCACAGCGCGTCTACTGCGCTGTCATCGAGAAAGGGACGAACATTATGAGGGTCGAAGCGGAGCATAGATCACACGCGAGGGGAAGTGAAGAGGAACCGCGCTACCAACGCACCAAGCAAGCATTGAGTTTGACTATCAGGCTGCTTCTTCGACGGATGTTTCATGTGAAACCTAGCCCTGCTCCGTGTATACTATCTACATCGCTGCGACCAATTTTCCACCGAAGCGCAAGGCTGCAGCCCTCTCCACCAGAATACTATGGTTAGGCTCTGCACGGGAACCCTCTTCCGTTCTGAGGCCCAAGTGGTTGTCAACGCGGTCAACTGTGTGGGCGTTATGAGCAAAGGTCTGGCGCTTATGTTCAAGCGGCAGTACCCCGCCATGTACAACGACTATGTAGAGCGCTGCGACCAAGGCCGAGTTCAGGTGGGTGTGCCCTACATCTTTGACATCACGACGGATCGCCGCGTGATCAACCTGCCACTGAAATACCACTGGCTCTCGCCCATGACGCTCGATGCCATCCGCGGTGGGCTGGATGCGATCTATCGGCAGCACAACGTCTGGGAGATTACGTCCCTTGCTGTACCCCCCCTCGGCAGCACCGATGGACACCCTTGGCAAGTTATCGGTCCGCTTTTGTACGACGGCTTGTCACGCTTTGACTGCCCAACAGAGTTGTACGCACCACTGGGCGTCCCCGACGAGCACATCACGCCACAGTATCTAGCAGCGCAAGCAGCCCTGGCTAACGCGTCTGCCTCTCAAGGCTGAAGCGATCGAAAAATAGACGCGAAGCGTTCTGCAATGGCGCCAATTTCAAAGTGCGCCTCAGCATACTTGCGCCCTGCCCGCCCCATCGCGCGGCGATCTTCCCGGCTCTCTAGCATTTCGGCCGCATGGCGCAAAAAAGTGGTCTCAGCATCTGGTGGCGCAACCCGGCCCGCTCCCCTCTCTGCCACGATGCGTGCAGCGAGATTCGCAGTTGGCACAGAAAGCAAGATAGGACGCTCAGCACACAGGTAGGACAACACTTTCGACGGCACAGAATACTGCCCCGCCGATGGCTCCAGCAAGGCGACCAGCACATCGGCGGTGCCCAGCACGTCGGGTAAGACGTCGTACGGCTGAAATCCGAGCACCGTTAAGTTGCTGAGTTGCTCGACTTCGACTTGCGCTTTCAGCCAATCGGCGCCCAGCCCTTCTGATACCACAACGACCTCGGCCTCATGTGGCATGAGGTGCTTTGCGAGCGCCACTAGGCGTCCAGGATTGTGCTTCATGCCTAGGTTGCCCGTGTACATCAGCACCAGTCGCTCCGCGAGTCCCTTGGCTTGACTCCACGGGTTGTCTTTTAAGCGGACGGGCAGCTCGTGCAATGGCGCCCAGTTTTCAATCACACTCCAATGGCTCGGCTTTATCCCCCATTCGCGCATGAGCGGCGCAAAGTCATTGGTAATCGCCACCACATGCTCGCTGCGTTGCAACAGCTTTTGCTCAACGGCGAGGTAATACGCTCCCACCACCTGACCCAGTACGCCCAGCTTCTGCTTGAGCACATGCGCCGTGGCAATGCCGAGTACATCTTGCAACCAAAACACAAACGGTATCCCCTGCTGCTTGGCCCAGCGTTGCAGCATCCGTTGTGCGTCGAGCGGGGCATTGCCCGAAAGCACCACATCAGGCCGTAGCGTCCGGGCGTGGCGGGCCAGCACTCGGCCGTATGCCCGCTCTTGCTGCCAGCGCTTTACATAGTTGTACTTGTTGATGGGCTCGCCCAGGTCTATCGCTTCAATGTGCAACCCTGGCGGATCGTCGGGTTGCCGAGCGAGTGGCCCTTGCCCTGTATTTGCGATTGAGGCGCAGTATACATGGTTGACGGTGTGGCCCTGCGCTGCAAGCGCACGGCTTAGCGCGATGCACAGCGCATAACCGCCGTAATCGTGAACCAGGATCTGCATGCTTGGAAAACCGTCGATGGGTAGGGGCGCTCGCTCACGCAAAACCCCGTGTCTTGTTCAGCGCCTTGCGCGTTCTCCCCCAATGGCATGCACCACCACCCGCGCCGGGACACTCCGAATAGCCTGCCCTGTCCCATCTATGGCGTGAAGGCTTAGCTCATGTGTGCCGGCCTCCAGCGGCCATGAGGCATCTGTATAAGACGGCGCATCCAGCCGGTGGCCATTGACACGCCAGTGGGTGTCGAACAGATCGGATGGCGCTGAACCGATCAACTCTACCTCTTGGAAGGATGGATTGAGCACGGGGTCGATGTGCAACTGCGTCCCATTATCAGGGTATTGGATGCTCAACCGTGCATCCACCTGCGCTTCCACGGACGCCCCAGTCTCCGTTTCACGTGAAACACGCGGCGGCGGGCGTTCGAGGCCCTGTTCATCCATCCAGTGATGATAGAGGGGCGGATAGACCACATATTGTTTGGCCTCCACGAACCCCTCAGGCGTTTCTTGCGTGGCGCGCAGCCCCGTTCTCGTGTCGATGTGGACCGTACGGTAGATATCCGACGTGTCCGTGGGAGCCGTACCCGGCATAAACCAAACGGATTGCGTGGATTGGCTCATCGTGGCGGGCAAGGTGCCACTGAGTGGATCGATGGCGACGTTTTCGAGGTGAGGCGGCACTGCGAAGTCGCCCCCATGGCCAAGTACTTGAAACACCCCGTTGAGAATGGGCCCCGCTCCACTGACGCCACTCACCCATGGCATCGGTGACCCGTCGAAGTTGCCCACCCAAACGGCCACTGTGTGTTGCGGCGAAAACCCGACCGCCCAGTTGTCCCGGTAGTCTTTTGACGTTCCCGTCTTGACAGACACCGGGAACGGGAGCGACAGCGGGTTGGAGCGCCCAAAAGCGGGCTCACGGGCCTCAGCATCGCGCAACACCTCGCCGATCAAAAACGCTGCCTCGGTTGAGATGCCTGTTTCACGTGAAACGGCCTGCTGCACAAACGTGGTGTCGCGCTGCATGCTCAGTGCCCAATCGATGAACCGAGCCATACGGTAGACGCCGCCACGCGCAAGTGCAGCATAGGCTTCGGCCAACTCCATCAGCTTCACTTCGCCATTCCCCAAGGTGATGCCCACACCATAATACCCGGCGGACCGATCGAGCGAGGTGAGCCCCACGCTGCGGTACTGCTTCAGTAGTGCCTCCGCTCCAAACTCGTGCGCTAGCCGGACCGCAGGCACGTTGTAGCTGCACGCAAGCGCTTGCCGCATGGACACGGGCCCATGATACACGCGGTCATAGTTCTCGGGTGAAAACGCAGCCCCCGCTTCGAGAATATTGGTCTCTATGTCGGGCAGAATGGATGCCGTAGTGTAGCGCTGGGAATCGAGGGCGATGGCGTACGTGAACGGCTTCAACGTACTCCCAGGCTGCCGAAGCATCTGGACCCCATCGACCTGACCTGCGTGCTGATCGTCCCAATAATCGACGTTTCCCACATAGCTCAACACGTCGCCAGAGGCATTGTCGAGGACGACGACGGCTGCATTGTGGACGCCTCGCAGCTGCCGCACGTGGTGGCGTGCCAGCGTCGTGACCTGATCTTGCAGCCTGGCATCAAGCGTGGTGCGGTATTCAGCTTGTCGGTCCGTGCGCACCGAATGAACCAGGCGATCGGCCAAGTGAGGAGCGCTGTGTCGTTGACCGGCGCCAACGAGCCGGAGCGGCACGCGGTGCAAGCTGTTGGCAATCTCTCTGCGCAACATACCCTCTCGAACAAGCGAATCAAGCACGCGCTGCTGCCGCTGCTTGGCCGCGCCAAAGTGGCGCAAGGGGTTCAGTTGGCTCGGTGCCTTAGGAAGTCCGACTAAGAATGTCGTTTCGGCTGTGGACAGATGGGCGGCCGACTTGCCGAAATAGAACTGCGCTGCTGCTTCGATGCCGAAGGTCTGGTTGCCAAACGGAACGCGGTTAAGCCAAGCTTCGATGATGTCGGTCTTGCCATAGGAGCGCTCGAGCCGAAGAGCCAGGTGTGCCTCGAACAGCTTATCCACCCAGTTCCGATTGGAGTGGTTGCGTATCTGCTTGGCCACCTGCATGGTAAGCGTAGAGGCGCCACTGGTCACCTCCCCTGCGCGCAGATTACCCAAGACAGCCCTGAAAACAGCCTGCACATCCACACCGTGATGCGCAAAGAAACGTTTGTCCTCCGTGGCAACCACGGCCTCCACAACAAGCGAATCCAATGCTGCGAGGTTGACTATGCGGGCACGACCGCCAGGCCTGTGCTCCCCGATGACAACGCCATGCCGATCTGTGACAATGGAGTGGATCGTCTGGGCCTCGGCGTAGAGCGTTTCACGTGAAACAGGCCACCAGACCGAAGCAACTGCGCACACACTCGCTAATGCCAGCCCAACGCCCCAACGATACCATAGCCTTTGCTGGGCAATGAGACGAGGCATGGTCTCCGTGATTTAGGAATCGTGTTGCGCAGTCTTGCTGTCTTCCAACCGTTGCAGGAGAGCAGGCAAATACAGCAGTGCAGCTATGAGCGTGGCCAAGATACCGATCACAGCCAATTCGCCAATACTCGCCAGCCCCGGATGAAAGCTGAGGAGCGGTCCGGCAAAACCGATGAGCGTCGTCATGGACCCTACCGCCACATGCTCGCCCGTGGAGCGCAGCACGCCCAAGATTGACCCCTCGCCTTCTTCGCGATACCGATGCACGATGTGCGCGCCCGCATCGTTGCCGATGCCTAAGATAGCAGGCAAGACAATGAGGTTGTAGAAGTTGATGCGGAAGCTGAACACTTCCATGAACAAAAACATCCACAGGATGCCGACAATCAACGGTAGAAGCGCCAGCATTGCCCAGCGCAGCGAGCCGAAGTTGATCCACATGAGCAGCGCCACCATCAGAAATGCACCCGCAATCATGTAGGGCGCCTCAGCCTGCATCAGCTTGAGCATGTCGGCGGCGACAAGCGAGGTGGAGCCCGCGTAATAGACTTTACCATCAGCCTCCACGCGACCAACGTCTTCGGAAAATGCCATCGACTGACGTCCGTCAGAAAGCCCGACAGCGGGGTAAATGATGATGAAGTTGCCGATCTCGCCCGACTTGGACATGAACGCGTCTTTGAGAAAGAGGGGGACTTGTTCAAGGGCGATGGGCTCGCGCGTCTGAGCGGCCCGCTCCACACGCGCCAACTCCTCGGTCATCTCAGCCTGCACCAGCGGATCGTCAAGCAATTCGCGGATTCCGGCAATCAGGTCCAGCTTTTCGTCTTGCTGATCCTCCATTTGCGGGAAACGGTCCTGCAGGCTCTCCACGCGATCGATGGTGGGCGACAGCGTGTCGGCAAACATGCCCATGCGGATCGCATCGATGATGGGCTCAACCTCATCAGGGTCATCGACGACGATGTACGCGGGGTTGCGGGTGGTGCGGCCGCTTGAGGCACGGCCGATAACCTCGGCCTTGGCGTCGTATGAATCGTAGACCGGCTCTAGGGCGCCAAAGTCGTACTCGAACTCGACCAACGGGATGAACACGATGGCGCCAATAACCATGATGGTACTGCCGATGACAATCCCTCGGGCTGCCGGGAATCGTCCGCCCTTAGTCACCCCCTCTGCCGTTGGGCTTCCAGACGGAGTAAAGCGTAACAGCCGCAGGCGTTCAAAGATGACGAGCAAGCACGGCAGCATGTAGAGCATGGACAAGAGCGCTAGGAGTATGCCCGTTCCAGCGATGAACCCAAACTCTGAGAACCCCTTAAAATCGGCGGCGAGCAAGACGTACAGCCCTGCCGATGTCGTCAGCGCCCCGACGGTGATGGCTTGCCCCGTGCTCATGAACGTCAACTCGATGGCATCAAACAGCGACTGACCGCGTGCCCGCTCTTCAGTGTAGCGCGCGTAGAAGTGAATGCCGTAATCGATGCCGAGGCCAAACAAGACGAGCCCCAGCGTTGACGTCATCAGGTTGAGGTCTTCGAAGAGCAAGTACGTCAGCCCGAACGTCCACGACAGACTCATGACGAGCGGCAACCCGATGAGCAAAGCCATCACGGGCGCCCGGGCGATGAGGCCCAGCCATTGCCCAGTCGTCAATGCCTGCCCCTGGGCACGCTGCGCCTTGTAGAGGAAATACAGGATGACCACGAGCAACACTGTCGCCATGCCCACCCCAAACGAACCGACCACATCCTTCTGGATCGTCTCAATCTCGGTGAGCTGACGTAGCGGGCGGCCTGCCACAGTGATCTCCATGTCGGGATGAAACGAGCTGGGATCTAGCGAGGCCGTGAGGGCCTCCAGCTGCGTGTACAACTCGCGGAGGTACCCGATGTCAGTCAGGGACCCGGCGGGCACAAATTGCACGACGAGCACCGTGCTGTCTTCCGAAACCGTGTACTCGCCCACATCAAGATCAGAGAAGACTGTGACCAGTTCATCCTCTTCACTCGCATCGCCCTCCTCATCTTCATCGCCCAGATCGAAAAAGAATGGGTTCGCGTCGAGCTTAGCGGCCTCAATCTTATCCTCAAGGTAGAACTGCAGATCGTCTAGCTCGTCCAGCGTGGCGAAGTAAAGTGCGTTGTTCTCTAGGAACGTGACATCCCGGCGGTAATCGGCGCGGGTGAACAGGCGTTGGTCGCTGTCCCCGCGTGTCAAGGTCAAGGCCTCGGGGATAAGGGCCTCGGCGTACTGCGTGTTGGCCTCAAACGACGGGCTCACGATAGCCACAGCCACCTTGCTCTCCCCTCCTACAGTGGCCCGCAGCCGCTCAAGCGCCTGTACGCTCGTGTAGTCTGGCGGGAGTAGCTTTGAGAGGTCTGTATCAATGCGGAGTTGGACCGTATAGTACGCCCCCCCTACACTCAGCAACAGCCCCAGTCCAAAAACAAGCCAGGCATGCGCCGTAACCCAACGAATGACAGGTCGGAGCCCAGCAAAAACACGTTCCATGAATACCACGTTGCTCAAAAGCGGAGGACAGCCACCGCTAAACGACGTTGGGTACGCTCAGTGCCCACGGGTACGTCAATCCGCCTCATCGTCGGCGATGTTTCACGGGGATTGTAGGTGAAGCCGCCAGATCGGTTTGCGCCCTACGCCTGGCATGGCGTTATTCGGTCCACCTGCTCACCAAGCCGCTCCTCTCATGCATACTTACGACTCGCTCAGCGTCGGCGATAGCTTCACGTTTACCCGCACCATCTCAGCCGAGGACGTCCGCGTATTCGCTGAAGTCACAGGCGACGACAACCCGCTGCATGTGGACGAGGAATACGCCAAAACTACCCGCTTCGGCAAGCCGATTGTGCATGGCGTCTTTTTGATGGGTGTCATCTCCAAGGTGCTCGGTCGCGACTTCCCAGGCCATGGCAGCGTAGCAGTGGGTATCTCAGCGCGTTTTCTCCGGCCGGTACCCGTAGGCTCTGAGATCCGCTGCGAAGTGCGCGTGTCCGAAAAAATCGAGAAGTACAAGCACATCAAATGCCGCGTCTACGTCTACGTCGGCAAAAAGACGGCGTTGGGCGGCGAGGCCACGCTCATCCCCCCTTCGGCTGACAGTGACGGCTAGCGTGGAATCTTGATCGTCGTGCCAGCGGGAATCGTCTCGTTGAGTTCCACCTGATTCATAATCGCCAAGCGGTTCGCATCGATGTCAATCGGGAGTTGGGTGGGTACGAAGCTGCTAAACGGCGCCGTCCGGTTCGCCTGGACGAGCCCGAGCCGCTTCGGCTGCACGTTGATCCTTCTGCTGTCGGTGAGCGGGGCGAAGCTGCGCAGCGTGTTCACGAACGCGTTCTGGTAGGTTGAGAAGTCGGCAAGCGTAGAGTAGCCGAGGAAGCTGTATACCTGCCCGTTGTACTCGATGAACTGGTTAATGGCACGGATGGCGCCCTGCTGCGCGCTGATGTCAACAACGACGTAGTAGCCGTTGAGGCCGTTCTGCTGTGTGGGCCCGCTCTCCACCGTCGTGAACCCCTCTTGCCCAGCAAAGGCCGAGGCCGCCTCCTGCGCCGATGCGGCTTGGGCAAAGGTGAAGACCATGACCGCCTTCTCGCTAGATAGCACCACCTGTGAGGGCTGATTGATCACCTGAAAACCGCTGGGCACGGGAAATTGGAAGCGTAGCTCAGGATGATAAAATGCGCCCCCCTCAGTGTACCCCTGGCGCGGGTCGTCACCCATGACAATGCCTTCAATCTGACGCAGGTAGCCTTCTCGCTCAATCACGTCGGAGTTACCCGGCACTTGTTGCTCAAATTGCGCTGCTAACTGCAAGATCGTGGCTTCACGCTCACCTGGATCAGGGTGCGTTGACATGAAGCTGGGGATGGATTGCCCAGAGGCTTCGGTGATCCGTTTCAGAGAACGGAAGAACTCAGACCCCTCCTCGGCCTGATAGCCCGCCATCGTTGCGTACTCTACCCCAACGCGATCCGACTCGCGCTCGTCGTCGCGTCCATACCGCAAGAGGCCCAGTTGTGCTAGCTGGCTACCCGTTCCCAGAATGGTCTCAGCGGCTTGACCGCCCAGTGCAGCCTGTCCACCTATGGCGGCACCAATCAGACCAATCTGGGCGAACGACTGGTTTGCCGCCCGACGCGACGTGTGCCGTCCGGCCACATGCCCAATTTCATGGCCAAGTACCACCGCTAGCTGGGCCTCGTTCTCAAGATGACTCAGTAGACCACGTGTGACATAACAAAACCCACCGGGGAGCGCAAAGGCATTCACCACAGGGCTGTCTAGCACACGGAACGTAAACGGGATGCGAAACTCGGCTGGTGCGCCAGGACGATAGAGATGACTCTCCTGGAGAACTTTCTCGCCGATGCGCGTCACGTATGCCGAGAGCTGGGCATTGTCGTACAAGCCGTACTGCTGGATGATCTGCTGATCAGCTTCCTGGCCGAGTTGCTGCTCTTGTGCCCAGGTGTAGCCATAGGCTCGCTTGTTACCCGATAGCGGATTCTGCTCAACTGTCACACATCCCTGGGCGAAGAGCAAGAAGGCAAGTAGGAAAAGCGGAGTGCTGCGCTTCATATCAGTCGCACCTGAAAATAGGGTGGTACACGGATGTGGCACAGCATACCGCCGTGCCACAGATTCAATGTACGCTATCGCGCTGAGGTTCACCGCCTATGCATCCAGTGGTAAATGGATGTGTTGATGCAAGCTAGCATCTGTATCGATCATCGGCGCGATGATGCCAGGCAAAGCCGTTGTGATGAAGCTCTGCCCTACCTCATCCGAGGTGAGCAAGTTGATGATCAAGCCCGTTCGTTCGGCGTCTAGTGTGGCAAAGACATCGTCGAGCAGCAAGATGGGTAGTCGTTCAAGCTGCGCTTTGAGGTAAAAGAACTGTGCCAGCTTCAGAGCGAGGCCAAACATGCGATGCTGCCCTTGCGAGGCGAAATTGCGCACGGGAAAGCCGTCTAATTTGAACGCCACCTCGTCCCGATGCGGACCAACCGCCGTTCGGCCAAGAACGCGCTCCCTCTCGGCAGCCCGATCTAACGCCTCGCGGAGGGCGTGTGTAGCGTCGGCCTCACTGTGCCAGCTGTGGTCGGCGTACGTCGCGTAGACCAACTCTGGAGTTCCAATAGCGATGTCAAGCTTTGCGAACGCTTGTGCCACATAGGTCGCGAAAGCCTGAATGAACTGATGGCGTTGCCAGGCAATGGCGCCGCCCAAATCGGCAAGTGCCACATTCCACGACTCGAGCAGCCCTGTGCTGGGCAGCTCCCGTTGTTTGCGCATCTGCTGGAGGAGACCGTTTCGTTGCTGCAGCACACGACGATACTTTAGCAAGCTGCTCCCGAAGCTTGGGCGGGCTTGGCTCATCATGTTGTTAAAGAACCGCCTGCGCTCTTCCGGCCCACCAGCAGTAAGCGCATAATCGTCAGGCGCGTGGACTACGACCGGAAAGCGCCCCACAATATCGAAGAGCCGATCCAGCGGCGCCTTGTTGATGAACGCCCGTTTCCCTTCGCCGGGCTGGTACACAACACGGACTCTCTCTTGACGGTCCCCCTCCACTTTGAATGTGCCTTCCGCTTGGCAAAAGTCTGCGCGGCGCTGGAGCACATACCGGTCTGAGCTGGTCAGAAAGCTCTTGGTGAGGCATAGGTAATAGATCGCCTCCAAGATGTTAGTCTTGCCAATCCCGTTCGGCCCCGACAGCACATTGATCCCGGGAGTCCACTCCATGTCCAGTTGAGCGTAGGAGCGGAAGTGCCTGACGTGGAGGGATTGAAGCTGCATGTGCCGAGTGCTAGAGCGGGTGGGAGCAGCCGTAACATAAAAAAGAAGAGGCCCAGCTGGGAAAGCTGAGCCTCAATGTGGGTTGCGTAATCCGCATTAACCGCCACCGGGCGGTGGTGGATCTGGTGGATCTGGTGGCGGGTCATTGCTGCCGTCGCCGCCATCTCCCCCGTCACCGCCATCGGGATCTTCTAAATAGCATAAAATCCAGTTGTGCTCGTCAATCATAGTGACCTCTGCTGTGAATGAAGAAGGATGTACATGTCGCATCAGCCTAGCATATATTAGTGCGCTATTTACTGGCGTGGACGACTCACCTTCCCAAGACACATGATGAGGCATGACATAACATGGATTATTGGGGCACTGGTGTTTTTTTCCAATGTATTTTGCCTGAGCGTTGGTGCTCATGCTCAATCCTCGTGCAACTACACGTCCTGGACCGCCTTTGATCGAAGCGAAGGCGACAAACCGCTAGAAGAGCGCAAGCAATGGTTTGATTTGTGCCAAGGTCATGTTGATGAACTCGTCCAAGACAGTGTGGGTTATTTCTTGATGCGGAGCTACCGTACGGCAGGAAACAACGCAATCGCGAGACAACTAGCTCTTGACATTCTTCCTCTATCGCCTGACCACGAGGAAGCATTCTACTTTTACTACCACGATTACAGCGGTTACATATTTCGCTCCACGAAAGACCTGAAGGCACAGCTTCGTGCCTGGAACACCGCATTGAAGTATGCGGATGCTGTGCATCCGAACCGCGCGCTTTATCTCAGAAACTCGATTGCCGTAGCACGGTCTAGTTTGGATCCCCCTGAGGATATACATCGAGAGTTCCTGTATCTAGAACAAGCGATCCAGCCCCTGCTGGAAGACGCCTTAGGAGAGCCTAACCTCCGGCCAACGCATACTTACATACTCTTGAGCTTGGTCGCCAGCTATTCGGCGCTGCCGCTCGAAGCAGGGGAAACGCACGAAGAGCGCGCCGAGATCGTCCGGGCCTATGCGAAAAAAACCCTTGAAGCAGCACAGCATCCAGACAGTCCTGGGATGACAATCAGTGCTCTCGACGACGTTATCACTGCATATTACGGCATTAATGACTGGGAGGCCTACGAGGCGAGCGTGGATAAACTGAAGCGTTACCTCAATCGGCAAACGTTCGGTTCAAACTCCATGACCACGGCCTACCGTCATCTTGGGCTGTTATCCCTTAGGCAAGGCAACTACAACCAGGCCATAAGCGAATTCGGCAAAGCTCTTGACTTCGCCTACCAAGGGGGAATTCGGTACAACACGATCCGCTCCCTCCTCTTTCTAGGCAATGCCTACGAGCTGGATGAGAAGCCTCTTGACGCGTTAGCCGCCTACACCAAGGCCGTCGCAACGATCGACTCCTCGCTCAATGAAATTGGAACCATGGAGTGGGGCAAAGGGCCCAGTAGCGTCTGGTCGAGACCCTACCTGGGCAAAATGCGTCAGCACCTCCGTTTGGGGGACATTGAAAATGCCTACCTTGCCCTCGCTGATCGGTCCGGGCGGTACCTGCTTACCCAGCACATTCAGAAAACCCGGCCCTACAGCAAGACCGTAGCTAGTCGCATCGATTCGCTCTACCGCAGGCTCAGCACCGTCCGCACCGAGCTGCTCACAGAGCCTGAGGTAGCACTTGAGCAGGGACTCCCTATCGAAGAGAAAAGCCTGCAAGCCGAGATCGAAGAGCTGAAAACCGTAGGCGCACCACCCCGCTTAGACTTACCTGCCCTTCAGCGGCATTTGTCCAGCACAGGGCAAACCCTCGTCCATTTCGTTTTCCCTGATGCGTATGACACTCGGGGGCCGTATTACGCTGATCGACCAACTGCCAAACGCGGTGCTTTCATCGTCTCGGCAGACACGCTTGCGTTTGTTGAGCTGGCGGTAGGTCCACAAGATGTGGCTCGCTTCATTGAAGCCACATCCTCCGTATTCGTGAACCATGACAGTCCAGGTAGCGCCCAACCCAATCACTTCAATTTATCGGGCTTAGCAGACCTATATGATCAGCTCATCCGTCCTATTGAACCCTGGCTGGCCAACAGCAAACGGCTCGTCATCATACCTGATGGACAAACCCACAGGGTTCCATTTGCAACACTTGTCAGCGACTACACACATGACTTCTCCTACGAAACCGCTGACTTCCTGATTGAGCGATTTTCTATCACCTACAGCGTGATCCCACACCTCTACCTGTACAATGACCTTATCGACACCTCGTCCCTGTCAGATGACATCGCTTTCTTCGGTGTTGAGAAAGGCTATGCATCACCAGACGGCTCCTTTCAGCTCGCTCCGCTTGAAGGCGTACGCCCTGAACGCAACGCCATTGCCAAGGAAGTCCGCAACCTCTCGTCCCATGTAGGTTCTACAGCCAAGCCCTCAACACTGCTCAGCAAAGGCCTTGCAGCCTCCGTTCTGCACATAGCAGCGCACGCCCGGCCAAACCTCGATAATCCCCTGTGGTCTCAGATCTTTCTGGAACCGGATACAACATATCCGTCTGGAATCCTTCACCTATATGACCTGGAAGGGCAGGCGACGGCAACGCAGCTGCTCATTTTGAGTGCCTGTGACAGCCGCCAAGGCGTTATAAGTGACAGTGAAGGGATGCTGGGCTTCCATCACGCCTTCCACAGTATCGGTATTCCCAGCACCATCGCTACACTGTGGGAGATGGATGATGAAGCCGCAAGTCAACTGTTCAGCAGCTTGTATGCGCCTCTAGCTGAGGACCAACCGAAGGATGTAGCACTTCAGCAAACCATCCTTACATACCTTGAGGGGGCATCTCCATTGCAAAAAAGCCCCTACTATTGGGGAGGCGTGGTCCTGACTGGCGCGACCAACCCCATCGCCGTACATGCTGCTACCCCGCGAGGCCTGTGGACCGGACTGCTTCTATTGATGGGGGTTCTCGTTGGCATACGCTCTTTCTTTCGACATCGAACCACATCTTACTCATGAGCACACCGCTCTTCGATCAGATCAAGTCCCTCGCTACTGAGCAACGGAATCCAAACACAGAGAACATCGACACGATCAGTATTCGCGAAGCGCTAGAGATACTGAATACCGAGGATCACCTCGTGCCCATGGCTGTGCGGCGCGAGATTCCGTACATCGAACAAGCCGTGCAGATCGTCACCGAGGCCTTCCGACACCGGGGCCGCCTCATCTATGTGGGCGCAGGCACCAGCGGACGACTCGGGGTAGTTGACGCCTCCGAATGCCCGCCTACGTTTGGGACGCCTCCCGAGATGGTTCAAGGGCTCATTGCAGGTGGACCACAAGCCATGTTTCGCTCCCAAGAGGGTGTGGAGGACTCGGAAGTTGCCGGGGCGGAAGCACTGGATACGCTCACGCCTACACCACAAGATGTAATCTGTGGTATCGCAGCCAGTAGGCGCACCCCCTTCGTGGTAGGCGCTGTAAAACACGCGCGGTCCCTCGGTGCAAAGACGCTCTTCGTCACCTGCAATCCACGTGCGAACTTTGACCTCGACGTGGACGTGGCTATTTGTCCCGTTGTAGGACCTGAGCCCATCATGGGCTCCACGCGGATGAAGAGTGGTACCGCACAAAAGTTGGTGCTCAACATGATCACTACCGTATCCATGGTGCAGTTGGGCAAAGTCTACCGCAACATGATGGTGGACCTCCAGATGACAAATGCAAAGCTGGTCGAGCGATCTAAACGCATCGTGATGATGGCAACGGGTGTGGAATACGACGAGGCCAGCACTGCACTGCAGAAGGCTGAAGGCCACGTCAAAACAGCCATCGTTATGCTGCTCGCTGACGTTGACGCAGCGCACGCCCGGGAGCGTATTTCGACTGCCAGCGGACATGTTCGAAAAGCCATCGGGCTGTAAGGTGCTGCCCTGTACCGCAAGCATGATGCATTGTTAACAGCGGTATCCACAGTGTGGATAACCCGTTCGGAAAGACTGCTTACCTCCACACTGAAGGTATGTACTTATCCACAATGTGAATGAAGGTGCATAACACTTGAGGATGATAACAGGGTGGTCACGGCTATCCACAATGTGGACTGGCGTGGACTACTCAAAGAAGATTACAGCCTCGGGACTGTTAAGAACAGTGGATAGGTGGATAACTTTACGTAAGTCGGTAATTATCGGCACTGGAGCGGCTTTGAAAGGCTTTCCAAATGTGGAGTGCTGTGTCGATAACCATCCCTGATTTTCCACAAAGCCATAGCCACGTTGTGTCTTTCTCTGTAATCCACAAATCCACACCTCCTATAACAAACAACAAAAATCAAATATTTATTTTCTTACAGATAATAAGAGGGGTGGATAATGCAGTATATCGCCCAGAGAGCAATTGATACACTAGGTGATATCGATGGAAGGTATATCAAAGAATCTTATTGGTATACTGTTTTGTATCAAATGGGAAAAGGGGTGCTTTTAGGGCGAAAAGCGCCGCTTTGTGGCCAGTAGCTTGCCGAAGGACACTGATACAGGTATCAACAAGGTCTTCCATGGATTGTGGGAGGCCAACGAGTTGATTAGCTTTACAGCTCACGCATCACCAGGTCTAGGCGATCAAACATGGGATTTCAGCAAACTGCTTGGAGCGCAAGTAACACCCATTCCCTATCGCCAATCGATGCGTTCAACACGCTTGCCATCTGTGGTAAACCAAATAGCTCCGTGGTCGGATGTGACGAGGGGTTGGACACCATAGCTCATCCAGCGCTCCTCCACCTCCTCGTCAGGCAAGCCATATCTGTGGGTGCGGTCTGCAGAGATGACAGCTTGAGTGGTGGTACGGGCCATTGCGGCAACAAGCGCAGGCTGGCTGCTCGTGCGTGAGCCGTGGTGGGCTACCTTGACCAGTGCGCTGGGTAGGCTTTTTTCGTACTGCTCAGCAATGTGCATCTCAGCGACGCCTTCCACGTCGCCCAAAAATAGAAGGTCAGCCTCCTGGTAAATCAGCTCCAATACCAGCGAGCGATTGTTTGCCGAAAGGTAGTCGGTATTGGGCGGTGGCCACAGCACGCGCGTTTGCAGCCCCCTTGCCAACTGGAGGGTGTCACCCGCATGCACATTTTGCAAAGGGATACCCATGGAGTCGGCCTTGGCATAGGCCAGGGAAGCCAACTGGCGCTCGCCTGCTTTGCCATTATAAATGATGCGGCTGATGGGGAGGGCATCGAGTAGCATCCCCAGACCAGCGTCGTGATCGGCATGCGGGTGGCTAATCACGATCGCGTCCAGGTGCGCAATTCCATAGCGCTCAAAATGTGGCAAGAGTGTACGCTCTGCATGGGTAGTCCGCCCCGCATAGCCACCTGTGTCGATGAGGACATGCTCGCCGCCCGGAAAAGAAAGGAGTGCAGCATCGCCATGGCCTACATCGAAGAAGAGGATCGATGCGGAAGGAGACCTTAGGAGCGGTGCCGCAAACATCATGGCTGCTATCGCCAATCCCGACAGACCCAGGCGCCATCGCCACCGGGGCTGGCTCCATAACGCTGTGGCACCCATGATGAGCAGCAGAGGCAGCAGGAGTTCGTACTTGTTGGGAGGGAGTCGAAGCGTTGCCCATTCCATCGTGGTCTGGCCCTGTTGGGCGACTGTGGTGAGGGCATAGGCAGCCAGTTCTATGGCGCCGCCAAATGCGCCGCTGAGCCCAGTAAGGGCGCCAGCTGTAACGAGGAGCAGGCTAGCCAAAAGCAGGGCAGCTGTCAGCGGGATAGCCACAAGGTTGAGCAATAAGCCAGCGAGCGGCACATAGCCAAAGTGGACAAACAGCACGGGCGCAGTGGTCCAGGTTGCTGCCAGCGTGACCGTTGTGCTCTCAGCCATGTATTTGCCCATCGGCAAGGCGGTAATTCCAGATAGCGCAGGCATCAGCTTTGGATAAAAGACTACAATCCCGGCCACAGCGGCGAACGAAAGCTGAAAGCCTGCCTGAAAAAGGGTACCCGGCTTGGCAACAAGCAGAAGGAGCGCAGCAATCGCCAGCGCATTGAGCGAGAGATGCGGGCGGTGGAGTGCAGATGTGCCGAGCAGCAGCGCCGTCATGACTACAGCACGCACGACCGAGGTAGACGCGCCTGTGAGCATCAGGTAGAGCACAAGTACGCTCAGGGTGAGCAGCGTACGGGTGCCTTGGCGCACATGCCAAGACCACCGTGTGCGAGCCAGTAGCGAACCCAGCAGACGATAGAGCACAAAGCCGACGAGCATCACATGCAGCCCCGATACGGCCAGGAGATGAGCTAAGCCCGTGCTGGTGAAGGTCGCCCGCGTTTCTGTCGTCAGACGACTGCGCTCGCCAAGCAAGAGCGCTAAGGTCAGGGCCTGGGCGTCGGGCGCAGCGACGTGCGCATACACA
Organism: Bacteroidota bacterium; assembly: GCA_038747545.1. Taxonomy (GTDB): domain Bacteria; phylum Bacteroidota; class Rhodothermia; order Rhodothermales; family JBCCMF01; genus JBCCMF01. Next base: position 32,640 of record JBCDJT010000038.1, read on the forward strand.
TGCTGTCTGATGCGCTGCCGCAGCAGCCGTACATGTTGCCACAGCGACCACGGTGCTTCCCGGTGTACATGGGGCACAGCGTCAAGCCAGACCGTGCCTGCAATTTTTTCGAGCCAAAGGTATCGCCCGTAGTCAAAGTCGGCCGGGTTGCGACGGGGAGCAGGTGCCAAGAGGCGGCCTTCAAACACAATCTGGGCTCCCAGGGCAAAGGGAAGCGTCTGGAGGGTATCGGGCATAAACGCGTGAATGCGCCCTTCTACCGCTCCGTCAGAACCGCCTGTGGATGAGGCCGTCTGCAGGCGCACGATGCACCGGAGGCGGGTGCGGGTGGGTTGGCAATGCTCCACCTCGCCCATCCATCGCACGCTGTCCGTGTGAAAAAGTGCGGGACGATGACCTACATGGACGGCTGATGCCGCATAGTAAGACGTGTACCAAAATCCACCGACCCCAGCGACAAGCCCAAGTAGGGCCAGTGTGATAAGGACCGGTCTCAGTGAGATCTTCTGTCGCGCAGGCCATGCGAGTATCAGCAGAATCGAAAGAACTGCCGCAGCACACCCAATCCCCCATGCCATTATGGAGACCTTAACATGATCGGCCACAAAGATGCCCGTGCTGAAGCTCAAGGCCAACGCAACGGCAGGGTGAGCCCGGAAGAAGTGGCGATGGCGAGATGGCGACATGCTAGACCGATGACGTACGGTGGTGCCAGCGAGACAGGCATGCCCCACCGATCTAACCTTTCGCCAAGAGGAGGCGAATTAGCGCGTTGCAGGAAACCTTCACGACGAAGCTGGTATGCTTGCCCCCAGCCATCCCCCGAACGCAGCAGCCCCGCCATGAGTAACCGACGCGAAGTGCGCGAGCGTGTCATGCAAGCGCTTTACGCCCACGAACTCGCTGGCGACAGCCCTGAGCAGTACATCGACGGCATGCTACGGCCCAAATTCGAGGGCGACAAAGTGAGCTTCGCCTTTGCCACGCGGTTGTTTTTACGGACGCTGGAGTCTGAAGCTGAGGCCGAGGCCATCATCAGCCGCCACACGAAGAACTGGAACTTTGAGCGTATCGCGCTCATCGACCGCTTGGTGCTGAAGATGGGCATCACAGAAATGCTCAGTTTCGAGGATATCCCGCCCAAAGTCTCCATTAACGAGGCGATTGAGGTGGCGAAGAAGTACAGTACGAACAAGAGCGGCAAGTTCGTTAATGGCATCCTGGATGCCGCCCTCTTGGAGTTGCAGCGCGAGGGGCGCCTGAAGAAGAGCGGGCGCGGGCTCGTGGGCATGGATAAGATGCGGATGAATTCCTAACCGACCCAGCGGGTATGGTGCCCGCCTGCGGCTTGATGCATCGCGCGGGCGGTGAGGGCCATGAGTTTAATTGCAATCGGCGATATACACGGCTGTGCCCGCTCGCTCGCGGCGCTGCTTGAGCGCTTAGAGCCCGCTGCCGAAGACCACTTGGTGTTCATCGGCGACTACATTGACCGCGGCCCGCACAGCTGCGAGGTCTTTGAGCTGCTTCTCAATCTGCAGACCCGGCATACCTGCACGTTCCTACGTGGTAACCACGAGTCATTTATGCTGGACTACGTGGATTACGGCCTCTTCGAGAACTGGCGCGTGAACGGCGGCATCGCCACGCTCAACAGCTACCCACGCGAGAACTTCCGTGTGACCCTGCCGGCAGCACACGTCGAGTTTGTGCGCGAAACCAAGCTGTACCTCGACACCGACGATTACTTCTTCGTTCATGCAGGCCTCGTACCGCACCGAACGGTAGCTTGGAATAAGGAGCACAGTACCGAGGACGTGTTCTTGTGGGAGCGCAGCCACATGCGCACCGAGATTTATGCCTGGGAGAAGACTGTGGTCTGTGGCCACACGCCTGTTCGCGGTCCGCTCAACCGCGAGCAACTCATCAACGTGGATACGGGCTGCGTCTACACCATGCAGCCGGGCTTGGGGTATCTGACGGCCGTCCGGCTGCCTGAGCGGGAGTTTATCTCTGTACCGTATCAGGAGTAGCGCATCACTGCATCCAGAAACCGATGCGGAAGGCGGGGCGGTGCGGGGCGATCTCGATGAACAGGGTACGGTCAGTGCGGAATGGTGTGACGTAGCGGACGAAGGGCTCCAGGAACAGGCTGGAACGCTGGTTGGCATCGGCACGGGTCTCATCGCGGACGAAGTTGAGGCCGGGGCCGAACCGCAGGCCCACGTCGAGGTCGCGGTTAAGCGCCCCGCGGCTAAAGATGACGCGCATGGCGTTGGCCAGACGCAGACTCCCTCCTACCCCCGCCGAAACCTGGACCGACCCCTCATAGCCCACCAAGCGAGGCATCGCGTTGAGGTAGAGCACGAGGTCACGGGTCAGGAAGCGCCCTGACTGGATGACGGCTGCCTGCCCGCCAATGCCAGGGCCGCCCGCCACGCCCACTTGCAGGTAGGTGCCTTCCCGGCCCGATTGCGCGGTGGCGTCAAGCGGATATGAACCTAACGCGACGACCGCGCAGAGAGGAACAATCAGAGCGAATTTTGATATGCGACGCCCTTTTTTCATGTGCATGATCCGGGCCTTGTGCCTGTGTGTCTGATGGCCCTTCGCTGTGGAATTGTGGGCTTGCCCAACGTGGGTAAGTCCACCTTGTTTAACGCCCTGAGCAACGCTGGCGCCGAGTCGGCCAACTACCCGTTCTGCACTATCGAGCCCAACGTAGGCATCGTGCCCGTGCCTGATGCTCGGCTCCAGGCTCTCACCGAACTCGTCTCCGCCGCTAAAACGGTGCCCACAACGATAGAGTTCGTCGACATCGCCGGATTGGTGGCTGGGGCGTCAAAGGGCGAAGGGCTGGGCAACCAGTTTCTCGCACACATCCGCGAAGTAGACGCCATCATCCACGTGGTGCGATGCTTCGAAGATGAGAACGTGGTGCATGTAGACGGCCGCGTCGATCCCGCCAGCGACATCGAGATCATCAACACCGAGTTGCTGCTCAAGGACATGGATACCGTCGAGCGGCGGGTGGAGCGCACGCGCAAGCTCGTGAAGACGGGCGACAAATCGGCGAAGGCGCAGCTGGCCTTCCTGGAGCGGCTGAATGCACATCTCGAAGCCGAGCAGCCCGCCCGCAGCATCGAGATCGGAAGCAAGGAGGAAGCCACGTGGCTCCGGAATTCGTTCCTGCTGACAGCCAAGCCGGTGCTGTATGCCACGAACGTGGGTGAGGACGATCTGCCAGCGGGCAATGCACGCGTCGAGGCCGTGCGGGCCATAGCGACGCAAGAGAACGCTCGTGTCGTCGTCGTCTGCGCCGATCTGGAGGCGCAGATCGCTGAACTCGACGAAGACGAACGAGAGGTTTTCCTTGAGGATATGGGCTTGGCGGAGTCGGGCCTGGAGCGGCTGATCCAGGAAGCATACGCACTCCTCGGGCTCATCACGTACTTCACGGCGGGGCCCAAAGAGGCGCGTGCGTGGACCATCGCAAAGGGTACGAAGGCACCGCAAGCCGCAGGTGTCATCCACAGTGATTTCGAGCGGGGATTCATCCGCGCCGAGACGATCAAGTACGCCGATTACGTTGAATATGGCTCAGAGGCTGCGGTCAAAGAAGCGGGCCTGTATCGCTCGGAAGGCAAGGAGTACATCGTTGCCGATGGCGATGTCATTCTATTTCGCTTCAACGTGTAGCAGCGCGGTCAGAACTGTGCATAACTGCGGGACACGTTGTGTACAACTCGCCCTGCGAAGCGAGGCGAGATTACCTATCCTGAGCGTGTACATTCTGCCTCTCCTGTCGTCTGCTGACTATGCTCGATGTCCTCCGCGATGTGCGCCTGCTGATCGAGCTAAACCAAGCCATCACGGGCGATGTGTTGCCGCGCTTCCACGACGCGCCGGCCACCGCAGAGGAGACCTCGGAGCAACCGTCTGGTAACCTTGCTGTGGGGGGTGCTGAGGAGGCGCCATCGGCTGAACCCGCCTCTCCTGCCTCCGTTCAGGCGGCAGCTTCCGAAACGACTTCTGACGACATGCCTACCACCGATCTTTTTGGCGCTCCCATCGACCCGTCGCTAGACCCTTCGCTGAGCCCCTATGACCGCATTGCGGCGCTCATCCCCGAGGGCTCGCCGCTACACGAGATGGCCTCGCTGCAAGAAGTCGAGGATTACCTGCGCCATACGATCCTTACGCCCATCGACGAGTCGCGCCTCAACCCTGTCTTTGGCACGGGCGATCCCAACGCTGATCTCATGGTGGTGGGCGAAGCGCCGGGTGCCGATGAAGACAAGCACGGCGAGCCATTCGTTGGCCGTGCGGGGCAGCTGCTCAATAAGATTCTGGCGGCGATTAACTTCCAGCGCGAAGAGATCTACATCGCCAACATCATGAAGAGCAGACCGCCGGGCAACCGCGACCCGCAGCCCGATGAGGTAGCGGCGCACATCCCCTTGCTCTACAAGCAGATCGCGCTTATCCGGCCCAAGCTAATCTTGGCTGTAGGAAAAACAGCGGGCAACGGGCTGCTCGGTAGGAAGTCGTCGCTGGGCTCGCTGCGCGGCAAGTTTCACAGCTTCCACGGGCTGGAACTGATGGTGACGTATCACCCGGCGGCGCTGCTGCGCAACCCCCAGTGGAAGCGTCCTACTTGGGAGGACGTAAAGTTGCTGCGGACCCGATACGACCAAGTCACTGCAAACTGAATCGCGTATCTTGGCGCCCTTCGCGTCACGCCGCCTGATTGACCTCTCGCCTCATGTCGGAACCCGACGATCTCCAACAGCGCCCGCTGAACATCGACGACTCGTCGCAGCGGTACCCGTTGGAGAAGATGACGGGCGGCGCGCGGAATAGAGGCGCCAAGAGTCACGCTGCGCCGCCGCGCATCACAGGTGGCTCTGCAGGGCGCGTCCCGCCACAGGCTGTCGACGTGGAGCAGTCTGTGCTCGGGGCCATGATGATTGGCCGCGAAGCCATCCCGCAGGCCATCGAAATCCTGCCTGCCGATGCGTTTTACAACGCCAAGCATCAGAAAGTCTACGAAGCCATCCTTGCGCTCTTTGAGCGTGGCAATCCCGTCGATCTCATCACGCTGAGTGAGGAGCTGAAGCGGCGCGGCTGGCTGGACGACATTGGAGGCGCGTACTACCTGACTGAGCTGACCACGCGCGTCGATACGGCAGCCAACGTGGAGTACCACGCCCGCATCATCGCTGAGAAGTCGCTGTTGCGCAAGCTGATCGAGACGATGACGAAGCTCGTCGGCCAGTCGTACGATCCCAGCGCCGACGCGTTCGAGATGCTGGACCAGGCCGAGCGCGACATCTTCAAGATCTCGGACACGCAGCTCCGCCGCCCCGCCGCGGCCATGAGCCAGGTGGTGAAGGAGACGATCGAGAAGCTGCAAGCCATCCACGGGCGCGATACGGGCATCACAGGCGTGGCCAC
>JBCDJT010000039.1:0-37488 GCA_038747545.1 Bacteroidota bacterium
GGCAAGATGCGTAAGTTCTTTATCCGCATCCTCCCGGGCGACCGCGTGGATGTCGAAATGTCCCCGTACGACCTGACGAAAGGGCGCATCGTCTACCGTCACAAGGTCTGACCGCAACGCCTCGCCGTACCGCATACCCTATGGGGAGCCTGCCAAGGGTTCCCCTTTTTTGTAGCACTGCCTCTTGAAAACTACAGCGTGCAACTTGCCGGGCTGAACAGCAGGAATCTGTCTTCGTACTCAGCAAATCGCTCTTCAGATTGCCCGCGTCCTGCGAAAACTATCCGCTAATACGAGTAGCGGTACAACACCTTCGCCTCGATGCCCTGGTCGCGCTCCAGGCGAAGCAGGAGCGCACGCATGAGCTGGTATTCGATGATCACGCCGAGGTTGGTCACGCTGCTGCTGGCTGCCGAGGAGGCTCCGCCCGCATCGTTCGTAGAAATCGGCTGGCGGGCGGCGGCGAAAAGCTTGGGCGAGAGATACACGCCCACCGTCACCACAATCTGCGAGCCCTCGTAGTTGATCTCGACTACATCCAGCCCGAGGCTGTTAGCCGCCACGTTTTGCACCAACCCTGCGATCTGGCTGTACGCCAGGGTCTCCACAGTACCCAGTCCACCGCCTTGGAACGCTTGGCTGGCGGGTCGCCCCGTCGCAATCACCGAAACGATGTCAGGCAGGTCGAGCCCCGGCGGCTCGGACCGAAACTCGGGACTCTCCAGGTTCTGCAAGCTGCCCTCCAGGTCTACGAAAATCACGAACGACTCGGCGCCGTCCTCGCGCGACTCCACGCTGTATCGGGCCGTGATGTTGAGGAAGGGATCGAGGATAGAGCCGTTGAACTGCAGGCTGCCCGTTTCTAGCGTGAACGGCTTTCCGAATTGCTCGATGCGGCTGCGCTCGGGCAGGACGCTGATGTTGCCGAAGACGCTGATCTCACCGCGCGGTGGCTTGCTCACGTCTAGCTCGCCGATGAACTGGATGTCGATGCTCGGATTGCGGTTGGAGCGCACCCACGAGTCGCGTTCGAGCTGAATCTGCAGGTTGTCCAACGTCATTGCGTCGAAGAAGACGAACGTGCTGGTGTCGGCCTCGGTGACGCGCACGCCGAACTGCTCCTCTAGCATCAGCAGGTCGGCCTCGGTGAGTTGGACGGGCTCAAGCTGGACGGTCTCTTGGTTGAGGAAGACGTCGAGGCTTTGGACCTCGAGGTCGCCGCCGACGACGGGCGCGGTGAGCGGCCCGGTGAGGGTGAGATAGCCAGACGCCACGGCGCGGTACTCGGCATTGTCGATGGCAAGGAAGTTCTCGGCCTGCACGTCGATGTCGAAGGCGCCGAGAGACAGGTTCTCGAAGGCGATGGAGCCGATGGCGCTGGCCGTGCCGTCGGAGGTGAGGTTGGCTTGGCGCACTACGATCTCGTTGTCCTCGAAGGCCAGCACGGCGCCGATATCGGTGTAGGTGACGCCCTGCTCGGTGAGCGCCACGAAGCCGTCGGCGAGGCGGGCATCGCCGGAGAACTCGGGGGCTCGCCGCGTGCCCGTCAGCGCCACATCGGCCGTGAGGTTGCCGCCAATGTCGGAGATGAGCAGCGGATCGATGAAGGGATCCAGCCAGTCGATGTTGAAGCCGGTGGTGGCCAGCGTGAAGTCGACGGGTTGGGCCATGACGCCGCCCTCGTTGGCATCGCTGGTTTCGAAGGCCACGTTGCCCTGCTCGTTTTGGGCGAGGCGGAAGTCGAGCGGGAGCACGCCGTCGAGCGCCAGCGTGTCGCCGCGGGTGTGGATGAGCGCGCTGTTGAGCTGCAGCCGCAGGCTGTCGTAGGCCACGGCGATGTCGAAGGTGCCCACGTCCACGCCGTTGGTCTCGATGGCGAAGTCGAGGTCGCCTTGGATGCGTGGGCTGGCCGCGGGGCCGTCGAGCGCGAGGATGCCGTTGAGGCTGCCGTCCAAGCCGGTGAAGCCGAGGAGATCGGCGATGGTGCCGACACGGAACGCCTCGATGCTCAGGCCCAGCGCCTGCTGCCCGTTCGGGTCGATGATGCCGTCAAGTGCGATCTGCTGGTCGTTGGCGGCCGTCGTCAGCAGGAAGTTTTGCACGCGGTAGCCGTCGCCGATGGTGAGCGTGGCCGGGATGAGCAGGTTCCACGCGTCTTGGTCCAGCTGCACAAACATGCGGTTGAGCGTGAGTTGCGGCTCGTCTAGCCCAAGGTTGAACAGGCCTTGCACGTCGGCGGTGCGGCCCTCGTCGATGCGGAAGTCCACGTCGAAATCGACCACCTGATCGCTGTAAAACACGGCCAGCGTCGTCTCTTCGATGACGATGTCGTTGGGCAGGGCGAAGAAGCCGATGGTGCCGCGCACCTCGGACTGGAGCGGCTGCCAGCCGGACGACAGCTCGCCGATGGCACGCAGGTCGAGCGCGGCGAAACGGAACGTGTCGTAGATGAAGTTGGAGAGGTCGGTGCTGACTTCGTAGCGTAGGCGGTCGCCCGCGCTGTAGACGCGCCCTTGGATGCGGCCGTCGTTGGCGCTGATGAGTTCGGAGTTGGGCAGCAACGCCCGCAGCGGCGTCAGGCTCTTGATCTGCCCGTCGAAGCTAAAGTCGGAACGGTACTGCGCCAGCGAGTCGGCGAGGGCAAGTTGCCCGCCAGCGTTGATGTCGGCGACGTTGGAAGCGAGGAAGAGCGAGTCGAGCGTGAGCAAGCCGTCGCGGAGCGCGAACTGGCCGCGGAGCGCGTCGAGGTCGATGGTGGCAAACGTCGATGAGTCGGCCCGGAACGTGCCGCGCGCGTCCATCGTGGCGAGCTGCTGTCCCGTGCCTTCCATGTCAAAATCCAGCGTCACCGCCGAGTCCAGCGTGTCGATGCCGATGAGCCGGGCGATGTTGATCTGCTGGAGCCGCCCCTCCAGGTCGTAGCTGAGCCGGTCGGTGCCGAGGTTTTGCGCACGTCCGGTGAGTCGCGCCGTGCCGCCTGCATATCCCAGGTCGAGCCCGATCCGGGCGTTGCCGTTCGCCACGCTCGCGATCACCTCCCCTGCCGATAGCGTCTCGCCGAACAACACCGAGCCCGCAAGATTGGCGCGGGTATCGAGTTGGAGCGCCGAGAGATCGCCGCCGAAGCCACCGCTGAGTTGCAGATCGCCGTTGAGTTGAAGGTCGAGCGCGTCGATACCGAGCAGCCGCCCCACGTCGAAGTTGGCAAACCGGCTCTGCTGCACCTCGAACGTGGGGTTCTCCTCGAAGGGACGCGCCGCCGCGACGAGTTGCACACCGCCATCCTGCGTGTTGAGGTCGGCATCAACGGTGAGCACCTGATCAGCAAGCACAAGGCGTGCTGTGGAAGCGCCCAGCACCTCGGCGTTGAACGTGGAGCCCGCGTCGATGCCCACATCGGCCTCGGCGTACATCGTCTGCGGATCGAACCCGCGACCGCTCGCCGTGAAGGTGCCGCTGAGGTTGCTGGCCTGTGCAGCGGTGGAGTCGGCCTGCGGTGTCAGCTGCTCGATCTGGATGTTCTGAAACGCGCCCTCGGTCACCTGATACGTGGGCAGATCGAGGAAAGGCTGCACCGTGCCGCCCACCTGGAGGTTGGCCCCCGGCATCGCCAGGTTAAGGTCAAAGCCGAGCGTGCCGCGCCGGAGGGTAGCGCCCAGGTCAACGGTGTCGAGGGTGTATGCAGCGAACCGGCTGTCGCGCAGCGCGAGGGTGGCGGTGAGGCTCATGCGCTGCGGGTCGGTGCCGCTCCCCTGCGCCGACAGCGTGCCCGTAACTGAGCTCGCCGTCGTGTCGTTGCCCGCCAGCGCCAGCACGTTGACGTTGGTCAGCTCGGCGCGGTCGAGGCGGTAGCGCAGCACCTCGCCCAGCGTCGCGCTGCCGTTCAGCGCGAGGGTGCCACCGCCTGCCTGGAGCGCCCCACTGACCCGCACGTCCGGCTGGGCCACCCGGGCGACGATCTGCCCACCGTCTACGCGAGTACCGTTGAGCGACGACGGCTCCAGATTGAGCGTGGCCGTCAGGTTGGCTTCGTCGGCGCTGAAGCCGCGGCCCTGCACGCGGAGCGCGCCGTTGAGGTCGCTGGTCTGCTCGGGATTTTGCGTCACCCGCCCGATGTCGAGGCTACGGAAGCGCGTGCGCACGTCGTAGGTGGGCGTCTCGGCAAACGGCACCACTTGCCCTGTCGCATTGAGGCGGACGCCCCGGAAGCCACTGGCGAGATCGAGTTGGAAGACGCCGCTGGTGACGTCGGCACGGAGGCGCGTCTCGGCCAGGGCGAGGGCTCCGAAGCGCAGCCGGGACAGGTCGAGGGCCGCCGTGCCATCGAGCGCGTCGAGCGACGGGCCGTTGAGGTCGAAGCGCACATCGCCGGAAATCAGGCCGCCTTGCGCATCGGGCTGTGCGGCAAACAGCGCGGGGTTGAGGCGGCGGATTAGCGCCTCGCCTTGATACACGAGGTCGCCTTGTGTGGTCGGGGTGAGTGAGGCGTCGAGCGCAACGGTGGCGCCGTCGGAGAAGGCGAGGTCTACATCCGCGCCGAGCAGGTCGAGGCTGCCTGTAGCTTCGAGCCGCCCCTCAACCGTCGCTCCTGCCGCCAAGCCGGGCGCAAACAGCCGGAGATCGTCGAAGGCGAGCGGCGCCACGTCAATGCGCAAGCCGATGTCGTTCAGCGTGTCGTCGGGGCCAGCCGGCAGCCGCAGCGTGCCGCCGCCCGTCACCTGGCTGCGTCCCGACGTGACACGGAGCGTGTCGAGCGCGAACTGCCCGTCCACGAGCACCGCCGCCGTAGCCAGCCGCAGCGTGTCGAAGCCGACGGCATCGGTGGCGGTGGCCGTCAGCGTGTCCACGCGGGCGCGCAGCTCGGTCAACGTGCCCGTCGAGAGCAGGTCGCGCAGGCGCAGGTCGAGGTGTTGCACGTACGTCGTCGAGTCCCCGTCGCTCCCCACGAAGTCGATGCGCGCCTCGCCGCTCGCGATCCGGGCGTTATCGACCTGGATGATGAACGGTGCCTTCGTTGTGTCCTCCACCGCCAACGTGTCTTGGGCGATGAGCGTCGCCACGTTCCACGTCGAGTCCTCGGTCTGCGCCATCCACACCCTCGGGCGAGCCAGATACACATCCTCCAGATGCAGCCGCCGCCCGAGCAGGGCCAGCAGCTTGTAGTCCGCAGCGAGCGTGTCGATGTGCGCGAGGGTGCTGTCGCCGCGCACGAGGTTGACATCGGTGAGCTGGAGGCCGCCAATCACGCCGCCGGATGCCTCAGCGAAGGTCAGCTCGGCGTTCTCGAACAGATCGAGGCGGTCCAGCGCAAGGCGCAGCGCGGTGGTAGCGCCCCACGTCGTCTGCAGCACGCCGATGAGCAGCAGCACCAGCACGACGGGCACGAGCACGACCGCGAGCACAATCCGGCGCGTGCGGTTCCGCTTTGGCGGCTGCGCATCGTTGGCGCTATGAGGCGTCGTCTCGGCCATCAAGAGAAACCTCTTGCAGCCGATTCGAGACGGTATATGCTCAGCAGCCAACATTGAGACAGCGTCCCCTCTCCTAAGGAGGAAAGGGACAGGGTGAGGTGGAGAAGCTGAGGCCTACAGCGCTGATAGCCGTTCTGCAAAATCACGGTGCATAACTTCACACACCTGCTGCCGAACCCCTCCCTTGAGGGAGGCGGGTCGGAGGGTGTATCCAGCACTAGGCGATACCCCCCCAGCCCTTCGGGCAGCCCCCTCAAGGGGGCAGTTGGATAGGCCAGACCTGTAGAGGTAGATACGTTTCCAGAAACGGGCTGATCTACCTCACCCCACCCCTCTCTTAGCAAGGAGCAGGGGCTCGTTTTGCTCCACTGAGCACTCAGCGATATGGTTGGGGTCAAGCTGCCTGTCATCAGAACGTCTGCCCGATGCTGAGGTGGACGCGGAGGCGGCGCCATTGGCTGCTCGGTATGCCCAGCGACCGCCCCTCGGGCTCGGCGAGCACAGCCGCGCACCCGTCGACCTCGGGATTAAGCTGGCAGAACGCTTCCTGGGCGTCGACGACGTCGAAGCGCGAGGGGTTGAGCTTGTAGGCCAAGTCAAGCCGCACGTAGCCGACGGGCGTCTGGTACCGGATGCCGAAGCCCGTGCCGAACCGGAACGGCGATGTGCTGTCAGCGCTGAAGAGGCGGGCGCCCTCAAAGAACACGGCGCTGCGCAGCGCGGGGTTGTCGCCGAAGAAGGGCGCGCGCAGCTCGATGTTGGCGCCCAGCTTGGTGGTGCCGCCGTCGGCCTCCAGCGTGAAGGTGGTGTCGGTGTCCACGATCTGCAGCGGCGTCTTCGGGCCGAGCTTGTTCAGGTCCCAGCCGCGCACGTCGTTGCTGCCGCCCGCGTAGTAGAAGTATTGGTCGAAGCGGTCCTCGTACTTGAGGCGGTCGTTGGGCGAGACGTCGTCGCCGAAGAGCGCGTTGCGGCTCTTGCCGAACGTCCACAGCCGCCCCGCAAACGCCCGCATCCCGACGGAGGTACGCGGCCCCACGGGCACGACGCCGATGGTCTCTAGCGCCAGCTTGTTGAACTCTACACCCGGTGTGATCGCGCCCACATTCCCCGCTAGCTGCGCCGAGGGGCGGATGTAGTAGCCGCGCGTCGGGTTGACGTAGTCGTTCATCTTGCCCAGCGTGGCCGAGAGCGTGAAGACGCTTTTCACGTACGGGTCCCGCACCGCCTCAAAGCTCTCAACTACGTTGTCCTCGCTCAGCTGGCTCGTGAGCTGAACCGCGTAGGAGATGGAGTAATCGGCGTTGAGGGTGCGGAAGGGCAGGATTTCGTACAATACGGAGGTGGTGACGCCCGCCTCGAAGCGGTTGAGCCCCAGCGAGCCCTGGCCGTTCTGCAGCAGTTCGTCCTTGCGCGCCTCCACCCGCGGACCGATGCTGAACGAGGCCTTCCGGCTGAAGAAGTAGGGCTGGCGCAGCGTGGCCGAGACCAAGAAGAGGCGGTTGATGGTGGACGGGTCGCCGACGAGGGCTTCGGGATAGCCAGACTGCGTCTCGAAGTTGAGCGACAGGTTGCGCGCGCCGCCGCTGAAGTTGCGGTGCAGCCACCCCGCCTTGAACAGCACGCCCGCCTCGGGGCTGAAGCCCGTCTCCGCCGTCAGCGTCCGCAGCTTGGCCTCGTCCACGCGGAAGCGCACGTCCACGGTGTTGTCGCGGGTCTGCTCAGGCACCTCGGCGAGGGCGAAGCGGAAGAGGTTGAGGCCGAACAGCTCGCGCTGCCCCTCAGCCAGCTGCGCCGACGAGAAGCGGTCGCCCTCTTGGAACGGCAGCTCGCGCACGATGGCACTGCGCTCGATGGACTCCTGCCCTTGCACCTCAATCGTGTCGATGTAGGCCACGGGGCCTGGATCGATGGTGAAGCGGAGATCTACCACGTTTTGGGCCGCCACAATGTCTCCGTCCAACGCGACCTCGGCGAAGGCGTGGCCGCGATTGCGGAGCCAGTTCGCCACCTCGTCGCGCGTGGTGATGCGCCGAAACTCGGTGTAGCGGTCGCCCTCGCGGAGAGCCAGCTGTTGCAGCAGCCGCTCCCAGTCGCGCTGCTTGCGGGCGTCGTCGAACACGACCGGGCTGAGGCTGTCCGGCCCTATAATGACGAGGTTGCGGACGACCAACGGCGGCCCCTCGCGCACGGAGAAGATTACCTGGATGGTGTTGCTGGTCGTGTCGAGCTGCGAGTTGGGGTACGAGATTTCCGGGCTTAGAAAGCCGTTGTCGCGGTAGTAGCGGCGCATACGCACCACGTCTTTCTGCAGCTCTACGGGGTTGAACTTAGGGAGGGCGGGGTTGGGAACGAGGGGTAGCCTGCCGAGGAGACGCAGAAAACGGTTGCGGAAGTTGAGGGGCGGGTCGGGGGTCGCAATTTGCAGGCGGAGTTCTTCCGGCTGCAGCGTGCGGGTGTCCATGTACTGAAAGTTGATGCCTCGGATGCGCGTGTCGGCATCGATGAGCCATAGCGGATGCTGGGCGTGCGCGGCATCGAGGCCGAGCACGCTACCGAGCACACACGCAGCGAGGAGGAAACGGAGGCGCATCATACAGCGGGCGTACTCGCGGCCTCCGCGGCGTGTTCAGTGGACCGCGTATCTTCGCACTGTCTTTCGTCTTCGGTTTGCGTCTCGGCGTCTCCTGGCGGCTTGCTCGACGCGCCCTCCTCTTCTTCGTCCGGCAGTCCAAAACGGGTGGGGTTGAGGAGGCGCATGCGTTTCTCGTGCAGCAGCGCCACCACGGCACCCAGCATGAGCACGGCGCCTGAGAAGTACGCCCATACCACAAAGGCCAGGATGAGCCCAAAGGTATCGCCCAGCACGGCGATGCCGTCCTCAGCGCCCTCGCCGCCGTAGCGGTCAAACCGGCCGATGTTGGTCGCATAGAACGTGAAGGCGCCCTTGCCCATCTCCCACAACACCGCTGAAAACACGGCGCCGAAGAACGCACTGCGCTTGGGGATGCGCGGTCGTGGCGTAAGCCAGAACAGTTGGAAGAACATCACCGAGGTCAGCAGCAGCGGCACGAGCAAGCCCACCAGCGACACCGCCTGTTTCCATCCACGCGTCAGCCATTCCGACGGCAGGCCTACGCTGTCGAGCAGCCCACCGCCCCACCCGTTGAGCGCCTGCATCGTGAGGGTGACGGCGAACGTGAGCACGAACATCAGCCCGACTTGGGCCACCATCTGGAAGTCGAACAGGTAGCCCCGCAACAGGTCACGCGGCCGATGCCAGTCCTCGGAGAAGATGCTGCGGAGGGCCAGCCGCAGCGTGGTGAAGAGCGTCATCGCCGAGACGAGCAGCGCCACCCCACCAATCAGCGTGAGCGTGTCACCCGCGTTCTGGAGCTTGGCGAGAAACTCGATGATCTGGTCGCTCTGGTACGCCGGGAGGAAGTCGCGCAAGAAGCTCTTCACCGTCTCGAACGGGCGCTCGCGTTGCAGCACCTGCCCCAGTACACCCGTAGCCAGCAGGATGACGGGCAGGATGGTGATGAGCACCTTGAAGGCGATGGCCTGCGCGTAGAGAAAGATCGGCTTCACCTGTAGCTCGCTCAGCAGCCCGCGGCCGTAGAAGACCGCGGCATCACGAGTGTTAGATAGGGTCTGCCGTAAGCGCTCAAGCATGCACAGGAGGTAAACTATTCGAGACGTGTTTTCCCTTTAACGTGCTGATCGTTGCAGGATGATCCAACAGCGGTTGTGCCGCAGGCTATTCTTCCTGTAGATCCTCCAGCACGACGCGGATGACATCGAACGCGAAGCCGCGGCGCACGAGGAAGTCGGTGAGCTTGCGCTGGCGTTTGCGCGGGTCGGGCTCGCGCGCTACGAGGCTCGGCCAGCGCTTCTCGGCGTGGGCGCGCGCGGCTTCGATGAGGTCGAGGTCTTCGGTCTCCTCCGCCAGCACCTCGTCGATCACCTCGCGAGGCACGCCGCGCTTGTAGAGCTCTTGCCGGAGGCGCTGCGGGCCGTAGCCTTTCACGCGAAAGCGGGTGCGGACGTACTGCGTGGCGTAGGCGTGATCATCCAGGTAGCCAAGGTCGAGGAAGCGAGCGATCACGTCGTCGGCTACGTCGTCGGCGAAGCCCGTTTGGCGGAGCTTGTCGCGGATCTCCTTGGTGGTGCGCGCCTTGCGGCCCAGCATGTCGAGCGCCTTGGTCTTGGCGCGCAGCACAGCGTCGGCACGGCGCAGCGCTTCTTGGTTGGCCACGGTGAGGCGCTGCCCCTTGGCCAGCGGGTGCGCGATCATCACATCCTGATGGATGCCAAACGCGAACTGGCCATCGATGAAGAGGCTGACGCGGTTGAGGTCTTTCTTCTGGGCCATCAGCCGCGTGAGGGTACCCTCCGCGAGGGGCTTCTCGTCGCTGTCTTCGTCGCCGTGGTCGTTGCGACGCGGGTATCGCTTGCGGAAGCTCATGGCAGGGCTGCTTAGTCGTCGAGGTCATCCAGGTCGTCGGGCCCCGTATCATGCAGGTTGCCCAGCAAGTACTCAGCCGCCGCCGTCGACGTCTTGACCGCCAGCAGGTGATCTACGGTGTCTTCTGGCCGGACGAGCTGTGCCGTCAGCGACAGCTGGGTAAGGTAGGCGGCCGGCTTCATCTTCTTCGGCGCTACCAAGATCAGGATGACATATGCAGGCTGGCTCGTGTGCGGCAGCTGAACGCCCTGTGGGCACGTACCCAAGAACAGCGCAGGCTCATCGACCCAGGCGCTGTGCTCGTGGTAGAACACGATACCTGGCGACAGCTCAGGGGCGTAGTTCTCGTGCGCATCGGCCAAGTCGTCGGCGAGGTTGCCCGGCAGTTGCGGGCGCGTGGGGTAGCCCGGCTGCAGGATAGTGGTCAGCAGCGAAGGCAGGTCGGTGGGGCTGAGGCCGAGCGTGATGTGGTGCGGCGGCAGCAGCTTGGCGTGGCGGACCCCCGCCCGCGGCTCGTCGAGCGCGCCTTCAACAAGCGCGTCCAGTTCGACTTCCGAGAGGTAGACCACAAGGAGGTCGTTATCCTCGTGGCGGAGCGACAGCAGGCGCGGCATCCGCTTGAGGGCGGGGCGCCAGGCCAACGCGCCCTCGCGCACACTCAGCAGCACCACCATGTCGTCGGGCGTGACGAGGTCTTTGAGCGTCTTCATGGCATCGCGCCATTGCGCCAGCGGCTGCACCGTCACCTTGGCCGAGGGCTTGACGCCGTCGATGGTCTTCTGGACGGCCTTGGCGTAGTTCTCGGCCGCGAGCACGAGGATGGGCATGCCATTCTGCGAGGACAGCGACTTGAGTGCGTGCAGCGCGCCCGCAAACCCGATCTCTTGGTGCGCCATCGGCGGCACGAGCAGCACCATGCGCTGAACGCTGTTGATGCGCTTGTTGAGGCGCGCCATGACGACCATCTCGCGGCTCTCCTCGATCACCTTGTCGAGCACGCTGCCGTAGAGCACGGTGCCAGCGGTGCTCGTCTGGCCCCACCCAGCCACGATGATGGAGCCACGCACCTCGCGAGCGCCACGCAGGATACCCACGGCCGGGTTCATGGCGATGCGGACCGTGGGTAGACACGGGACGTCGGCGGCAGCAGCGTGGATGACGGCGCGCTCCAGCACCTGCTCGGCGCGGGCTACATTCTGCGCCTCCTCGGGTCCGCCACGGGCCACGGCCAGCGGGAAGATGGACTCTTCGCTGTTGGGTGTGCGCAGCAGCATCGCCAGCTCGGTAAGCTCTTCGGCGGTGGTCGGGTTGGAGAGCGGCACCACGATGCGTTGCGGCGCGCTGCCATCGCTAACAGGCGCCGCACGTTCTGCCAGCGCCACGTCGCGACCAAAGCGGCGCACGAGGCTCGGTCCCACCAGGCACGTGATCAGGATGACAAGCACGATGGCGTTGACCGCCTCGCGGCCAAACAGCCCGATGTCGAAGCCGATAAGCGTGACGGCCAGCGTGGCGGCGGCCTGCGGCATCGTCAGCCCCGCCACGGTGAAGGCCTCGGCACGCGTCCACTTGAACAGCGGCCACGACAGCAGCGCGGCGCTCCCCTTGCCCACCACGACGAGTCCCGTGGCAACGAGCGCGAGCTTCCATACCTCTAGGGAGCCGAGCACGCGGACATCCACCAGCAGACCGACCGAGACGAGGAAGAACGGGATGAAGAGCGCGTTGCCCACGAACTCGATGCGCGTCATCAGCGGGCTCTTCTTCGGCACCAAGCGGTTCAGTGCGATGCCAGCGAGGAAGGCCCCGATGATCGGCGCCAGCCCCACCAACCCGGCCAGCCACGCCGACACGAATACGATGGCGAGCAGGAAGACGTAGGGCGTGTCGCCCTCGCGGCCTACGCGGCGGAAGAACACCCGCCCGAGGCGCGGCACGATCACCATCACGAAGATGCCCCACAGCGAGGCCAGGCCTGCGAAGCGCAGCCAGAAGGCCGTGTCGGCCTCGCCTGAGGCGCTGCCCTGCACGATGGCGAGTACCAGCAGCGAGACGAGGTCGGTGATGAGCGTGGCGCCTGTAGCCGCGACCATAGCGCCGTTCTTGCCGATCCCGAGCCGCGCGGCCAGCGGTAGCGCCAGCAACGTATGGCTCCCCACGATGGCCCCCAGCAGAGCAGCCGCCAGAATGTCGTAGCCCAGCACATACTGCCCCACCAGCACCGCCAACCCCATCGGCAGGCTGAACGACAGTAAGCCAAAGGTAATGCTCTGCCCACGCCGCTTGGTGAACTCGCCCAGATCGAGCGTGACGCCGGCCAAGAACATGAGGTAGAGCAGGCCGAACGTACCCAGCAGCTCGAAGGTCGCATCGCGCTCCAGCAAGCCTAGGCCGCCCGGCCCTACCGCAGCGCCTAGCACGATCAGGCCTACCAGTCCCGGAATCCGCAGACGCTCGAACAGGATAGGCCCGAGTAGCAGAATCCCCATCGTGATGGAGACGATCAGGACTGGATCGGTGATGGGCAGAGACAGCATGCGGAACGATCAGGCGAGGAGGAGAGCACTGTTATGCGTGACGCGGCACAAAGTCACGGCACGTGCTAAACATAGCGCAGGTCACCGCAACATGTCGAGCACGGCGTTGGTGACGGCCGCCGTGCCATCGGCACCGCCGTACTCGGCGGTTTGCAGGCGGCGCTCGGCGAAGGCGGCGTTGACGGCGGCTTCGATGCGCTCGCCCGCGGCACGGGCGGGTGCGTGGTCGTGCGTATCGCCCAGCCAGTCCAGCATCATCGCCGCCGAGAGGATCATGGCGGTGGGGTTGGCGAGGCCCTGCCCAGCGATGTCGGGCGCGGTGCCGTGGGCGGGCTGGAACAGCGCGTGCTGGTCGCCGATATCGGCGGAGGGCGCGTACCCCATCCCACCTACGAGCGCCGCGGCTTGGTCGGAAAGGATGTCGCCGAACATGTTTTCGGTGACGAGCACATCGAACGCCCACGGCTTGCGCACCAGCTCAAGCGCCATCGCGTCTACATACTGATAGTCCGCCGTGAGCCCCGGGAAGCGCACAGCGGTCTCGTCGAAGATCTTGCGGAAGAAGGCCATCGAGCGGAAGACGTTGGCCTTATCCACACACGTCACACGCCCGGCCCCGCCCCGCGCCTTCCGGCGCTCGGCCAGCTTGAAGGCAAAGTCAAACAGGCGCTCCGACGTAGCGCGTGTGATCACCATCGTGTCCGTGGCGACGGCGTCGTTGACGACGAGCCCGTTGCCGCGGCTCGCAAACAGCCCCTCGGTAGACTCGCGCACGAGCACGAAGTCGATGTCAGCCGCGCGGGGGTCGGCGAGGGGACACGGGCTGTGCGGAATGCGCTTGCACGGTCGCACGCCGGCGTACAGGTTGAAGTGAAAGCGTAGGTCGAGCTGCGGCACGATCTCAGTGCCGTCGGTGTCGCGGACGCTGGGCAGGCCCATCGAGCCGAACAGAATAGCGTCGGCGGCGTCGGCGGTGGCGAGCGTCTCGTCGGGCAGCGCCACACCCGCGTCGCGGAAGTGGACGGCGCCGCCGGGCAGCGTGGTGGTGGTGATGGCGAGGCCGTCGGTTTGGGCGACGGCGCGGTTCAGGACAGCCAGGGCGGCGTCCATCACTTCGGGTCCAATCCCATCGCCGGGCAAGACGGCGACGGTGAATGCTTCAGGCATGCGAGGTACGGTGTGAGGAGGAAGAGGAGGGTGTAGAGACCGCTGACAACCTGGAATGCAGAAGAACGCTTCCTCTTGTCATCCCGAGCGCAGCCGAGAGCGCGAAGCACACCGAAGGTAAATCGCACTCGATTACGGATTGCACAATCTTAAGGTGGGAGATCCCTCGGTTCTGGCCTGCGGCCTCCACTCGGGATGACAACCTGAGGATGGGCGATCATCTATCAGAACTGGTGCTAGCTTGAAAATACGCGGTTCATGCGGGCGAGGACATCGACGAGGCGGTCGCGGTCGCCGCCGCGTACCTCGGCCGTGGCCCAGCCGCTGTAGCCGATGTCAGCCAGGGCTTGGTTGACGGCAGGCCAGTCGCAGTCGCCGGCCTCGTCGCCGATCTCTACGCCAAAGCCTTTCCAGAGGCCTTCGTCGTTGCGTTTGCCCCGGCTGAACTCCTTGACGTCGAGCTTGAGGATGCGCGGCCCCAGTGTGCGGATCCACTGCTCGGGCCAGCCATAATTGACGATGTTGCCGATGTCGAAGTACCAGCCGATCCACGGGCTCTCGAAGGCGTCGATGTAGCGTGCGGCCTCCAGCGGACTCAGCAGAAAGTGATTCCATACGTTCTCGATGGCGATCTGCACACCCAGCTCTTCGGCCAGCGGCAACGCCTTGCGGATCTCGGCTTGCGAGCGGTCCCAGGCGTCTTGGTAACTCACGGCTTTGCCCACCACGGCAGGCACCAGCAGCACCGTGCTCGCGCCGTAGGCGTGTGCATCGCGGAGCGCCGTCATCAGCCCATCGAGCCCCGCCTGACGCACGGCCGGGTCGGCATCGCCGAGCGTCTTCTGCCAATGCACCGCGTCGACGACGCCGTGGATGGGCAGGTCGGCGGCGTCGCGGGCGGCGAGGACGTTTTCGGTGCGGAAGTCGTTCGGGCTGTCCATCTCGATACCATCGTAGCCGAGGTCCTTCGCCATCCGAAACTTATCCGCCATCGACATCCCCTCGACGTCGATCATGCTGTACTTGAGCGCCTTGCGAATGGTAACGGCCGGCGATGCGACCACCGCAGGCGACACCGTGGCGCGGCGCAGCGCGACCGTCCCGGCGAGTCCGGCTGTTGTTTGGAGGAACGAGCGGCGGTTCATGGGCGGAGCGCGTTTAGCGGGTGGCGAGTTCGGCTTCGGCGGCGAGGTACCCGAAGGCGGGCCAGTAGTCGCTCGCCAGCACGCGGCGGAAGAGCGCGTCGGCGCGGGCGGTGTCGCCTTCGGCCAGGTAGTGGTTGCCCACGCCGTAGCCCTGGGTGGCAAACGTGAGGTCGGCGTCAGCATCGTCCTCCACGCGGAGCAAGCTGTCGGGGGCGAGCAGCCCCTTGTACATGAGCAGACGGCGGTGGTAGGCGTGGTTCTCCAGCAGCGCCATCTCGGGCGTGACGGGCGCGAGCAGTTCGCGTGCCTCGGCGTCGCGGTCCAGGCGGCGCAACGTCATGTACATCCAGTCGGCGGTGGCCACCCACATGTCATCATTGGTAGAGGCGGCCATGCACTGCGCGTAGGCGTCGAGGGCGTCGTCGAAGCGGCCTTGCAGGTAGTACCCGAGGCCCAGGTGGTACCAGATGTTCGTGTGGAGCGTGCTCGTGGGGATGCCTGCCGCGTTGGGCGCGCCGTCTGGCTCAATCTCGTCTGGCGTGCCGTCGATGAGTTGTGCCGCACGCTCCAGGTCGGCGACGGCGGCGTCCAGGTTGCGGACGGTGAGGTAGCGGTGGCCGCGATGGCGGTACAGCTCGGGCGCGTCAGGGTGCGTCGCTAGCCCCTCCGTAAATGCGTCGATGGCCTCTTGGTAGCGCCACAGGTAGCCCAGCCGCCGCCCCACCCACACTGCGGCCTCCAGGCTATCGGGGTGGGCAGCATAGGCCGCTTCGGCGGCGGCGAGGTCGGCTTCGAGCGTGGTCTGTCGTTCATCGGAAAACGCCGTCCGCACCAGCGGGTCGCCAAGCAGCGACGTCGCCTCTACGGACGTCTCGGCAACGACGTGCGACCCAGGATCCGGCGCTGTGGCACAGCCTGCGAGCAAAACAAGTAGAGCGAGTACGGCAGGGCGCATACGAGAACACGAAGGCGTTGCGTTTACGGGATTCGGAAGGTAACAGCCTGCCGCGTGAGATGCGCGCTCCTGCGGCAGCCCGCTTTAGAAACTCTGCTCAAAAAGCCCCCGTACCAACAGCCTCCATGCCGTCTGTCTGCCTCGCCGTTATGCCGCGCTCCTCGCTCTTCCTCGCCGCGTTCATCCTGATGCTGGGGTGCAACCAGCCTGTCCAGTCCCAACGCGCCGTCACCGATGGCCAAGACACGGTGGAGCCGCAGACCGTCCAGGCGGCGAACGAAACCATCTGGCAGGGCCGGCAGACGGCCATCACGCGCGCGGTAGAAGTGGCCAGCCCCGCCATCGTGAGCATCAACGTGACCGAGGTGCGCGAGGTGCGGCGGCGCAGCCCCTTCGCAGGCGACCCCTTCTTCGAGCAATTCTTCCGGCGCCCCAGCTACCGCCAGCAGGTCCAAAGTGTGGGCTCTGGCTTCATCATGTCGCCTGATGGCTATATCGTTACCAATGATCACGTGGCGGGCAACGCGCTCAAGATCACGGTGGCCCTGCAAGACGGCAAAACGCTGGAGGGCGAGCTGGTAGGCACAGACCCCTACACTGACCTCGCGCTCATCAAGGTGACGCCCGACAAGCCACTGCCCTATCTCTCGTTCAGCCAAGAAGCGCCGCTTGTAGGCGAGTGGGCCATCGCGTTGGGCAACCCGTTTGGGCTGTTCGAGGCTGCCGAGCCGTCGGTGACGGTGGGCGTGGTGAGCGCCGTCGGCCGCGACTTTGCGCCGATGAACGACGGCCGCGTCTACCGCGACATGATCCAGACGGATGCCGCCATCAACCGCGGCAACTCGGGCGGGCCGCTCGTGAACGCCGTGGGCGAGGTGCTGGGCGTCAACACGTTCATCTACACCCAGCAGGGCGGCGGCTCTATCGGTATCGGCTTTGCCGTGCCGTCCAACAAGGTGCAGGGCATCATCAGCGAGCTGCGCGAGAACGGCGCGGTGGACCGATCTTACTACACCGGCCTCTATGTGCGGGACCTTGACCGCCGCTTTGCGATTGCCCTTGAACTCAACTCCACGGACGGCGTCGTGGTGCAAAACCTGGACGACGACTCGCCCGCCAGCACGTCTGGGTTCCGGCCGTACGACGTCATCACCTCCGTCAACGGCGAGCCCATCACCAACAGCAACGATCTCTCGGGCCGTCTGATCGACTTCCGCCCCGGCGATGACGTGCGCTTCGGTGTCATCCGTGACGGCGAAGCCCTAGAGCTCACGCTCCGCCTCGCCCGGCAAACGGGCTAATGGCCTCTGCTCTGTGAACAGAACACCAGATCGGACGCGCAGGGGTACTTGATGGTGCCACAGGGGTAAACAAGTAAAGGGAGCCTAAGTGCTAGGCTCCCTTCACAGATAGTCTCAGACACGCTGGATATCAGCGGCGGGTGTTGAGCTTGTAGACGATCTTGCGGATCGTGTCGAACTGCAGATACGGATAGTCATCGCGTAGGCGTTCGATAGCATCGTAGGCGGGTACGTTGTCGGCGCGCATCGCCTTGAACTGCTTGCGGATCTGGTAGTCGCGCACCCCCTTTTCGCTGAGCAGGTTGTGGCTACGGAGCAACGCGAACAGGTCGTCGTCGATGAGGCCAGTGAGTGGATTATTGGGCGAGTGGTCTACAGTGATCTGCATCATCTCTCTCGGGTCTGTTTCGAGGTGAACGGTCTGAGGGGCGCAGCGACCGGGGTTGTGTCGAGATTAACGATACAGGATCGGCTCAGGCTACCCTAATGAAGCTGCCCGAATCGTAAAGGATCGGAGGTGAACCGTAGCGAGCATGCACTGAACAGTGCCCTACATTCCTCGGCAAGCGCACCGAGGGGGCCGAGGCAGCTATGCCGTCACGACGATCGTACCCTGCTGCATCTCCATGCCGCACACAAACGTGAACGTCCCCGTCTCGGTGGGCATGACGTCGAAGCGGACCGGCTCGTTCAGCGGCAGGTCAACGGGCTCCAGGCCAAAATCGGCCAGCTGGATCTGCTCCAGGCACGTGCTGGGGTCTGTGCGGGTGACTACGAAGCGGGCAGGCACCCCAGCCGTCAGCGTGATCTCGTTCGGCACAAACCCCGTAGGCCCTGCCGTGAGCGTCACCACCTGCACCCCGTCTACCATCTCGACGGCGCCGGGGCGTGCTGCGGTGGCGGCCGCGTCTACACTCGCCTGTGGCGCATCGTTGGCGCAGGCCGTGGCGGTGAGCGCAAGGAGGACCGTGACGAGGACTCTAGAGCAAGGTAGCATGATGTTTGGGATGGTGGGGATGGAGAGGGATGGACGATGTGAAGCTCAGTGGGGCGGCTGGGGCACTACCGAGGGCGTTGGTGCGCGCAGGCGGCGGGTGTGGAGCACCGCGTAGAGCGCTGGAATCATGATGAGCGTGTGGATGGTGGACGTCACCAGTCCCCCAATCATGGGCGTGGCGATGCGCTGCATCACCTCGGTGCCTACGCCCGTGCCGTAAAGGATCGGCAGTAGGGCCAAGAGCGTGGTGACCACGGTCATCAGCTTGGGGCGGAGGCGGTCTACAGCGCCCTCCTCCAGTGCCGCATGCACATCGGCCCGGGTGCTCAGGCGCCCGTCGCGGCGAAAGCGGGCCAGGGCCTCGTCGAGGTATACGTGCATCACGATGCCCGTCTCGGCAGCGAGGCCAGCCACGGCGATCAGGCCCACACCCACGGCAATCGAGAAGTTGTAGCCGAGCGCGAGCATCAGCCACACGGCGCCGACGAGGGCGAACGGCAGCGGGATCATCAGCAGCAGCGCTTCTGCGGCGTTGCGGAAGTGGACCAGCAGCAGCAGGAAGATGACGACCAGCGTCAGCGGCACGAGCACAGCGAGGCGGGCGTTGGCACGCTCCAGATACTCGTATTGCCCGCTCCAGCGCAGCGAGTAGCCGGGCGGCAAGTCCACCTGTGCGGTTACCGCCTCGCGGGCGCGCTGCACGTACGAGCCCACGTCGGCCTCGGGCTGCAGGTCCACGTACACCCACGCGTTGGGGCGGGCGTTCTCCGACTTGATCATTGGCGGGCCATCGGCGAGGGTGAAGGTGGCCAGCTGCCCAAGCGGGAGCTGTGCGCCGCTGGGCGTGGGCACCAGCACCTGACGCAGCGCGGGCAGGTCGGAGCGCAGGGCACGCGGGTAGCGGACGAGCACGCCGTACCGCTCCAGTCCCTCCACCACCTCCGTGGCCTCCGTTCCCCCGATGGCCGTTTGGATGACCTGCTGCACATCGCCGCTGGTGATCCCGTAGCGTGCCGCCTCGGCGCGGTCAACGGCGATGTCGAGGAACGCGCCGCCCATCACGCGCTCGGCGTAGACGCTTCGTGTGCCCTCCACGGTGCGCACCGCCTGCTCTACCTGAGTGCCGAGGGCTTCCAGGACGCGTAGATCCGGCCCGGCAATCTTGACGCCGACGGGTGTGCGGATGCCCGTAGCGAGCATGTCGATGCGGGTCTTGATCGGCATCGTCCAGGCGTTGGTGAGGCCGGGGAACTGGATGGCCGCGTCCATCTCGGCCACGAGGGCGTCGCGCGTGAGCCCAGGACGCCACGCCTGCTCGGGCTTGAGCGTGATGACGGTCTCGATCATCGTCATCGGGGCCGGGTCCGTGGCCGTCTCGGCACGGCCTACCTTGCCAAAGACGCGCTCGACCTCGGGGAAGGTGGCGATGATGCGGTCGGTTTGCTGGAGGAGCGCTTTGGCCTGCTGCGTGCTAAGCCCGGGCAAGGTGGTGGGCATGTAGAGTAGGTCGCCTTCCCACAGCGGCGGCATGAACTCGCTGCCCACCTGCGGGAACGGCACGTATGCCGTCCCCAGCAGCAGCCGCTGGATGGGCAGCACGGTCGCGACCAACA
Source organism: Bacteroidota bacterium (assembly GCA_038747545.1). GTDB lineage: Bacteria > Bacteroidota > Rhodothermia > Rhodothermales > JBCCMF01 > JBCCMF01. Next base: position 19,652 of record JBCDJT010000039.1, read on the forward strand.
GCGCGAACCCCACCCCGAGCACGGCCACGGGGTGCCGGAGGGTGCCGCGCAGCAGCGGACGGTAGACGGCGATGCACAACCGGCTGATCGGGTTGGCCTGTTCAGACCGGATGCGCCCTTTGACGAGCGTCACGATCAGCGCGGGTACCAGCGTGACGGCAAGCAGCGCAGCGGCGGCCATCGCGAACGTCTTGGTAAGGGCAAGCGGACGAAACAGGCGCCCTTCTACCTCGCCCAGCGCGAACACGGGCAGAAACGACACCGTCACGATCAGCAGCGAGAAGAACAGGCTGGGCCCTACCTCCTGCGCGGCGCTGATCACGGCGTGGAAGCGGGCAGCACCCTCGTCGCGGGCCTCAAGGCGCTCGATGTGCTTGTGCGCGTTCTCTACCATCACCAAGCTCGCGTCCACCATCACGCCAATGGCGATGGCGATGCCGCCCAAGCTCATGATGTTGGCGTTGATGCCCAGCAGGTACATCGCGGCCAGTGCGAGCAGGATGCCCACGGGCACGGTGATGAGCGCCACGAACGCGCTCCGCAGGTGCAGCAAGAACAGCACGACCACCAGCGCCACCACGAGCAGCTCTTTCCAGAGGGTCGCCGTGAGCGACTGGATGGCACCGTCGATGAGCGTGGAGCGATCGTACTCGGTGACGACCTCTACGCCTGGCGGCAGCCCGGCCTCTAGCTCTGCCAGCCGCCCCTTGACGCGGTCGATGGTACGTTGGGCGTTCTCGCCCGCGCGCATCACGACGATGCCGCCCACCACCTCGCCCTCGCCGTTGACCTCGGCGATGCCGCGCCGCAAGTCAGGGCCGAGCTGCACCGTGGCTACATCACCGACGGTAAGCGGCGTGCCTCCGTCGGCACGTAGCACCACGGCGCGCACGTCGTCGAGGCCGCGTAGGTAGCCTTTGCCCCGCACGATGAACTCGCGGTCGCCTAGCTCCAGCACGCGCCCGCCCACGTCTTGGTTCGAACGCCGCAGCGCCTCCGCCACGTGGCCTACCGGAATGCGATAGCTGCTCAGCCGCTGCGGATCGACGATGACCTGCACCTGCCGCTCGAATCCGCCAATCGTAGCGACCTCCGCCACGCCTTCCACCGCCTGCAGCTCGTACCGAAGGAAGAAATCCTGCACCGACCGCAGCTGCGCCAGGTCGTAGGTGCCCGTCGTGTCGCGCAGGCTGTACTGATAGATCCACCCGACGCCCGTAGCATCGGGGCCGAGCGCTGGCGTAGCGGCCTCCGGCAGCCGCGCCGACACCTGGCTCAGGTATTCGAGCACGCGGCTACGCGCCCAGTACAGGTCCGTGCCATCCTCGAAGAGAATGTAGACGAACGAGGTGCCGAACATCGAGTAGCCGCGCACCGTCTTCGCATACGGCACCGAAAGCATGGCCGTCGCCAGCGGGTACGTCACCTGCTCCTCCACGATCTGCGGCCCCTGCCCCGCATACTCGGTCTTGACGATCACCTGCACGTCCGACAAGTCGGGGATCGCATCGACGGGCGTGTTGAGCGTGGCCCACGCCCCCGCCACTGCCAGCAGGCCCGTAGCCACCAGCACCAGCAGGCGGTTTTCGGCACTCCACGCGATGAGGTTGGCAATCATGAGGGTATCGATGGCTTGTGGCGACGGCTGGGAGGCGAATCCCTCGCGGCGGGCTAGTTCATCATGTTGGCGATGCTGCTCTGGAGGCGCGCTTCCGAGTCGATGAGGAACTGCGCGCTGGTGACGACGCGCTCGCCGCCCGCCAGCCCACTGCGGATCTCTACCTCGCCGCCAGCCTCCAAGCCGAGCGTTACATCGACGGGCTGAAAGCGGCCGTCGGCGAGGGCGAGCACGACCACGGCCCGACCAGCACTACGGACGACCGCCTCGGCGGGCACGACGAGGACGGCCTCCGCGGCAGTGCTGAGCAGGTCAACGTCGGCAGCGAGGCCGGGCTTGAAGCGGCGGGTGGCGTTGCGCACGACCACGCGGGCCTTCACGGTGCGGGTGGCCGGGTCGAGCGTGTCGTAGATGTAGTCGATCCGGCCGCTCACGCGCACCTCGGGGTCGTAGGGCAGCGTGACGGCTACGGGCGTGCCTACCGCTACCCAAGCCATGTCTTGTTCGTAGACATCCACCATCAGCCACAGGCGCGAGAGGTCGGCAAGTCGCATCAGCGGCTGCCCGGCGGTGACGCGGGCGCCCTGCACCATCGTGGTCTCCAGCACGGTGCCCGAGGCCGGGGCATACACTGGTAGCGTCCGCATTGGCTCGCCAGCGGCGGCCACCGCCTGGATCTGGGCCTCCGTCACGTCCCAATACGCCAAGCGGCGGCGCGCAGCACTGACGAGGCGTTCCGCGTCGGCTTCGGCGGCGGTGCCGGCCAAGCGCTCGCGGTTGCGCAGGGCCAGCAAGTACTCCTCCTGCGTCGCCACCAAGTCGGGGCTGTACAAATCCAGCAGCGGCTGCCCGGCCTGCACGCGTGCGCCCGCGAAGTCAACATGCAGCTGCTCGACCCAGCCTCCCACTTTTGTCGTGACGAGCGTCTGCGCGCGTTCGTCGGCGTGGAACTGCCCCGTTGTGCGCACGGCCCGCGTGAGCGGCTTCACCTCGGCCTCGGCCGTGCGGACGCCCATGCTTTGGATGGTGACCGGGTCTATCTCCACCGTGCCGAGGCCCAAGCCCCCTACCTCCACGGGCTGGAGATCCATCCCGCAGACGGGGCACTGACCGGGCTCATCCTGCACCACCCACGGGTGCATGCCGCTCTGGTAGACGATGCCGTCGCCGTTGCGGTCTACAGCCGCGAGGCCTGCCGCCGTCGGCGTTTCAGGCACGCCCTCGGCATCGGCGGTGGGCGGCGCAGCGGGTGCCGCGTCAGGACGTAGCAGCAACGTGGCGATGATAGCGAGGCTCGCTGCGAGGAGCAGCGCAAGCGCGCCAACGACTAGCGTGTTCCGGTTCCAGTTCATGGCTGCATCAGGGGGCGGTAGGTGACGGGCAGCACGTCGGCCAAGCGGTCGACGCCCAGGGTGCGTTCGAGCGCGGCGACGGCCTTGAGGTAGCCGACGAGCGCGTTGTGGTGGTCCATGTGCAAGCTCAGCAGCGTGCGGCGGGCGTCGAGCAGATTGATGAAGTCGATCTTCCCCGCGGTGTAGGCTGCCAACGTCGCCTCGACAGTGGTGGTCGCCTGCGGAATGAGCGTGCCGAGGTACAGCTCGATCTGCTGCTGCGCCAGCCGGAGGTCGCTGAGGTGCCGGTCGATGTCCGTCGCCACGCGAAGGGCCAGCAGCTCGCGCTCGGCCTCGACATGGCGCTGCCACACCTTCGCCTCGTCGCGGTCAGCCCGGAGCCGACTGCGCTGAAGCGGCACCGCTACGTTAACGCCAACAGCCAGGGCATCGCGGCCCGTCGCGGCTTCGGGAAAGCCGGAGTCCGCCACATCGATGTAGCGCACGTGTGCGCTGAAAGAGGGCTTGGCTTCGTAGCCCACCAACTGCTCGCGGAGGCGAGCTTGTGCCTGGGCCTGGTCGAACATCTGCCACTCGCTGCGATGCGCCTGCGCAATGCCCATGAGGCTCGCAGAGGTGTCGGCCTCCAAGAGAGGCAGCGCTTCCACAGACGCCTCGGCGAGGCGCCACAGCGGCCTGCCCACCAGCTGCGCCAGCACGGAGCGGGCGTGCTCGGCGCGGCGCTCCTGTTCGAGCAGGCGCTGCCCGAGGCGGTTGCGCTCGATCTGCGCCATCAGGATGGCCTGCTGGCCGCCCTCACCCACCTCGTACTGCGCCGTAGCCGCCTGTTCGAACTGCGCTACTTCCTCGGCGAACGCCTGGAGGTCGGTGCGGTGCATTTGCGTCAAGAACAGCGTGTAGTACGCGTCTTTGGCCATTTGCAGCAGGTCGGCACGGTGCATGCCCACGGTGGCCTCGGCTTCGGCAGCAAGGGCCGCAGCGTGTGCTACCTGCGCGTCGCGCTGGCCGAGGTAGGGCACCTGCTGGCGCACCTGCCACTGCGACCGCTGCGCCCCCTTGGCCGTGAACACGGGCAGCGGCATCACGGTGAGGCCGACCTCGGGATCGGGCCAGAGCGGTACCTGGCGGGTGCGCAACGCGAGTGCGTCGGCGCGGAGCTGCGCGGCGGTAAGGGTGGGGTGGGCTGCCGAGACCTGAGCTAGGATCTCGCCGAGCGATGTACCGCCGCCATCGGCAGCGGGGGGAGCGGCCTGTGCCTGTGCGGTGGGTGCCCAGATGAGCATCGCCAGCAGCCAGGCGCCGTAGAAACGAAGAGACATGAGCGTGTACCGTGCATGGAGAGCAGGCATCCGTACAGGATGCGCCGAAACCAGACAGCGGGGCGGCTCAATTCAAGAAGGCACCGTAGAGGATGCGCGCAGGCGGCGAAGCCAGTGGCAGAGCGTCACGCGGCGGAGGCGCAGGCACGCTGGGGGCCAGGCGGAGCGCCGTTGCGGCCAGGGTGCGCACGGGCACGGCCTGCACAGCGGGCGCCTCGGGCGGTGTGGGCAGCAGCGGCGGTGATGCGACAGGCGCCACGGCAACGGTGCAACAGTCTACGTCGGTGCCAGGCAACGGCGGCACCGGGTCGGCTTCCTGTGCGGGCACCTCGCCGTGACAGTCTGGCATCGAGTTGGGCACCGCCTCCGCCATCGGCAGGGCCGTCGTCTCATCGTGGCAACAGTCTAGGAGCGCCATCAACCCGAGCGCGCACGCCTGACGCGCAACGGGGAGCATCACGCTCATCACGAGGAGCGCGATGATGCTGGAAGCCGTGGTGCGGTATGTGCGGAAGACCCGAGACATCGACGCGGTTACACGGAGCGATGCCAGACGGGTTTCTCCGGTCGTCAGCGCGGGCCGCCACGCTGCTGAATGGCGAGGATAGCAGCTTGCAGTGCGGAGGCGGTCTCAGGCGACGCCTCGTCGAGGTACCGTTCCAGCCGGGCGATGTCATCTTCATCGCCATGCTGGCCGAAGGCCGCGATGGCGTCGCGCTCGATGCTGGGTTCATCGTCACCGAGTACAGGGCGGAGCCACCGGAGGAGGTCGTCCGGGGCCTCTGCGACGGCGAGCGCAGTCAGCACGACACGCACAGCGGCGTGGCGCACGGCGGGTGCGTCGGCGCGGAGGCGCGGGCGGGCGTAGGTGTCCAGGGCGTCGTCAGGCAAGGCACCGGCCAGGAGCCGCAGCGCGTCGAGGCCGGCGATCTCCACCACGTCGGCGGGCGACGGCGTGACGAGCGCAGCCAGCGCCACGTCGTAGGCGAACGGCTGTCCGATAGCGGCCAGCGTGCGCACCGCTTCGGCTTGCGCCTGCGGATCGGTCTCGGCCTGCGCGCGCTCCAAGGCGGCATCGCCCAGCGGCGTGGAGCCCATGTGCGCCTGCGCTATGCGCAACGCCGTCCGTCGTACCGCAGCGTCTTCCGAGGCCAGGGCGCCGAGCAGCAGCCGCTCCGCGAGCGAGTTGCCGGGATAGGCGGCGAGTGGCTGGAGCAGCGCGCGGGTGACGTACGGCGCCGTCGCCTCCTCCAGGGCTGCACGCACGCCGAGGAGGTAGAGCGGGTCGGCGGCGCGCCGTGTGAGGGCAGCCGCGGCCTCCACCCGCGCCACTGCCGAGGGCGCATGCTGCACCTGCGCCACCCAGGCCTGCGCGGGCTGATCGACGCGCACCTCGGCCAACACTACGCCGTCGGGGTCGACGGCCACGAAGCGCGGCGCGTTGTCCAACGGCAACGTGAAGGTGTGGCGCGCACTGGTGACGTCGACGGTGTGCGTCGCGTCGCCGAAGACGGTAGAGAGATGTACGGTAAGCGGGAACGCAAACGCCGAGGGCACGAACGCGCCCGACTGCACCTGCTCTACCTCCAGCATCAGCTCGCTCGCCCCTGCGTCGTAGCGGTAGGTGACGTCGAGGACGGGGTGGCCGGCGCTGTAGACCCACTGGTCGAAGAAGGTGTCCACATCAACCGCGCCTGACGCCGCAGCCAGCGCAGCCTGCAGCGAGGTCGTCTCCACGCGCTGCCCCGCCGACTCGGCCAACCAGTCGCCCAATGCACGGAAGAAGGCATCATCGCCGAGCTGCTGATACAGCATGTAGGCCGCCCACGCGCCCTTGGCCTCGGCGTGCGCATCCTGAAGCTGGGCGGGCGTCGTCCAGCGGTCCCACACGAGTGGTCGCTGGTACTGCGCGGCCTCTGCCAAATACGTGGCGCGCAATTGATGCAGTCGCAATGATAGAGCCTGCGCATCGCCATCCGTTGTGAGGTAGGCGGCCAGGAAGGCGCTGAAGCCCTCGCCAATCCAGCCATCAAACGGACCGTCCACGACGACGCCTTCGGCCATCCATTGCCGCACGAGGTGTTGCGTGGCCTGGAAAGCATGCACCTCCGTGGTAGATAGCGGCGGTGCGGGTACCATGCCCAATGCCGCGCCCGCCAGCGCTACATCGGGCGTCAGCACAGCGCTGTGGGAAGGCAACGGGAAGGTATAGCCCAGCCGTTCGGCCAGCGTCGCAAGCGCAGTGGACAGATGCCCCAGGTCGGCGAAGACCGCGTCATCGGTGAGGCCGTAGTGGGCGAGGTAGAGCGGCGTAGGCGGCTGGCCCTCCGCCACAGCGACATCGGCAAACACCGACAGTGGCCCCGTGACCAGCGCGATGTGCGAGAGGCCCACAGGCTGCGTGCTCACGAACCGATGCACGCCCAGCGAGTCCGGCCCGGCATAGCCCGTGCCCAAGGCCGCGTGGCTAGCGGACGCCATCACGCTGAGGTCGAGCGTCGTCGGGTCCCACGGCTGCTCGGTCGTTGGCAGCCAACTGCCGACGCTGTAGCGCGAGGGCGGCAGCACCAGCAGCTCGTCCCGCTCCTGCTTTGCTCGATAGGTTAGAGCGATGCGGAGCGGCGAGGTGTTGATGAACGACGGGGGCGTGAGGATCGCCAGGGTGTCGCCGCGCTGGGCGAAGGCGGCGGCGAAGGCCTGATCGTCGGCCACGCTGAACTGGATGGCTTCCACCTCGGCATCGCGCAGGTAGAGATACAGCGTATCCGTGTCACCAAACACGAGGCGGTCTGTTGTGAGCCGCACGTCGAAGCGCGGCGTGTTGGGGCGCACATCGACCTCGGCATTGAGGTGCCGGATGTCGATCGTCGGCGCAGGCAGGGTGCGGAGCGGAGCGTCGAGCGGCGTCTGGGCAACGGCCAGCATCGCGCTGCACAGGCCAAGCAGCAGCCCGGCAAGAAGGCGGAGCGCCATAGATAAGCTTACGGATTGGGGGAGGGGTCGAGGCGCGGCGGCAGCCGGAAGGCCGACCGCCCTTGCATCGCTATACACAGCACGCCTACCACCGTGTAGAGGATCCATTGCCCGCCGTGCGAGAAGACCGCGTACGACGCCGCCAGCGCCGGGTCGATGCCGTAGAGCGAGGTGAGCAGCGTGATTACCAGAAAGTGGGAGGCGCCTGCCCCACCCGGCGTGGGCACCAACGCACTGAGCGAGCCGATGAAGAGCACGACGGCGCCATCGAGGAGCGTCAGCGGGTAGGCGTCCTCAAGGGCGAACATGAAGAACATGCCGTAGGCGAGGAGCACGTAGCACAGCCAGATGCCCAGCGTGGCGCCCACCACGCGCCACGGATGCTGCAGCCGCATGATCGTTTTGAGGCCATCGCCGAACGAGGTGAGCACGCCGCGCACACGCACGGCCAGCGCCGAGCCGCGCTGCACCCAGCGCCACAGCAGCACGCCCGCGAGGCCCATGGCGACGAGCCCCGCCCCGGCCGCCAGCGCCAGCGTGCCCACGCTACCGGCGTCGAGTTGCGCGGTGAAGAGCCCCACCAGATCGTCGCTGCCGCGGCCCACGAGTACGGTGAAGGCCAGCGCCACGCCTAGGCCAAGCACGGCAACGTCGAGCAGGCGTTCGAGCACGACGGTGCCCAGCACGGCGCTGTAGGCCTGCCGCGTCTGCACGGCCAGGTTGCCCACGCGCACGAACTCGCTCAGCCGCGCCGCCACGTAGTTGACCATGTACCCGATCATCACGGAGTAGAACGCCTGCATCGTCGTGGCACGCTGTGCCTGGGGACGGTCCAGCGGCAGCCGGTCCAGAAACAGCCGCCAGCGCCACGCGCGCAGCCAATGGCTCAGCAAGGCGATGCCCGCCAGCGGCGCGACCCAGCGGTAGTCCGCATCGCGGAACGCCGCCGCCACCTCTGCAAAGTCCACCTGCCGCAGCGAGAGGTAGAGGAGCAGGCCCCCCAGCAGCACGCTGCCTATCCACACGGCCCAGGTGCGCACGCGCTGCGACATCAATTCCGAAGGTCTACCACCTCTACGCCGTCCGGGGGCGTGTAGGTGAACGCGTTGGGTGGCGTGCGCATGGCGAACCGCGTGCTGGTCAGCACAAACGTCGTGCGGTTATCGCTGTAGTCCATCGCCTCGATGCGCGTCACGTTGTTGTCGCGGTCGCGCAGCCAGAGGCGCGCCTCAGCGAAGACGGCATCGTCGGCCTTGGGCAGCACATCCATGGCATGGTAGAGCACGCCCTCCTCCACAAACGACTCCACGGCCGTGACGCGGTAGTGGCGGTCGAAGTCGATGAGCATGGCGTTGAGCGAGAGGCCTTCCTGTGTGGCCACGTCGTTGACCAAGACCTGCTGCGTCGAGAGGTCGTAGAGCCACAGCGTGGCCCCGTCGCTGATGATCTGCTGATTGGGCAAGGTGATGGCGAAACGGTCGCCACTGAGGAGCGCCTGCCCCTCAAGCGTGATCGACTCATCGGTGAAGTCCGAGGTGAGCGTCTGCTCAAAGTCGATCTGGAAGGTGCTGGTGCTGGGGTAGCGCTGTTGCATGCGCTGGATCAAGTCCTCAACGGACTGCGCCTGTACCGTTTGCTGGACACTCCAGCCACTCAGCAGCAGGATCGCGGCCAGCAGAAGGGTGGGAATGGGGCGGAATCGAGGGTTCATGGTCGGTAGGGTGTCAATCGGCGGAAACACACCGCTATCAGGCAAGCGCTGTTCCTAGCGGGCCGCGAATTGATCGGGAGCGCATGGCGAGAATGTTCGAGACGGGTCTTGCAATACTTAGATAAGCTGGGTATTATCAGGCATACTTATTTCATCTAGGTATTTGCGATGAGCTTATCCCGCGAACTGACGGCCGCCTCGGCCAAGCCCATTGTGCTGGGGCTCCTGGCGCAGGGCGATAGCTACGGCTACGCCATCATCCAGGAGGTCAAACGCCGCTCGGGCGGGCAGATCGAGTGGGCCGAGGGCGCCCTCTACCCCGTCCTGTACCGCCTGGCCGAGCAAGGGCTGATCGAGTCGTACTGGGGCAAGTCGGAGCAGGGGCGGCGGCGCAAGTACTACCGCATCAAGCCGGGTGGCGTGAAGGAGTTGGAGCAGCAGCGGAAGCAGTGGTCGCTGGCACACGATGTACTCAACGGACTGTGGGGACCCAAGCCATGTTTGACTTAGACCGCGCCATCGCCGAATGGCGCACCGCCTTCGAGCGCGATGCCGCCTTCGCCCGTCACGAAATCGACGAGTTGGAGGCGCACCTGCGGGACAGCGTCGCTGAGCGCATTGCGGCAGGCGAACGGCTCTCGGAAGCCTTTGATGCTGTACGTGCCTCGCTGGGTGCGCCGAGCGTGCTACGTACTGACTTTCAGCAGGTAGATGTGTGGAGCAAAGGCTGGATTCGGTATCTGCGGCTGGTGGCGATAGCGGGATTGGGACTTTATGCGGCGTTCATCCTGGCACAGGTGTTGGTAGGTCGCATCGACACCGAGTGGATCAGGGAGATTTGGCGCACAGGTGTAGTCTCAACGTCGTATGTACTCCGTTTGGCCAATGCGCTGGTTTACATCGGTGCAATGTATATGCTGTTCAAGGTCAGGCCCACACGGCAGACTCGGATGCTGGGAAGCCTCAGCCTAATGCTATCATGCGCTGCTATGGGCATCCTAGCCGCCTCAGCAGCCGGAATCTTGCCGCGCGTGGGACTGAGTGGCGTGAATGCCTTACTGATTATCGGATTGGTGAGCGGGATAAGCTACACGAAGCAGCGCAGTGGTGTTGACCGCATTGCATTCATAGCATGTCTAGTCGGCTTTTCCTTCGAGCTATGGCGTGTCTGGACCCTCGCAGGCATGACGGGAAGGAGTGCTAGCGCCACAGTTGCCATGACGCTGCTTTCGCTGTCGGCGAGCGGCGTGGCTGGCCTTGCCGTATGGCACCGTTGGCACACCGCGCCCCTCAAGCATCGCCTCGCATAACCTTGCCAGATACGCCCTCAACGTTTAACGCCTGACAACCTCTGGAGCCATGTTTGACCTAGACCGCGCCATCGCCGAGTGGCGCACTGCCTTCGAACGGGACGCCGCCTTCGCCCGCCACGAGATCGACGAGCTAGAAGCCCACCTGCGCGACAGCGTGGCCGAGCGCATCGCTGCGGGCGAGCGGCCCTCGGAAGCCTTCGACGCCGTGCGTGACTCGTTAGGCACGCCGAGCGTGCTGCGTGCCGATTTCGTGCAGTTTGGTGAGTGGAGCAAAGGGTGGCCGCGCCTGCTGCGCACCGTTGGCAGCGCGGGCTTCGTCCTGTACGTCGGTTTTATGCTCGGCTACAACCTCTTTGCCTCGCTCTACGGCCCTGACGCGTTCTGGGACGGCTACGCCGACGGGCCGTGGGCGCCGGTGGTAGCAGTGTCTTTCGTCATGCTAAATCTAGGGATCTATCTCGGCTTTGCGGTACTTCTCATCCATCAAAGCCGTACGCTTGTGCAGCGTGTAGGTGCATCTCTGAGCGTAGCAGGCTTGGGGCTCGCTTTATGTTTCCATGTGCAAGCAGGGAGCTGGATAGGCAGCTTCAGCTCGATTTACGATCCGCATGGTATCACAGGTGCTCTGGGCAGCCTGACCTTCGTGACGTTAACAAACGGGCTCACCTTGCTGGGCTTGATGGCAATCATCATCTGGAACCGCGAACGGACATGGCTGCGTCGAGCACTCATGGCGTTCGGCGTATTCCTCATGTACGGACAGACCCAGGTGCTCTGGCAAGCATGGCTCAAGACCTCCCCGAACGGTTCCGACTGGACGACCTCGCCATTCGTGATTATGCTAGTGGCGGCAGTGGCCCACGTGCTTCTCGCCTTGCTAGCCTGGAGCCGCTGGGTGCGCCGCCCGGCTGCACCGGAGCTAGCCTAGCAGCGCACCCAACGATCTGCAGGCTCATACCTCCCGCGTTTTCCAGCTTCCGCGACGGAAGACGACGTACGCCAACAGCCCGAGGAACGACTGCGCGATGGCGATGGCCCAGAACACGCCATCCGGCCCCATGCCGAGCGGCTTCGCCAGCCAGTAGGCCAGCGGTATCTGCAAGATCCAGTAGCTGACGAGGTTGATGTACGTGGGCGTGGTGGTGTCGCCGGCGCCGTTGAAGGCTTGCACCATCACGATGCCCAGCGCCAGGAACAGGTAGCTGTAGCTGACGATGACGAGGCACTGCGTGCCGTACAGAATGACCTCAGGCTCATCAGTGAACACGCGCAGGATGGGCTCGGCGGTGAACTGCAGGGCGACGGCGAAGAGGCCCATGAACACCATGTTGGCTACGCTGGCGAGGCTCACCGCGCGTTCGGCGCGGTCGGGTCGCTTGGCGCCGAGGTTCTGCCCCACCATCGTAGCCGCCGCGTTCGCCATTCCCCACGATGGCAGGATGGCAAAGACGATGATGCGGATAGCGATGGTGTAACCTGCCACGGCCTCGCTCCCGAAGTCGGCCATGATGCGGAAGATGAGCAGCCAGCTGGCCGTGCCCACGAAGTACTGGAGCAGTCCGGGGATGGAGATCTTGGCGAGCGTACGCAGCAGCACCGGGTTGAGCGTGGCGTCGGCGGGGATGACGCGGATGCGCCCGCGCCCCCGGTTGAGCAGCCACAGCTGGTAGACCACCGCCACGCCACGCCCCGTGGTGGTGGCGATGGCGGCGCCTGTGACGCCGAGTGCAGGTATCGGTCCCAGCCCGAAGATGAGCAGCGGGTCGAGTACGATGTTGAGCAGGTTCGACACCCACAGCACGCGCATAGCGATGGCGGCATCGCCCGCGCCGCGGAAGATAGCGTTGATCAGGAAGAGGAACAGGATGCTCAGGTTGCCGCCAAACATGATGGCGAAGTAGCCCGAGCCTACCTCAACCACCGACTCGGTGGCACCCATCAGCCGCAGCAACTCGGCGGGAAAGAGGATGCCGACAGCCGCGATGGGTAGCGACACTAGGAACGTGACGAGCAGCACCTGAAACGCCGCGCGCGACGCCCCCTCCGGGTCGCCCTCGCCGATGCGCCGCGCCACGATGGCCGTCGCCGCCATGCTCAGGCCCATCCCGACCGCGAACACCAAGACGAGCACCGAGCCCGTGAGGCCGACCGCCGTGACGGCATCGGCGCCGAGGCGACCGACGAAGAAGACATCGACGACCTCGAAGACCGCCTGCATCGACATCTCCAGCACCATCGGTACCGCCAGAATCAGGATGGCGCGGCCGATGCTGCCGGACGTAAAATCGTACTGTTTACCAGAGAGCGCGAACCGGATATCGCGCCAGATCGACGCCGCCCCAGGCGCCGAAGGAGAAGGAGTAGACATTAAGAAGAGGTAGGGAGGAGAGCGACGCAGTCCAGACTACACCGTGGTGGTGTCACGGGCGCGTCAGCTGAGCACATAGGACGGATGGAGGGCGCCTGGCGAGGCGCGGGCGGATCTTAGCCGTGCGCCGCCGTAAACGATACTGATCCTAGCATCATCGGGCGGGCAACAGCGGCCTTCACGCGGGGCGTAGCAGGTAGGATTAGCATCGTAGCTCAGAAGTGCGGTGTGAGGAGCCCGAAGGTAGGGCGCACGTCGGCACATAGGCAACGCGTGCCGTGATTTCGGCTCATGAAGAACGTGCATACCCTGGGCGCCCATGCGGCTGCCCAGACATGGCGCTCTATGGCAGGCGAGGGGCTTCGTCAGCACTGGGGCTGGCTGTGTACTCCTCCTGAACATTCAGGCGGAAAAGCTTCATGGCACCAGGTGAACGTAGCGACAGGCGTACTCTAGTTCCTTTCCCCGTCATGGTGCTCGGTGTCGTTGCCCTCCTCTGGACATTGGCGGGCGCATCTGCCCTGGCGCAAGACGCTACTCCACCAAGCAGACCACCGGGCGCCACGCTCGAAGGCTGGGCGGACCGCGTCCACATCGCCCTGCGCGACAAGCGCCATGCCCACGGCGGGCTGTTCTACGACCGCGGCGTGCTGCGGCGCCTGACGCCTGCGATGGACCACGAGTACGCCCTGGACCTCGAACTCTACGGCTACACCCTGCGCGACGACGCCCAGTGGTACGCCGCGCCGCTCGCCTTCCGCACGCACATGGGCAGCATCCACCGCTCGCGCTTCGCCACGGCCAGCCACTTCCGCAACCGCATCGCCCTGCGCCCGCGTCACACCGTCACGCTCACTGGTTTGCTGCAAGAGGATCTGTCTGCCGAACGTGCATTCGTCGAGGTCGGCTACCAGTACCAGACGGGCGCGCACCAGCTTGGCTTCCGGCAAACGGTAGGCAGTTACAAGCCCGACCTCGACTTCGGGTTCAACTACGCCTTCGCCTCGCCCACGTTGGGCAACGTGCGCGTCGAAGCCACCGTGCTGGACCTGGCCAACAACTTCATCTTCGACACGCTGGGCGCCGATCCTGTGCTGGAAGACACCGTGCGCAGCTACCGTCGTGCGCCGCGCTACGTGACGGCACAGTGGATGAGCCCGACGTGGCGCCGTCTGCGCGCTGAGTTTCACCTCGGCCTCCAGCCCCGTGCCCGCGCCGATGTGCACGCGCAGAGCCAGCCGCATCACCGCTTCACCTGGGAGGATCAGTTTCACATGATGGGTGGCTTGGTGGAGGCCGACCTGTCCGCCATCACCGCAGGCGCGATCTACCGCGAGACGCGCTCGCGCATCCGCCGCACGACGCCCACGGGCTCTGCGTTCACGAGCGACTTCACGACCGCGCAGACCAGTCGCACGGTGTCGGCGTACGTGCTGGCGCGGATCTGGACGCTCGACCTGGAAGCGTGGGGCCATCTGGAAACGTACCGCGACCGTCAGGACGGCACCGACTTCGACCAAGCCTCGCTCGACGAAGCGATGAACTACCGCGAGCACCGCACCGCGCTGCACATCCGCCTGGGCCGCGTACCACCCGACCGAGGGCTGCGGCTGGCGCTCGACTACCTCCTCGACAGCCGCCGCGCCAACGACGACATCGCCGTGATGAACCGCTACCTCAGCTTCCCGCACTACACGCCCAACGGCCGCTTTGCGCTGCAGGTAGGCTACGCGTTCTCGCGCCGCGCCTACGTGATCGTGGGCGCCGCCTTCGACGCCGGCGGCGACCCGTTCTACGGCGACCGCGGCCTCACACGCTACGACGGCGGGTTCGGACGGGTCGTGGTGACCACGTAGCAGGATACCGACCGCGGTCTCCACCACGTTGGGCGACCAGCAAGACGGCACCTAGATTGGTCAGGCCTCGCTCGATGAAGCACAGCACGGCATGCGTGTTTTTTCTGTACCCGCATGCCAACCTTGAGGGGGCCAGACCACTCTATACGCTGCCCACCCTCCTCATCGTCGAACGAGTCATGCTGAAGAACCATCTCACCATCGCGCTCCGCGTGTTCTGGAATCGGAAAGGCTATGTGGCCTTGAACACGCTGGGGCTTGCGCTCGGCATGGCCGCCAGCATCTTGATCCTGCAATATGTAGACACGCAGCAGAGCTACGATGGCTTCCATGACGACGGCGACCGGATCTACCGCGTACAGTTCAACTCATACCGAGACGGGGGGCTACAATTTGAGAGCGCCACGGCGTTTCCGAAGGTCGGGCCTGCGATGCTGGAGGAGTTTCCCGAGGTGGAAGACTATGTCCGCCTCTTCCTCCACTATGGCGGGCGCGTGGTACAACACGAGGCCCGGAGCTACAAGGAGGAATACCTCTTCCAAGCCGACGCCAACTTCTTCTCGTTCTTCTCCTACCCGCTGCTCCTAGGCGATCCGGCGACGGCGCTTGCTCAGCCTAACACGGCCGTGATCTCCGAGGCCATCGCGCAGAAATACTTTGGCACCGCCAACCCACTGGGCGAGCGCATCACGATTGGCGGCGATCTGGAGTATGAGATCACGGGCGTCGCCCGGTCGCCCGAGGAGTCGCACCTGAAGTTCAACTTCTTGCTCTCCTACGAGACGTTGGTGCAGGCCTGGGGCGATGGGTTCGACACCGCGTGGGGCTGGTACGACTTCTACAACTATATCCGGCTGACCCCCAGCGCGCAGCCCGAAGCCGTCGAGGCCAAGTTTCCCGCCTTCATCAACAAGCATGGCGGCGAGAATGCCGACCAACGGACCGAGTTTGTCTTGCAAGCCCTGCCCGACATCTACCTCACCTCCGACCTGATCCAAGAGGCGCGAATCAACGGAAACGGCACGGCGGTGAGCTTCTTGGCGCTGATCGCTCTCTTCATCATGGGCATCGCCTGGATCAACTACATCAACCTATCCACGGCGCGAGCGGCGGAGCGGGCGCGTGAGATTGGCGTGCGCAAGGTGATGGGCGCCGGCAAAGGGCAACTCATCCGGCAGTTCCTGATGGAGTCGGTGGTGATGAATGCGCTGGCGATGCTTCTCGCCCTCCTGCTGGTGTGGGCGGCGTTGCCCGTGTTTAGCAGCTTGGTCGGGGCTGAGGCTTCCTACGGCTTCTTGCTCGATGGGCGCTTCTGGCTCTTGCTGGGCGCGCTGTTCGTCGTCGGGTCTGCGTTGGCCGGGCTCTATCCCGCCTTCGTGCTGTCGGGGTACCAGCCGGTGCAGGTGCTCAAAGGCTCGTTCAGCCGCTCCGCGCAGGGGCTCTTGCTGCGGAAAGGCTTGGTCGTGGGGCAGTTTGCCATCTCCTTCGCCCTGATTGCGGGCACGCTGATCGTCTTCCAGCAGCTGCAGTTCATGCAGCAGCAAGACTTAGGCATCCAGGTGGAGCAGACGCTCGTCGTCGAGGGACCGGGCGCCGTCGATTCAACCTTTGTGGAGCAGAACACGGCGTTCGAGGAGGTCTTGCTGCAGCAAGCCGGCATCCAGCGGGTCGCCGGGTCGTCGGAGATTCCGGGCAACCTCATCTACTGGACCAGCGGAGCCCGCAGCCTCACCAGCGAGGCAAGCAGCATCTTGTATCAAGTCGGGGTGGACTACGACTACCTGGAGAGCTATGGCCATCAGGTCTTGGCCGGGCGCACCTACAGCCCCGATTTCCAGGCCGATGACGAGAGCATCATCCTGAATGACACCGCGCGGCGTCTGCTGGGCTTTGAGAGTGCCGAAAGCACCGTCGGGCAGCAGATTGTGGTCGGGGGCGATACGCTGGCCGTTGCGGGCGTCGTGGCGGATTACCACCAGGAGGGGTTGCAGAAGGGCTACGATCCCATCGGCTTCCGTCTGAGCCCCAACGCAGGGCGGTATTACTCCATCAAGGTTGCCTCCGCCGATCTGCCAGGGGTCATCCGCTACATCGGCGAGCAGTACCAGACGTTCTTCCCGGGCAACCCGTATATCTACTACTTCCTCGACAACCACTTCAACGCGCAGTATCAGCAAGACGAGCAGTTCGGGCGCGTGTTCACGTTCTTCGCCCTGCTCGCCATCTTCGTAGCGTGCCTCGGCCTGTTTGGGCTCTCGTCGTTCACCGCTGTGCAGCGGACGAAGGAGATCGGCATCCGCAAGGTGCTGGGCTCCTCGGTGGGCGGTATTGTCATGCTGCTAGCTCGCGACTTCCTCGTGCTAGTACTCGTGGGCAGCCTCATCGCCACGCCGGTCTTGTGGCTCACGATGCAAGGCTGGCTAGACGGGTTCGCCTTCCGCATCGACTTGGGAATTTGGGTATTCGTGGCCGCCGGCGTGCTCACCTTACTGTTAGCGATGCTCACGGTGGCCTACCAATCCGTCCGCGCCTCCACCGCCAACCCAATTGAGTCGCTGCGGTACGAGTAGGCGGTGGCGTTGAACTGGAGATGTGCCTTCGAGGCTTTGTGGTCACTGCGGCCTCACGCACTGGCAAGCGGATTGCGGGGGATTGTCGTGACGACATAGCATCATGGCAATAAGCCAGAGCGCCCTCCTGCCCAAAAATCGGTACGCCCGAAACGTGTGGGCCGAGTATTGCGTGACCTGGGACGCTGCCCTAAGCGACGGCATGCTGAGGATGACCGGCACCGCCAAAGAGGTTATCAAAGTCGGCTATAACTCCGCCGAAGAGGTGATGCGTACGGCGGTGGGTGGTCGGGGTAGTCTGTATGCGCTGTAAAGCGGGGAGCTGTTGTAGGCCTAGATGATAGGGAGCCGCTCAGACGGCGAAACTCTGAAGTACGCGTAGAATACATTTATGCATTTGAAAATTATAAAGTTAGGTAGCTGTACGGCGAATAAATTTCAGATTGCGGAAAGGGGCATCTTTTTCAACAACGTTGAGAGTCATTGGATCAATGTCTAGTCGTGTAAACTCAGGAATGTGACCAACATCGCAAAACGCCTTTACAACAGTCTCGATATCTTTGCTCGATGACTTGAGACCGAAGACTACCTTAGAGATGGCAGCCGGATTGAAGTCTGAAGTGGTCCCATAAAACTGGACAGGCGCTTAAGTGGAACTCTACGTTTGGTTAGGCCGCCCGAAGCAGCGGCTCTCGTTCATAAAATACGGTGTCCGGCGTTTGACGATCCAGCGAACTGTGACGACGCTCCTCGTTGA
>JBCDJT010000040.1:0-36152 GCA_038747545.1 Bacteroidota bacterium
CCTACATCGACAGGAAGATCAGCGACTTCGTGGTCAACCTCGTGCAGTCGATCTCCATCGTGATGCTCGTGATGCTGCTGTTCTTGGGGCTGCGTACGGGCTTCATCATCGCCAGCCTGATCCCGATTGTGACGGTGATGACGCTGATGCTGATGGGCTTCCTGGACGTGGGACTCAACCAGGTGACGCTGGCCGCGCTCATTATGGCGCTGGGCATGATGGTGGATAACGCGATCGTGGTTGCCGAGTCGGTCATGGTCAAGATGGAGCAGGGGATGGAGGCCAAGCAAGCCGCCATCGAGGCGTGCGACGAGCTCTTCACGCCGCTCCTGATCTCCACGCTCACCACGTCGGTCGCCTTCCTGGCGTTCTACCTCGCCGAGTCGACGATGGGCGACATCGTTGGGCCGATCTTCGTGGTGATCTCGCTGGCGCTGCTCTCGTCGTGGCTGGTGGCGCTCTCGGTGATCACGATGTTCTGCTACCTCTTCCTCAAGGTGAAGGGCAAGGACGCCAAGCCGGGGCTGGTGGACCGCGTCATCGCGCGCATGAAGCTGCTCTACAAAGACCTCATCCTGTGGGCGCTGGCACGGCGAGGCATCGTGGTGTCGGGCATGTTCGGGATGTTCGCGCTGGCGATCCTGGGCTTCACCTTCATCGCGTTCGTCTTCTTCCCCGACAGCGACCGCAACCTCATCACCGTCGACATCAACCTGCCGCAGGGCACGCGCATCGAGCGGACGATGGACATCGTGGAGCAGCTGGAGGTCTACCTCACCGACTCGCTACAGGTGGCGCCCGGCGAAGGCGTGGGCGTGCTCGATTGGTCGGCGTATATCGGCGAAGGGCCCGCCTCCTACGACCTCGGCTACCAGGCCGACGAGGCCAACGCCAGCTACGCGCACATGCTGGTGAACACCTCGTCGTTCGAGGCCAACAACGCGATGGTGACCGCGCTGGACCGCTACTGCTTCGACACGTTCCCGGACGCCGACATCCTGGTCAGCGCCTTGGCAGGCGGCGGCGGGGGCGTCCCCATCGAGATCAAAGTCTCTGGCCCCAGCCCCGACGAGCTGGCGCGCATCGGCGAGGCGGTGAAGCTCCGCCTCTCGCAGATCGTGGGGACGAAGAACGTGAAGGACGACTGGGGGCCGAAGAGCAAGAAGCTGGTCATTGCCATCGACCAGGCGCGTGCGCAGGCGGCGGGCGTCTCCAGCCAGGATATTGCTGTGTCGCTGGAGACGGTGCTGAACGGCTTCCGCACGGGCGAGTACCGCGAGGGCGACAAGAACATCCCCATCCTCATGCGCAGCGGCGACAGCCAGCAGCAGACGCTCGCCTCGTTGGAGACGCTGAACGTGTATGCGCAGAGCACGGGTAAGAGCGTGCCGCTGCTCCAGGTGGCCAGCATCGTCCCCGACTGGCAGTACGGCAAGATCCGGCGGCTTGACCTGAACCGCACCATCAACGTGTCGAGCGATCTGACGCCCACGGGCAACGCCTCGGCCATCATGGAAGAGCTGACGCCGTGGCTCGACGAGCAGGCCGCGAGCTGGCCGACGGGGTATAGCTACAACACGGGCGGCGACGCGGAGAACACGGCGGAGAACATGGGCGCTGTGTTCAACTACCTGCCGCTCTCGGGCGTGCTGATCCTGCTGCTGCTCGTCATCCAGTTCAACTCGTTCCGCAAGACCGCGATGGTGCTGCTGACGATCCCGATGGCGCTCATCGGCGTGTCGCTGGGGCTGCTGGTCTTCCGCGAGCCGTTCGGGTTCATGCCCTTCCTCGGCCTGATCTCGCTGGCGGGCATCGTCATCAACAACGCGATTGTGCTGCTCGACCGCATCGAAATCGAGCAGCACCAGCTCAAGCGCAGCGACCAAGATGCCATCATCGCGGCGTGCCTGCAGCGCTTCCGCCCGATCCTGCTCTCCACGTTTACGACCGTGCTCGGCCTGCTGCCGTTATACCTCAGCGGCGGCGAGATGTGGGAAGGCATGTCGGTGAGCATCATGGTGGGGCTGCTGTTCGGCACGCTCATCACATTGCTGCTCATCCCGGCGCTCTTCAGCCTACTCTACCGCATCGACTACAGCGCCTACACGTTCGACGCAGACCTGCTCGACGCCTGACGCGGATCGGTAGTTACGCCAGAACCGCATAAGCATGCTCTTCACGTGGGGACTACTCTTTGCGGTCACCTGTCTGTTGGAGAGCAGCTAGGGCAGCGGCTTCTGTATCATCCTGACGAGGAGCAGCCAGCAACGTTCTTGCCTCCTCCAGAGCGACCGCAGGTGGCAAGCCATGTGCCAGCAATTGCTCTAACTGCGCCTGCTGGTGCTGCCATCGCGCACGCTCATGCGCCGTTCGCCGCAGCTCCATGTGCGCTGCCATCACGCGCTGTGCCGAGCGGTGCCGGAAGTACTGCGCAAGAGCCACCAGAATGCATCCCCACGCTACCGCCACAATGTTGAAGGCTATCGGGGGACCTGCCGCTGAGAGCAGCATAGAGGCCACGATCAGCAGCACGCCAATGGCCATTGATGGCCTCCACAGGTCACCTCCTGTATCTGGAAACGCTGTCTCATCCGTGCCAGCACTGACGGTGGATGCCACTAGCTTCTCCTCTGGCCTGTTGGGCATACATTCAGACGTATTCATGGGTGCCTCTGGTGAGTGCAGGGAAAGCGGCTGCCGTGTTCAGTAAGGAAACACATACACCCCAATGAAGCAAAACGGCGCCAGCAAGCCCTCCCAGTCAACGCCGTTCCACGGCGACGTAGCGCGGCACTGTTTACGTCATCGCCCGTTACAGCGTGGTGCTTCCGCTGCTAGGTGCTCCCATGATCGTCCGCCTCCTGCTTATGCTCTTAACGGCCCTGGGCTGTACGGCCTGTGCCGACGACGAGCACACCACGCCTCCACCTTCGCCCGCTAGCATAGCGCTTCAGGTAGGTGACGCCGCTACGATCCAGTACGACACGACGGGCACACCGCTGTGGGTAGCCAGCGACTCGGTGAGTTTCCAGCAACTCATGCGCGCCTACAACACACGCAACGCGGCGCTGCTCGACAGCTTGCGCGCCTCGGGTACGATCTGGGTACCACTCGCCGGGCTGCCCGTCACGGTGCAGGCCATCTACGAGCCCGGTGTCGTGTTCGAGGTAGAGCAAGGCAACCGCCAGGGCGAGACGGCATGGACGACCTACGAGTTTGTGCGTGCTGGGAGGGCGGCTCGCTGATCGCTTCGTGTTCGGGTGAGGTCTGGTCCCACGGATCATAAACCCAGAGCAAGGGTCTCAGCGCATGTCCATGTACTCCTCCATCCGTAACCCTATGGCTCTCGAACGCATCACGATCGATCCGGCAATCTGCCACGGCAAGCCGTGCGTGCGCGGGCTGCGCTACCCCGTGGAGATGATCCTGGAACTGCTCAGCGCGGGCATGAGTGTTGAGGAGGTGCTGGCAGACTATGAAGATCTCGAACGAGAAGACATTCTGGCTGTTTTTGCCTATGCCGCGCGGCTTAGCCAAACCAAGCGCGTGCAAGCTCTCACAGCATGAAGTTCCTCATCGATGCACAACTTCCACGAGGCTTGTGCTACCGCTTCAGAGAGCGCGGCCATGATGCCATCCACACGCTGGATTTGCCCGCAGGCAACCGCACACCTGACGAGGCCATCAACCAACGATCAGTGGCAGAGAGCCGGGCGGTAGTCACAAAAGATAGCGACTTCGTTGATTCACTGATCGTGCAAGGTGTACCCTATAAGCTGCTTCTGATATCCACGGGCAACATCCGCAACAGCGAACTAGAGATCCTCTTCTCTCAAAACGTGGAGGCCATAGCTGTCGGTTTCGACCTGTACGACTTTATCGAGATCGACCGCACAACCCTCAGATTCCACTTTTGAGTGGCACCACCCACAGGGCTGCGATACTGGGCAGTGATTCTGCGCTACACCACACCCACAGTGACCGGACCGTGCCAACGGGGCAAGGCATGCCAAGGGCAATCGCCAAGGCAAAAGGGCATGGACGACCTACGAGTTCGTGCGCACTGAGACTGCCGCAGGCGACGGCTCTTGAGGCAGCATCGATACGAGCGCGTCTACCTCGCGGCGCAAGTACCCGGCATCGGTGGGCGCCGAAACGGGCGCTTCGGTTTCAAGCACTCCTGGGTGAGGATCGGATGAGCACTCAGGTGGTGTGGTGGTTTTCATCGCGGCTCTACATGGGGTTGGGTTTGTGGCTACTTGACGAGCATCATGCGCCCGGTGCGCAATTGGCCGGCGTGCTTGAGGGCGTAGATGTATACGCCTGACGCCAAGCCGCTGCCGTCGAACTGCAGGCGGTAGTACTGGCCGGGCGTGGCCTCGCCGTCGAACACGCGCGCCACCTGCCGCCCGATCACGTCGTAGACGACCAGCTGCGTGCGGCCTGCCTCGGGGACGGTGAAGGTCATCACCGTGCTCGGGTTGAACGGGTTGGGGTAGTTGGGGCGGAGTGTGAGCTCGCGAGGCACCTCTACCGTGACCTCCACCTCAGGGCTGTACTCATGGCCGCCGTCGTAGTCGATCTGACGCAGGCGGAAGCGGTAGACGCCGGGGTCGAGGGCGCCGAGGGCGTGCTGGTAGTCCTGCGCCTCCAGCTTCGTGCCCGCACCTTGCACGAAGCCTTCCTTTTCCCATGTGCCCTGCGCGCGTGTGGTGAAGGCTGCGTCCTCCTCGCCGTCATCGGGCACATAGGCGTTGGCGAACGTGGTCGAGGCTTGCGCAAACGCGCTGCGTGCCTCAAAGAACGTCTCCACATCGAACCCGCTGTTGTTAGTCTCTGAAGCCGTCTCCCACACGAGAGTCGCCTCGTCGCCATCCATCACCACCTCGAAGCGCGTCAGCTCTACCGGCAGTGCCACATTGTCAAGACTCGTCGTCTGTGTGACACTCGCATCCTGCGCGGTCCCTTGCGGACTGTTTTGGGCGTTGGTGAAGTAGCTGGCCGCCACCGATCCACTGCGGATGAACAAGTCGGTGGTGCGTGCGGCCGCGCCCGCGGCTGTAATCTGGAAGCGGATGGTGCCGAAATCCGTGCCGAAGCCGGTCTCGACCGTAACCCCTTGCTGATCGCCAAAGTCGGTGCCCACGCTGCCGCCCGTGGCGGTGAGGCGGATGTACTCGGCTGCGCCCGTACCGGAGGCTGGCGCACCGCTCAAGCTGTTGAACCCCAGGGTGTAGCCTTGGTTGAGCAAGGCGCTGCTTTGCCCCTGCTGAAAGGTGAGGTGCGCGGCGTTGTAGTCTACGTCAGCGGTGAAACCCGTCAGCGTGTTTGACGGCGTAGTGGTAGGCGACAGTCCATTCTGCTTGAGCTGCAGCTGCACATCCAGGAAGCCACCTGCGGTCTGGTCGTTGCGGACGACAACGAGCTGCATTTGGGTGTCCTGTGCGCCGGCGGGACTCATGCCCAGCACGATCAGCCCCAGAACGATCAATGTGATGTATTTCATAGCGGTATAGCGTCAGAAGTGGAGGTGGGGCGTTGTTTAGCGGCTGAGCGGGATGCGCCACAAGCGAGGCACGGCGTTGGGGGCCTGCTTCGAGGCCGCCGCCGCAGCGCTGGCCGCAGGCACACGCGTGACGGCTCCCATCACCAGCGCGTTGTTGAACGGCGTGAAGTCCGTGGTCGTCACCTGGCCGTCGGCGGTGACATCCGCAAGGCGGTAGCCCGTTTGGCCCGCCACGAGCGCGTTGTTGAAGGCGGTGAAGTCCGCCGTCGTCACCTGACCGTCCTGGTTGTAATCGCCACCGATGAGCCCGAAGACGCCGCTGGCCACCTCGGCCTGTACGCCCGCGCCGCCGTAGGCTTGCGCCATCGACGTGCTGAAGTCGTAGCTGGCGCTGCCGCTGGTGAGGTCAACGGCACTCGCGCTCATGACGGCGAGGTGGTTGCGGTGGTAGAGCGTCACGTGGTAGCTGCCCCCGGTGGCGCGGGTAAACGTGAGCGGGCTGGTGCCATCGGCGTGGGTGATGGTGCCGTTGGCGTGCAAGAGCCCCGCCGCCTCGTCCACGACGGTCATGGGTGGGCTGCTGGGCGAGCCCGAGCGCAGCTGCACATACACCCAGTCCACGACCGTGCTGCTGTTCTCGTAGAAGTCCACGCGGCTGTTGCTGTTGGCGTCGGTGGTGGCGATGGCCTCGGTGCCCGTGTAGCCGGTGCCGCTGGCGCCGAACGGCGCGGCGCCGTAGGGATGGCTGGTCTGGCTGTCGAGGTGACCGCCCGAGGCCAGCGTGGTCCGCATGGCGCCGCCGCCCGCGTCGTAGGCGCCTTGCAGGAAGGCTTTGAGCGAGAGGCGTAGCCCCTCAGCGGCGGCCACGGTGTACTCCGAGAACGACGACCGCCCGGTGGCCGAGAACGTCCTTGCCCCCGTGTCGTGCGCGAACTCGCCCGTCACGTCCTGCCACGGCTGGTCGGCGGCGGCGCGGCGCAGGAGGCGGACGTTCTCGAAGCCGTCCGTACCTGCGAGGCCGCCGTAGTGGAAGGTCACGTCGGCGGTGACGCCGGTGCCGATGGGCTTGAGGCCCCACACACGGGCGGCGCGCTTGGTGACGGTGGCGGGGAAGCGCTCGTTGGCGCCCTGCCCCGTGCCCGGCATGATGGGCGAGGCGTCGGGCAGGCCCTGCGCGTACACGTCCAGCTTGGCGCCGGTGCCCGCTGTGGCGAGGCGGACGGTGGCGGCGTCGCCGCTGGCGCCGGTGGCTCTACCTACGTTCTGCTGGCTGCCTGCGCTGGCGAGGCGCGTGCTGGCCTGACCGAGCGGAGCCGCCGACGGACGGCGCGTGGTGTTGCCGAGCATCAGCCCGGTCTCCCCGCCCTTCAGATCGAGCACGCTGCTGCGGTCGCCGTCGAAGGCGTAGTAGTGGCGCAGTCCGGCTTCCGTGCCTGCGAGCGTCCGGCGCATGGTGGCCTCCACGTCGGCGGCGCTGCGGGCGGTGCTCCAGATACGCAGCTCGTCGATCTGGCCGTCGAAGTAGCCAGCGCTGAGCGAGCGCCCTATGTAGACGGTGCCTGTGCCAGCGAAAGGCGCATGGCCTGTCCCGGTGATGACCTCGACGCCGTTGACGTAGATCCTCTGCCGCTGCGCGGCCATATCATACACGAAGGCGAGGTGGGTCCACTGCTTCAGCGGGATGGGCTGGACGGCGAATTCATCGTTGCCGTAGAAGCCTAGCAGGGGGCGTCCATTACGCAAGATCAGGTGTAGCCCCTGGTTCGTCTGTTGCTCTGTGGTGCCGAGCAGCGAGCGGTCGCCGTTGAGCGTGTCGGGGTAGATCCACGCCTCCACGGTGAACGAGGCATTCGTCAGCCCCATCGTGGGCGCGGTGCCGAGGGCCACGTGGCTGTTGGTGCCCTCCAGGCTCAGCGCCATGCTGCTGCCGATGCGTTGCGGCGTGCCGCTGGCGACGACGTACTCGCCAAACTGCGTCAGCCCCGCCTGCTTGAAGGTGTCGGCCTGCTCGTCGTACGTGAAGGCGGGCGTGGCGTCGGTCCAGGGCTGCGTGCTGCTGGCGCGGTACAGGAGGCGCGGGTGGTCGATGCCGTCGGGTACCGCGAAGGTGACGGTGGCGCGGCTGCCGGAGGTACCTTGCACGCCGAGAACGATGGACAAGCGCTCGGTAGCCCCGCTGGGCAGACCCGTGGTGAGGTCGGCGACGGGGTCGCTGTAGCTGAAGAGCCACACCGTGCCGCCCGCTATGCTGCTGGCCGAGGCGCCCTGGATGCTGAGGCTGCCCGAGGTGCCCTGCGCATACTGATTCGCAAACGGCACTGTGGAGGCGACGCGGCTCGCGTTGACGCCGTTGCCGGTGTAGCTGCTCGCGTAGTCGTTGACGGTAGCGCCCGAGCCCTCGAAGCGGTAGTAGGCCGCGAGCCCGGCTTCGTCGCCCGTGAGCGTGCGGTTGAGGGTCTGGAGCAGCGCACTGGCGGAGCGGGCCGTGTTCCAGATGCGCACCTCGTCGATCTCGCCCACCCACTGCTCGTTGGGCGTGCCCCACGTATCAGAGCCGATCCGCAAGGGACGCGAGCTGTTGGGCACCAGGTGGGTCGCCTGCTCGGCAACGAGGGCGCCATTTACGTAGAGCCGCGCCGTGGTGCCGTCGTACGTACCCGCCACATGGCTCCACTGGCCGAGCGGAAGGACAGGGCCGATGGCTTCGGTCCAGTTGCCGCCGCCTTGCCCAATCCAGAAGCGTAGTTGTCCGGTCTCCGTCAAGTAGAGGATGTATCCATTCGTACCGTCGGCGCGTGACGTGACGATGTGGCGGCGGCCGCTGCCACCGGTCGGCTTGGCCCAGGCCTCCGCGGTAAACGTGGCGGGGTTGAGCGCCGCGTTGTAGCCGAACTCTGCGTGGCCGTTGCCGGTGAGGGCGAGCGCTTGGCCGTTGCCCGTCGGCTGCGGCAAGCCTTGCCCGATGGTGTAGTCGCCCGCTGGTGCGTTGAACGCCGTGAAGCTCTTGAACGTCGCCTCATAGGTGAACGGCACCGGTGACACCTGCCACGCCGCGCCGCGTGCGGGGCGGTACAGCACCACGGCGCGGCTCAGGTCGATGCCGCTCAGCCCGGTCGCCTCCAGCGACAGGTTCAGCGGGACGTCGGTGTAGGCGTGCCACACGAACTGGCTGCGCAGGCTGATGCGGTTCGGCACGCCGCTGGTGGTGGTCTGCCCGGCATCGCCGCTGGTGGCCGCGACCACCTTCTGTGAGGAGGCGGCTACGCGGGTGGCCAGCAGCTTGAGGTTGTTCGGCCCCATAGCCACGGTGGAGTCGGCTTCGGCGACCGAGGTGGAGAGCGCCGCGCCGCTGGCGCCGGTGCCTACGCTGCCGCGCTGCACGATGGCACCGCCTACAAGGTCGTTGGTGGTGGAGCCGCTCGTCTCGTCGAAGGCCCAGTAGTGGACCAGTCCAGAGGCGTTGAGGGGTACGTTGCGCGTCAGGTTGCCTCGGATCTCGTGGGGCGGGAGCACGCGGTTCCACACCTGCACCTCGTCCAACCCGCCGAGCGCGCCCTCGGCACTGTGGCTCGGGCTTCCGCCTAATCGAAGCGGCCCGGTCCCAGCGTAGGGGCCGGAGGCTACATCGCTCGCAACGGCCACGCCGTTACGGTAGATGACCCGAGCCCCCGTGGCGCGGTCGTACGTGACGGCCCAGTGGTTCCAATCGGTGTCGGTATAAGCGGTGGTATTGAGGTCATTGTTACCCGAGAAGGCGAAGGTGAACAAACTGTTGTTGCGGAAGCCGATGTGCAGCCCCTGACTCGGCGTGTTCGTTCCCTGCCCGATGAAGAAGTCGCTCCGATTGATAGCGTTACGCTTGGCCCAGAACGCAATCGAGAAGGAGCCCGAGAGGTCCACGTTGGCGCTCGTAGTCGTGGCCGTGCCGTTGGCGGCCAGCGCCTGCCCGGCGCCCAGCGTACGCGGCGTGCCGAGGCCGATAGCGAACTGCCCGGCGAGCATCGTCGTGCCCGTGAACGTCTTAGCCGACAGGTCGTGCGTAAACTGACCGGTGACATCGGCCCAGGCCTGGCCTTGGCTGGTGCGATGCAGCAGGCGCGCTTGCTGCGGCGACACCGCCGTCATGCTGCCGTAGCCAATGGTGAGCACGCGGGCAGCGCTGGCGGAGGCGTTGAGGAGCCAGACCCGGTCGGCGCGGGCGGAGACGGACGCGGGAAGCCCGTCGCCCACGGTGGCGCTGCCTGTGCCGCCCGTGACGGCCACCGTGGCGGCATCGGAGCCGTTGACAGCGAGCGAAGCGCCTGCGCCCCCGGCCTGCGTGCTCCGCCCGATGGGCGCCGCCGCGAACGTATCGCTGACGGGCGCGAGGCTGGCGACGCGGGTAGCCCCGTTCAGGGTACCGCTGCGCCGTCCGACGCGCTCAAACACGCCGGTGCCGCTGCTCTCGTTGAAATCGTACACCGCTGTGAGTCCGGCAGGTGGCGTCTCGAACGTACGGTGCATCGCCGCCGCGATCTGCGGCGCTGTGCGTGCCGCGTTCCACACGCGCAGCTCGTCGATCTGCCCGTTGAAATGCGTCTGCCTATTGTACCGGCCAATTTCAAGTCCGCGGTTACCTAGGAGGGGCAACGCGCCGGTGCGCTCGGCGTCTTGTACGCCGTTGAGGAAGATGCGCTGTGTGCCATTCCCTGCGCCCGCATCATACGTATACGTCGCTGCAATGTGCGTCCACCGATTCAGCGGCAGGGTGGATGTGCTCGTCACGTCGTTGGCGAAGAAGGCAAACAGCACCTTCCCTCCCTGCAAGACCAGATGGAAGCCTTCGTTGTTGGGGCTACCCGTGAAGTCAAATACCGACAAGATGGGATGATGATTGTTGTGCTGCGTGGGGTAGACCCAGGCCTCCACGGTGAAGCTGGCGTTGGTCAGCCCTAGGTTGCCCACCGTAGCGCCCGTGGTGACGTAGTCGTCGCCGTCGAAGGCGAGCGCGCTGCCTGCTCCCGCCACGCGCTGCACGAGCGTGGCGGTGGCGTAGTCGTCGCCCTGGCCGTCGCCGGGGGTGCTGTCGCTGTCGAAGGACTGGAGCGCCACCACCTCGGCAGTGACCGAGGACGTGCCGGTGATGCCCGTCAGACGTAGGGTGAGCGTCTGGCTGGCACTGCTGGCGAGCGTGGGCAGCGTCCAGCGGCGCGTCTCGGCGTTGAACGTGCCTGCGCCGTTAGGTAGGACGGCCTCAGCCAAGCCGATGCCCTGCGGCAGCGTGATCGCCACCACGCCGCCCGTAGCCTCGGCAGGCCCAGCGTTGGCCGCGGTCACCTGCATCTCGTTGACCCCCAGCGTGACCGCGAGCGACACATCGCTGCTCACGCGCCGCCCGATGGCATACTCGCCTGTGGGGTAGTTGGCCTGCATGAAGTGGTAGTTGCCGTTGAGGTTGAAGTACCGGTTCGCGGCATCGTTGACCACCTCGGTGCGGTCGGTGATGTCGGTCCATGTGCTTCCGGGTGCGCGGCGGTACAGCAGTCGGGCCTCGCTCGTGGCAATGCCCGTGTCGCCGTAGGAGAAGTTGTACTGGGCAAGGCGGTTGTTCTGCGCCCCCCAGAACGACTGCTGATGCTGCACCCAATACTGCACGTCGCCCCGGCTGATGATGCCGCTGGGCAGCGTCTCCCCTTGTGCCGCCAGCGCGGTGGCTGCTCGCACGGTGCCAGGCGTACCGTTGGCGCCCACGATGTGACTGTTGCCGCTCGTGCCGGGCTCGATGACGTTCACGACAGCCTGGCTGGAGCCGTTCGTCAGGGTGACGGACGGATGAGAGCCGCCGGTGGTCTGCGCCACGTTGTCCCACACGGGCGCGTGCTCGGTGCTCCAGGTGAAGGCGGTGCCGCTGTTGTACAGGTAGCGCGTGCGGTCGCCGGTGAGGTTGCCCGATACGGTTTGGCGGAAGCCGCTGAAGTCGATCACCCACGGCCCTGCACCGGCCTCGAAGCGGTAGTGGGCGTTCGTGGTCATGCCGCTGCCGTTGATGGTATGGCGGCTGGTGTAGCCGCGCGCCCAACGGCCGTATGGGCTGTCAATCCGGTACCCGCTGGTGAACATCAGTTCATCCAAGTGCCCCTTGAAGCTGGCCTGTGGGCCGGGGCCATTGTCCTGCAAGCCGATAAACGGCGTGCGGGTCAGCCAGTTGGGGTCGTTGTAGAAGCGCGTGTCCATCATGGCCGTGTCGCGCCGCTCTAGCACCTCTGCCCCGTCCACGGCAATGACAATGATGTTGTTGGTGTCGTTGTGCAACACTTCAATGTGGTGCCATGCGCCGGGCGTCAGCGCGTGGTTGGCGGTGTACGTGTGCGTGCCGTTGTTCGTCAACTGCACGTACGGCTTGCGGTCGAGCAGTCCCAGCTTGAAGACGTGGTAGCCGTGCGATAGGATCACCTGATCGCCCGTGGCTGGGGTATCTTTGGGCAGCTTCACCCAGAAGTTGACCTGCCAGTCGCCCGAGGTGCCGAACAATTCGCCCGTGGGCACGCCCGTCTCCAGGCCGCTGTTCTGACCGTTGAAGTAGGCCGAGTATTCCGAGAGGCCCGCCACCACCAACGGCGTCTCGAAGCTGTTGTTGGCCGGATTGCTGTCGGTTACGCCCTCGAAGTTGCCAAACTGCACCCGCATCGGGTAGTGCGTTCGGTTGGCGTCGGTGAGCAGCGCGTAGGTCTGCCCGTTCGTTTCGCCGTAGGGGTTACTCGGATTGAAGTAGATGAGCGTGCCCGACGGGTTGACGGAATGGATATACCGCGTGGTGTTGGCCGCCACGGGGAAGTTGTTCTTAGCCGTGAGGCGGCTGCCTACCTGTGGTAGGATCTCGTACCACACGTTGGGGCTGTTTACGCCGCCCAGGTTGCGCATCAGCACGTCGTACTTGGCGACGGGCACCGTAACCGTCTGTCCCGTCTCGTTCTGCCACTGACGATTCATGCTGCCGCGCTCCTCGCGGTTGTACGCCCACGGCCGCAGCTCAATGGCGAGGTCGGTGGTGACGCCCGTGCCCAGCGTGTATTCCACGCCCGGCGTGCCGACACCGTAGGTGGACGGGATGCTGAACGTGTCGGCTCCGGTGTTGTGCGAGACATCGCTGTTGGCAATATCCACGGGGTCCCAGCTGTTGTCGTTGTTAAGCGGGTTGCGGAAGAGCAGCACGGGGTCGCTGTGGAAGCCCATAGCGCCGTACTCCAGCACTAGATTGGGCTGGTTGCCCGCCGTGTACTGCACGCTAAACACGAGCGGCGTGCGCGCGCCGACGCCAGCAGGCAGCGTCTCCTGCGTGTTGAGCACCATCGGATCGGACAGTTTGCCCGTGACTGTGACTACGCTCACGCCTGCACCGCCCGTGGGCGTGACCACCATGCGGGCGCCTGGGTCGCCTGCGTTGGCCACCTGCCCCGGCCCGGCCACCGTCACGTCGCCTGCACGCGGTATCGTGGACGGCACGGCGGGCGTGCCCAGCGGGGCGCCAGTAGGATTAGCGGGGCGGCTCACCACCGTGTGGCTCTGCGTCTGCCAGAGGTTTTCTAACTGGTCACCTGCTAGGTTGCGGAAGCCGGGCATGACGGGGGCGCCCACGCCATAGCCCACGTACGACAGTTCGGGGTAGTAGGTGTCGAAGGTGTAGTAGCCCACGAGGCCCGACTCACTGCGGCTCAGGTTGCGCTTCCCAAGCACCGCCACCTCGTCGCCCGTCAGGTGCTTCCGCCAGATACGCAACTCGTCCACCTGCCCACGCATGGGCGTCACGCCCAGGCCGGACTGCCCGATGAAGAGCGACGACCCGCTCGGCGCCGCCAGCGGCCCGCCCGCCACGCGCTCGCCGCGCTCCAGACCATCCACGTAGATGTACTGGCGGTTTTCGGCATGGTTATAGGTAAACGCGAGGTGATACCAGCGGTTGGCCTGCAACGTCTCGCTACTGTGCAGATCGTCAGCGTAGAAGCCGAAGTGGGGCCGCCCGTTGCGTAGCTCGATGTGGAGCAGCTGCCGCAGGCTGCCGGGCCCGTTGTCGCCGATGAGCGTCTGCTGCTGCATGGGGTTGTCGAACTTGAACCAGCCTTCGATGGCGAACGAGCCGCCGGTGATGCCGAAGTTGGCGTGTTGGCCTAGCTCGTAGACCTGGGCGCCGTCCCCCACCCACGCCAAGCCCGGCTCGCTAGCTACGGTGTAGTTGGCGGGGTCGATGCCCGAGAAGTCGTCCAGGTAGATGGCCTCGCTGCCCGTAGCCGTGACGACGACCTGCACCATCTGGCCCTGGTACGCCGAGAGGTCGAGGCGGTGGTAGCGCATGGCGCCCACATGCGGCGTAATCGGCCCGTTCAGCGTCAGGGCGTTGACCGCTGTGCCCGGCGTAGGCACGCCGTTGACCATCGTGTAGGGAATGACCTGGATGTTGACGCCGTTCGCATCGGCGTCGGTGCCGTTGGCGTTGCCCACGCGGAAGTAGAAGTCGTCGCGGATGGACGAGGGGGCGAGCAGCGGGGAGCGTACGCTGGCGCCACCGTTCAGCTTGAGCATGTGCGTGGCGTAGGCGCCGCTCCAGAAACGCTCGGCCTGGGTAGCGCGTGGCAGCTGCCAGCCGCCCACGGGCTCGGCGGCTTCAAAGTCGAGCACAGCTTGCCCGGGCCGGTGTGCCTTGCGATCGTAGGCGTGAAGCCCAGAAACGCTCAGCAGCCGTCCAACACCGAAGACGGCCAATGATTGCCGGTTGTCGTACTTGCGGCGAGCGGGGTCTGGTGGATCGCCCGTACCCCTTTCCCCTTGCGTGTAGTGCCTGCCCAGCTTGCTTTGGTACGTCAAGACGAAGCGAACAGGCATATGGTGGTAGTCCGAGAGGTCGGCGGTCCACGTTTGGTCCCCTGCTCCTGTGTCATCGTTGAATTTCCAGTACCAGACCCGCTTGAGGTTGTCCTGTCCGAACGGCACCTCGATCTGAGACCAGGTTTCGGTCGCGGTCACCCGTTCTATGTCGTTAATCCGCTCTTGGTGGATCACGGCTCCACCGTCTCCGACCACTTGCAGATCGAGCGCCCATCGACCGGCGTTCCTCATGTCCATCCGCCAGCCCAGTTGGTCTTTTCCGGGCACGGGCATGAAGACCTCAGACACGACCTCGAACTCAACCTCCGAGCAGTTCCAGGCATCTTGTGAGACAAAGCCGATGAGCCACGGGATGCCTACTCTGATTGATTTGCACCCTGTCCGCAAAAGGCCTTTGGGGCCAACGGGCGGATCGAAGTCGCCGGAGTCCATCACCTCCCCGTTGATCAGCTGGTCGAAGAAGCCGCCACGCGTCAGCGTGCGGATCACGTCGCCTTCGGTGTCGCGCAGCTCATGGTTCCAGGTAGCCGGCTTCTCCGTCCATCCATCTGTGCTGATGAGGTCGGGACCGAGCCACGTGGTGGGCACAGCGGGTGTCTGGGCGTGGGCACGTGGGCTGAAGGCGATGGAAAACAGGGCGACAACGAAGAGCCCTTTGAGCCAGGTGGTAGTGCGATTACGCATAGGGTGTAGACACGAGCACGGTGAGACAGGCGATGGGACGCACCTGGGGTGTGGTGGGCGATGCGTTGAGGGGAAGCTATCTCAGCGCTGGCTCAAGGCGTTAGCACAAAGCCGTTCCTGTGTTGCACAAAGCCGTTTTCTGTGCCGTGGGCGCGGTTTTGTGCAAGACGACACCGGGTTTATGCTATGCCCGCCCCGCGTCTCCGCCGCATCTTCAGCAGCCGTACCGCTCACCTACTTTTACCCCAGACGCATGCGATTCTCACTCTTCTGCACCCTGCTTTTTGCCTGGACGCTGCTCCTCCCCTCCACTGCCCAGGCGCAAGAACGCCCGCTGGCACGCACCAGCCTCTACGGCCAGATCGGCGGCGACGGCGTGGCGCTCTCGTTGAACGTGGACTACATGCTCAACCCGCGCATCAACGTGCGGGCGGGCTTAACGACGGCGTTCTTTGCCAACGGACTGCCGCTCACTGTGGGCTATCACCTGGGCCAGCGGCAGCACCGCCTAGAAGTAGGCGCCGGTACCTTCGTCGTTTTCAGCGTGGAGGACGATGACTTCGGCGACGGCGACCTGCCGCTCTGGGGCATGGGCTACGTGGGCTACCGCTACCACCCGCGCGTGAGGGGCTTGATCTGGCGCGTAGGCGCCGCTGTCATCGCCGATGGCGAGTCGGTGGCGGTGTTGCCCGGCGTGGCGCTGGGTCAGGGCCTGCGCTTCGGCCTATGACGCCCCCGCGTGCTCCGACGGGGCATGCCCGTACTGCTGCTTGAAGGCGCGGGTGAAGTACGACAGGCTGTTGAAGCCCACTGCGTACGCCACCTCGCTGACGGTCACGTCGCGCTCAGTCACGAGCAGCTGCGCGCCTCGCTCCAGCCGCCGCTGCCGGATGAACCGCGCCGCCGAGAGGCCCGTGGCTTCGCGCAGCTTGCGACTAGCGTGGTCGCGGGTCAGGTTGAGCGCGTCGGCGAGCGCTTCGGGGCCGAAGGCGGGGTCGTGCAAGCGCTCGGCCACCACCGCCTCCACGCGCTCCAGCCACGGGTCGCCACTGCTGGGCGTAGTCGCTGGTTCGGCAGAGGGCTCCGCCGATGCGGCCCCGCTGGCGTAGAGCGTGCGCAGGCGCTGCCGGTTGGCGATGAGCGCCGCCACGCGGGCGCGCAGCACGGCGGGCTCGAACGGCTTCGTCAGGTAGTCGTCTGCGCCGGTCTCCAAGCCCTCAACTTCATCGGCTACTTCGGCGCGGGCGGTCAGGAGCAGCACGGGGATGCCCGCCGTCATCGGGTCGGCCTTGAGGCGGCGGCTGGCGTCGAGGCCGTCCAGGCGCGGCATCATCACGTCGCACACGATGGCGTCGGGCCACTGCTGCTGGGCCAGCGCCAGGCCATCCAGGCCGTCGGCGGCTTCCTCCACGCGATAGCCCGCAGGCTCTAGGACCGAGCGGACGAAGGCGCGCACATCGGCGTTGTCGTCGATGACGAGCACCAGCGGCTCGTCTGTGTCGGGCGGAGTCTCAAGCGGCTGGGTTGGGGCGTCGGCGTATCCGTCGCCGGAGGGCGCAGGCCGCGCCGGTGGTTTGGTGAACGGCAGCACCTTCTGCTCGGAGGGCGGCTGATACGCGGGCGCGCTCCCCGCGGGTAGCTGCGCATCGCCCACCGGGAGGCGTATTGTGAACGTGCTGCCCGCGCCGATGGCGCTCGCGGCCTCAACGGTGCCGCCGTGCAGCTCTACGATCTCCTTCACCAGCGCCAAGCCGATGCCCGAGCCCTCTGCCGTGCGCGTCAGCGAGTCATCAACCTGGTAAAAGCGGTCGAACAAGTACGGCAGGGCCTCGGGCGGGATGCCTGCGCCGGTGTCGGCCACGGCGATGCGCAGCTGGTCGGGCTGGATAGTCAGCGTGACCGTCACTTGCCCGCCGTCGGGCGTGAACTTGATGGCGTTGGAGAGCAGGTTGGCCAGCGCCCGCTCCATCTGCTCGCGGTCGAGCGACGCGGACACGGCGGCCCCATCGGGCGGGGCGACCACCTCGGTGGTGAGATCCAGGCGGCGGCGCTCGGCCAGCGGCGCGAACGCGAGCACTGTCTGCCGCACAAACGCCTCGGCGTCGAGCGGCTGGCGCTGCAGCTCGAACGTCCCCGACTCTAGCCGCGCCAGGTCGAGCACCTGGTTGACGAGGCGCGAGAGGCGCTGGGTGTTGCGCAGCATGCGCTGCGACTGCTCGGCGGCGGGCATGGGCAGCGTGCCGTACGTGCCCTCCAGCATGGCCTGGAGCGGCCCCCGGATGAGCGTGAGCGGCGTCCGAAACTCGTGGCTGATGTTGGCAAAGAAGCGGTTCTTGGTCTCGTCCAGCTCTTTCAGCTGCTCGGCCTGGGCTTCTACCTGTTCTTTCTGTTCGGCCAGCGAAGCAGTGCGCTCGGCCACCACGGTTTCCAGCTGCTCAGCCCGTGCCACCAGCTGCCGCGACCGCCAGCGCACCGCTCGGTCAATCACTAGCAGCACCCCGCCGCCCACAAGGGCCAGCAGCACCAGCACGCCCCACCATGTGGCATACCACGCCGAGCGGATGGTGAACGTGTACACGCTGGCCATGACCCGTTTGGCAGCGACCGACTCCGCTTCTACCTCCAGCGTGTACGTGCCACGGGGCAAGTTGCCCATCGTGCGCGTAGTCGTCGGCGACCAATCAGACCAGTCCCCTTCGTATCCGTTCAGCCGTGTCCGGTAGCGCACGGGCCCCTCGAGCTCAAACGCGGGAACGCTAAAGTCGAGCGTGGCGGTGTTGAACGTATGTGGCAGCGCAGGGGCGGTGTCCAACGGCATGCGCTGCGAAACCCCATCGCCGAAGAACGTAGCCCCCTGCAGCTGCGGGCGCGGCTCGTGGCGCGGGGGTACGTGGGTGGGAGCGTAGCGGTAGAGTCCGCTCTGCGCAGAAATCCACATGACCCCATCGTCGTCTTCGTCGAAGGCATGCACGATGGTGTTGCCGATGGCGCTGAACGGCTCGCTGGCCCAGGTGTAGCCGCCTATTGCCTGCGGCGTGCCCACGAGTACGTACGGGACTACGTTGGCCCAGACGCGCCCCTGGCGGTCTTCGTACAGTTGTTCGACGGTTTTACCAGCGGCGTAGTCCGGCAGACGAAGCGTAGGATCGGGGACAAAACGACTGCCGTCGTACTGGAGGATGCCCGTGCTCGTGGCGAAGCGGGTCGTGTCGGCAATGGTGAAGGCGCGGACGGGTGTGCTCGGTAAGCCGAGGGTGTCGAGGGCGAACGTTGTGCGTGTGGCCACCGCGTTGCCATCAGGCGTCCACTGGATGCGCTCTACCCCCCCTCGGTTGTTGGTGAGCCAGGTCCAGCCGTCGTGGTCTTGGGAGAGGTAGTCCACGGGTGCGGTCAGGCCATCAATCCAGCCGTGCGCCGCGAACGTGTCGGGCGTGACCGTCATGCGAAAGACGCCGCGTGCGCCGGGGGCAAAGACGCGCCCTACGTGGTAGCGGCTGGGGACGAGCAGGAAGGTACCGCCCTCCATATCCAGCATGTTCATGCCGCCGATGCCTTCATCGGGTCGTTCGGGGCGGTAGCGCATGACGCCGCGGAAGCCAGCCACCAGCAGCCCTTGCGAGGTGGGTAGCAGATCGAGCACCACATCGGGGTACGGCTCGAAGTCGAACGCAGCGCGGGCCGTAGGTGTAGCTGGGTTGAGCGACGACAGGAACTGCACCGTGCCTACGTACAGTCGCCCACGGTACCGAGCGGTCGTCTCCGCTACGCCCAGCACCCCGTCGATGCGGCTGAACCGAGAAACAGGGGTGTTCAAGGCTACGCGCGTCCAGCCTTCGTTTTGAGCTAAAAGTGCGCTGCCGTCAGGAGCAGCGCGCACACGATGCGTCGAGTTCTCTTCAAAGCTCGATGCGCCGCCCACCCGATGCAAGAGGGTGCCGCGCGCGTCGAAGTGCAGGAAGCCGCCCAGGTACGACCCAACCACGTACGAACCGTCGGCCAGTTGCTCAAGGGCGTAGCCATTGTCGATGCGTGTAACGCCTTCAATGGAGAAAGGCGCACAGCCTCCCGGTCCAGCTCGCGTCAGCGTGTTGTCAAACGACAAGGCCAGCACGTCTGCTTCGCCATAGGGGACGGCGTGCCACAAACGGCTGCCACACTCGGGTTGCCACCACGAGATAGGGTGGAGGGTCGTATCGGTGTATGCATATAAGCCCTCGCCTTGGTACACGTACATGGTGTCCCGGACGACGCCCAACACCTGGCTGTAGGCAGCAAAACGATGCGCCCGCATGCTGCTCCCGTCCCACGTAGCCACCGCATCGCCCAGCATAAAATGGATGCCCTCGCTGTTGGCGAGCGTTTTCCATGTCGTGTACCCTTGCTCGCGTACCCACAGCGGCACCTGATCACGCAGCGATGTGAAGCGAAAGCGACCTTCGGGCAGCCGCTCGATCACACCTAAATCGTCGGTAGCACCTACGTAGATCCGCCCATCGGCAGCCTCTGCCAGCGACCGACCGGAGGAGAGGCCGTCGAGCTTTTGCCACTGGAGGCCGTCGTACACATGCACGCCGCCGCTGCCTGCCAGGTACAAGATGCCGTTCTGGTCTTGCAAGACGTCCCAGTTCTGAGGGTGTCCGCTGTAGCTAGCCGCATCGAAGTGGCGGTAGAGCGGCAGGCCCTGCTCGGCGCGCTCCGCCGTTGCGATGTCTGGCGCCGCCGACTGGTCCTGCGCGAGTGCCACAGACGGGCTCACCAGCCCACCGACCACGAGCGCCCAGGCAAACCCTGCGATCTTGTACAGCCAACATGGTGTGTTCATGCCGTCCTGAAAACAGCGCATCGCCATTGCGAGAGAAGATCCAGCTGAGGAAAAGATACGACATCCGCTCGCGCGATGGCCGTCCGATCCACCAAGCGCGCTGCCCCGACGCTGCAGGCAGCATGCGCCTCGGTTTGATGGTATACTAGATGCGTATTCATAAGCGCCCTTTCGGGCCACAGCGTGCCATGCGTCCTCTGCTGCTCGTTCTCGTCGTCACGCTAGCAGGCTCAGTTGAGAGCCGGGCTCAAGCCACACAACCGCTTGCGCGGGCCACCCTGTTTGGCCAAGTCGCGGGCGACGGTCTCGCGCTATCGCTCAATGCCGATTACATGGTGACGCCGCAGATCAACGCCCGTGTGGGATACAGCACCGCCATCTTTGCGCAGGGCATCCCGCTCGTGGTGAGCTACCACATGGGCGAGGGCCGGCGGCGGCTGGAAGTAGGCGGTGGCACCCTGATCAACCTCACGGATGGCGAGGATGACCCCACTGCTTTTGGTCTCGTCCATGCCGGATACCGCGTACACCCGCGGGGGCGTGGCTGGCTCTTCCGCGTAGGGTTCGCGCTCGTTTTCGACCCCGAGGATATAGTGCTGCTTCCCGGGGTGAGCGTAGGACGCGGCCTGCGGCTCGGCCGCTGAGCCCACGCGGCCTCTCCACTCCATCTTCTTGAATCACTGCCTGCCCCCTCACGTTGATCGATGTCCTGCTCTGGCGCCTCGGCCTTGTTCTCCGCTCTACCCGGACCGACCGCCTCTCTGACTACCGCGTGACCCGTGAAAGCAATGCGTATTCTCTTGTTTGGCCCGCCCGGCGCTGGGAAAGGTACCCAGGCCCGGCTCCTGTCCGAGCGGCACGGTTTGGCGCATATCTCCACGGGCGACTTGCTGCGTACAGAGATCAAAGCAGGCACTCCTGAGGGCATCCGCGCCGCGGCGGAGATCAACGAAGGGCGGCTGGCCCCGTCGCCGTTGGTGCGCGTGATGGCCGAACGTGCCCTCGCGAAGAGCCACGACGACCACTTCATCCTCGACGGCTACCCGCGGACCCTGGAGCAGGCCGGATGGCTGACCGACTACTTGACGCGCGGCGGCGAGTTGCTGCATCATGTGCTTGTCAGTATTGACTTAGCCGAGGAGCTGATCGTGGACCGGCTGTCGCGCCGACGCATCCACGCCCAGACCCAGGCCGTGTACCACCTCGACTTCAACCCACCGCCGCCCGACATCCCCGCGCACCTCATCGTGCAGCGCCCCGATGACCAGCCCGAGGCTATCTTGCAGCGCCTGCGGATCTACCGCAACCAGACGGCCCCGGTAGAAGCCTACTACGACCGGTTGGGGCTGCTGCGCCAAGTGGACGGCGTGGGCAGTCGCGAGGCTATTTACCAGCGCATCCTCGATGCCATCCAGATTCCTGCCTAACCCCTCCCTCCTCGCATGACCGACGCTACGCCCGCTGCCCTCATCCCCACCCTCCAGGCGCGCGTAGACGAAGCGCTCCGCACACTCATCACAGACGCGGAGCCCGCCGAACTGTACGAGCCTATCCGCTACGTACTCGCGGGCAAGGGCAAACGCTTTCGTCCGCTGCTGGTGCTGCTCACGGCGCGCGCACTCGGCACCGCAGCCGAGGACGCCCTGCCCGCCGCGCTGTCCGTCGAGGTCTTCCACAACTTCACGCTGGTCCACGACGACATCATGGATCACTCGGACGAGCGCCGGGGCCGCCCCACGCTGCACGTCCGCTGGAACGACAGCACCGCCATCCTCGGCGGCGACTACCTGTACCTCGTCGCCTACGAACAGCTCGCGCTGCTGCCCCCCGCCGTCCTGCCTGATGCGCTGCGCACCTTCAACCACATGGTGAAGCGGCTCTGCGAGGGCCAGATGCTCGACATGGCGTTCGAGACGCGCCCGCAGGTGAGCGTAGCCGAGTACCTCGACATGATCGACGGCAAGACAGGTGCGCTGCTGGTGGCCTCGCTCGAACTGGGCGGCCTCGTGGGCGGCGCCACGGACGAGCAGCAAGCGGCGCTACGCACGGCAGGCGCTGCCCTGGGCCGGGCGTTCCAGATCCAAGACGACCTGCTCGACCTCATGACGACGAGCGCCAAGTGGGGCAAGCGCGTCGGCGGGGACTTGATCGAGGGCAAGAAGGCGTATCTGCTGCTGCAAGCCCTGGAGCGCGCCGAGGGCGACGACCACGCGTGGTTTCAGCGCATCGTGGACGACAAGGGCCTGCTCGCTGATCAGGTGGACGAGGCCCGCGAGCGGATGCTGCGCCTGGGCATCATCGACGAGACGCGGCAGACGGCGGAAAGCTACTACGGCCAAGCGCTGGATGCCCTCGCAGTTCTGCCCGACACCGACGCCACGGCGCTACTGCGCGACCTCATCGGCACCATGCGCGCGCGGCTGTATTGAGTTGCGACTCGCTTTTGCGAGGGGCAGGGCGGATGGCTATACTGCGGCTCCGCATCTGCCCACCTTTCAAGTGATTCGCCCCCTGCCATGACCGAACGCGAAGTGACTGTGGTGAACCGCGCTGGCCTGCACACCCGCCCGGCCTCCATGATTGTCCGCACGGCCTCCAAATTCAAGTCGGAGTTCTACATCGAGAAAGACGGCTACGAGATCAACGGCAAGAGCATCATCGGCGTGATGACGCTGGCGGCTGAGCCCGGCGCCACACTGCGGCTGCTCTTTGACGGCCCGGATGAAGCCGAAGCCGCCGAAGCCGTGTCGCAGCTGTTCGAAGAGGGCTTCGGCGAGGTGAAATAGAAACGAGCAGGGGGAGTTGTGAACAAGCACACCGCGTATAGCGCCACGGGCCTCGGCGTCTCGCCGGGCATCGCCATCGGCCCGGTCTACCTGTACCGTAGGGCCACGACGCAGGTGCCTGCCGAGGAGATCGCGCCCGAGGCCGTAGACCACGAGCTCAAGCGCTTTGAGCAAGCGGTGCAACGGGCCGAGCGCGACCTGCAGAAGATTGCCAACGTGGCGCAGGAGAAGATTGGGGCGGATAGCGCCGTCATCTTCGAGGCGCAGTCGCTGATGCTGCGCGACGTGGCGCTTTATGGCGCCGTAGTGGATGCCATCCAGGAGCACCGGCACACGGCTGCTTATGCCGTGAAAGAGGTGATGGGCAAGCACCGCAAGATCATGGAGGCCAGCGAAAACGCGTACTTCCGCGAGCGCGCCCACGACCTGCTCGACGTACAGGAACGGCTCATCCGCCACCTGCGCCGCGAGAAGCTACTCTCGCGCATCCAGGAAGACGCCATCGTCATCTCCGAGACGCTCACCGCCGCCGACATCGTGCTGTTCAGCCGCCGCGGCATCCTCGGCTGCGCCACCGACTTCGGCGGCCCCACCTCGCACGTCTCCATCATGGCGCGCGCGCTGGGCGTCCCCGCTGTCTTCAGCATGCATGGCATCACTGACTACGTCCAGCCCGGCGACATCGCCATCGTGGACGGCGTGGCAGGGCGGGTCATCCTGCGGCCCGACGAGGCCACGCTGGCGCAGTACCAGTACCGCAAGACGCGCTACCAGCAGATCGTGCTGGAGCAGCGCAAGCTGGCGCACTTGCCCGGCAAGACGACCGACGGGCACCACGTCACACTCAAGGCCAACCTGGAGTTCAAGGAGGAGCTGGAGCTGCTGCCCACGTACGGTGCCGAGGGCATCGGGCTGTTTCGTACCGAGATGGAGTTCCTGCTGCGCGGCCGCCTCCACATCGACGAGTACGCGCAGTACCAGACGTACCGCAAGGTGATCGAGGCGGTGGCGCCACACCCGACCACGTTCCGCGTAATCGATCTGGGCGGCGACAAGATGCTGCCCATGAGCCACCGCGAGCAGAACCCGTTCCTCGGCTGGCGCGGCATCCGCGTGCTCCTGGACAAGCAGGACGAGCTGCTCGTGCCGCAGCTCCGCGCGCTCCTCCGCGCCTCGGCACACGGCCCCATGCGCATCCTCGTCCCGATGGTCAGCACTGTTGACGAGGTGCTGCGCTTCCGCGCCGTGTACGACCGCGTCTGCGCCAGTTTGGATGAGGACGATCTCCCCTACGACGCTGACACGCCGCTGGGCATCATGATCGAGGTGCCGTCGGCGGCGCTGCGGGCGAGGCAGCTGGCCCAGCACGTCGACTTCTTCTCCATCGGCACCAACGACCTGACGCAGTACACGCTGGCCGTAGATCGCGGCAACGACCTCGTGGCCATGCTCTACGACAGCCTCCACCCCGCCGTACTCAGCTTGATCGACCAGACCGTGCAAGCCGCTAAAGACGCTGGCATCTCGGTAAGCGTCTGCGGCGAGTTTGCCGCCGACCCGCGCGGCACCATCCTGCTCACGGGCATCGGCGTGGATGAACTCAGCGTCTCGCCGACCTACCTGCCGGAGGTCAAGCAAGTCATCCGTGCCATGAGCCTCGACGAGGCCCAAGCCATCGCCCGCGCCGCCCTCGACGCCGGACGTCCCAGCGAGGTCAAAGCCCTCCTCGAACGCTGGCTCAGCGAACACGCCTTGGACCTGAAGCACCTGCTGGAGCTACGTCCGGGGCTTGCTGCCGCCGAAACTACGCCGTAACAGAGCCCTCATCGCCGTCATCCTGAACCCTTCTTAGCTAAGAGCTCCTGGTACCACGTTTGGTATGCGTCATAGGCCTGCTGCAGCTCTTCTGGCATCCAAGATCGAGCGGTCTGCTCGTCCTCTGACCCCAGAACGAATCCTTCGATGAAGGACACCTTTAGCGCGCCCAATACGTCGGCTTCCGCACGCACCAGCACTTGATTGGCAAAATCAAAGTAGCGTTTCGCAACACTCAGGCGCTGCCCGTAGGCATCGCGTGCTGACGACTCGAACTGTCCCATTACCATATGAAGCAGTTCTAGATCGCACTGATCGACCTGCGCAGACACATCTGGCAAGTGGCGCTCCAACAACTCAAGGAACTCAGGATGACCTACGCGCTCAGGCCAATCGCGAGTATCAATCTCTCTGACTTTCAAGTGCATCCAGTTCAGTTTACTCCATGACACGGAACGGCACGACCATCGCCTTCTCGTTCCATTGGAGTTGGAGTTGTCCGCCTTCGGGCATATCGAGCACAGCGATGGTAAACGCCTCAACCGGACTGGGCAGGTTGGCGATGCTGGCGTTCACGCGGCCGAGGTCTTGTGCTGGATCGTGCGAGCGTCCGCCCTGGCCGGTCTCCTTGTTGATGATGAGCGTGCCGCCCTCGGCTTCGGGGATGGAGAACAGCGTGTAGGTACCTGCAGGCACAGCGAGGCCGCCGACCTCTAAGTCGGCGGTGGTGGTGAAGTGGGTGGCGCGGTTGGCGCCTGTCCGCCAGACTTCGCCGAACGGCACGAGCGCGCCCCAGATATCACGCCCACGGCGGAGCGGCTGGCCGTAGTCCACGGTGATGGTGGCGCCGTCCACGGTGGCGATGGTCTCGCCGCGACCCGAGAGCGCGCCGAACGACTGCCCGGCGGCATCGCGCTGGGCAAAGCGCTGGGCCACGCCGTCGAGGCTCATGCTGGGCTGACGGGTGACGATCACCTTGCGCGTGGTGGCTCCGGCGTCCAGTCGTAGCAGTTTGCCCCCATCGTCCACGGCGACTTGCATCGGCCCACGCGACG
Source organism: Bacteroidota bacterium (assembly GCA_038747545.1). Lineage (GTDB taxonomy): Bacteria > Bacteroidota > Rhodothermia > Rhodothermales > JBCCMF01 > JBCCMF01. Next base: position 25,528 of record JBCDJT010000040.1, read on the forward strand.
GGTGGCGGGCTTCCATCGTACCATCGCCTGTGCGGGTCAGGCGGAAGGGCAGCGTGCGCCCTCCGGTGAACAGCGGCTGGATGACGGTGTCTTGGGCCGACGTGTAGGCGCGGCTCAGCATCAGGTCGAACGGCCAGTGTACCATGTCGATGAACGGTAGCATGTCGGCGCTCCCGGCTAGCATGCGCGTCGTCGTCTCGCCGTCGCGGGTCTGCGTGAGGCGCAGGCTGTCGCCCACGAGTTCAAACGTGCGGCGGAGGGTGGTGTCTTGCCCGGGCGGCGCCACCGCCACATCCATCCGCTGAAAATCCCCCTCGGGCGAGAGCGTCAGGCGGTAGTCTTGCACGGTCGTGGTGGGTGTGCGCAGCACAACCTTAGCGCGCAGCCCATCGGGCTCATACGTGAACTGTTCGACGGCGAGGGTGTCGTTGCCCAGGAGCGTGACGAAGGTCGCCGCTTGGTCATTGCCTTGATCGCAGCCCGTGAGGGCGAAGGCCAACACCAAGCCAAGAAGAGCGGAGAAGCGCATGGAAATTGTCAAGTTAAGGGCGAGGAGATGAGCGCAGAAAACGGCTGATGTAGATCGAAGTTCAGAGGCGATACGTCTCTTTGACGAGGTCGTAAGCCAACGCTTTGGCCATCCGCTCGGCGTCTGCACGGTCGATGATGTGGCGGGCCACGAGCCGTGCCAGGAAGTTGGCGTCCACGCGGCGCGAGAGGTCGTGCCGGGCCGGGATGGAGCAGAAGGCGCGCGTGTCGTCGTTGAAGCCCGCCGTGTTGTAGATGCCCGCCGTCTCGGTCACGCGCTCGCGGTAGCGCGTCATGCCGAAGATGCTGTCGTGGAACCACCACGCCGGACCGAGGCGCAGCGCCGGGTAGTGCCCCGCCAGCGGCGCTAGCTCGCGGCTGTACGTGGACTCGTCGAGGGTGAACAGCACGAGCCTGAAGTTGGGGTGGTTGCCGTAGTCGCGCAGCAACGCGTGCAGGTTGCGCGTGAACTCGGTAGCGACGGGAATGTCGGCGCCCTTGTCGAGGCCGAAGCGTGCGTAGACGGCGGGGTTGTGGTTGCGGTACGAGCCGGGGTGGATCTGCATCACCATGCCGTCCTCGCTGCTCATCCGCGCCATCTCCATCAGCATGTGCGCCTCGAACGCCGACTGGTCGGCGGCGCTGGCTTCGCCCGAGCGGGCGCGCTGGAAGATCAGGTCGGCCTCGGCATCGCTGAGGCGGTGCGTGTACGGCTCCACGACGGCGTGGTCGGTCGCGAAGGCGCCGAGGGCGCGGAAGAACGTGCGCCGCTGTTCCAATGCGCGGATGAACGCGGCATAATCGCCCACGGCTTCGCCCACCAATGTGCTCAGTTGTGCGACTTGATCGGTCCAGCCGGGCCAGCCGATGCGGAAGAGCGCGTCGGGGCGGAAGCACGGCCGCACGTCGCCATCCCAGCCCGAGGCCGCGATCGCCACGTGGTGTTCGAGCGTGTCGGTGGCAGCGTCGGTGGTGGTCAGCGTTTCGATGTTGAACCGGTCGAAGAGCGCACGCGGGCGGAACGCATCGGTCTTGAGTTGCGCATTGATCTGGTCATAGATCGCCATCGCCGTCGTGCCGTCTAGCTTCTCGCGGACGCCAAAGACCTCCACCAGCTCATGCGTCAGCCACGCGCCCGTGGGCGTCCCCGCGAACAGGTAGTAGTGCTCGGCGAACCGCTGCCAGATCACGCGAGGGTCTTCCTCGACGGCCGTACCGTCCTGCGTGGGGATGCCGAGGTCTTCGAGCGGGATGCCCTGCGCGTACAGCATCCGAAAGATGTAGTGATCCGGGATGATGAGCAGCGCCGTCGGCTCGGGAAACGGCGCGTTCGTGGCGAGGATGGCCGGATCGACGTGCCCGTGCGGCCCCACAATCGGCAGGTCACGCGTGGCGGCATACAGGTCGCGGGCGATGCTGCGGATGCTAGGCTCGGCGTCGAAGTACCGATCGGGATGCAGCGCGAGGGGTTCAGGCATAGTTCGGTCGAAGGTCAGAAGGGCTCAAGTCGCAGGTCATACGTCCATCGCAAAATCACAGCGCATGGCTTCAATCCGTACGGGTGGGCACCCAACTCCTCCCTTGAGGGAGGTGGGCCGCCTACAGGCGGGTCGGGGATGTATGTGCTGGAATCAGGTTACGCCCCCAGCCCTTCGGGCAGCCCCCTGGAGGAGCCGTTGGGCATGGTTGATATAGTCTCTGGAAACCTGAATGCAGCACGCCGCTCCATTTTGTCATCCCGAGCGAAGCCGAGGGATCTCCCACTTTGAGGTCATGCAATTCTTGAACGGGGGAGATCCCTCGGCTACAGCCGTTGGCTTCCGCTCGGGATGACAAACTCGATCGCACAATCATTTCCCAGGGCTGTTATGAGTCCAGGATGAGCAGGTACAAGGTAGAACGTCGGCGTTGCAAGGTACGGCGGCAGGGCCTGGGGCGCGTTACGCAGAGGTGATTATCGCTGAGGCTTCGCCTTGAGGGTGGCGCGGCAAGCCCGTATGTTGCGCGTCCCTGTTTCCATCGCCCGCCTGTTGGTTTTGATGCGCTCGTTCTGCCTTGCTTGCTTGATTGCGCTCGTCGGCTGTGCGGCACCGGCTCCGCCACCGGAAGGCTTCGCGGATTTCGTCGAGCCCGACTTCCCCTTCTTCACCACGACGGTCAACCTCGACACGCTCGGCGCCGACTTCCCCGCACGCAACCGCGTGGCGCGGGGCCTCGTGCTCCCCGCGGGCCAGGAGACCTACTGGCTGTTCGATACCGACCTCCTCCGCATGGCCGCCGCGTGGACCGGCGATACGACGCTGGCGCTGCTGGCCATGCCGCACGTCTCCTACCACGAACCCGGCAACAAGCGCAACGGCGTCGTTCACCTGCGCCAGCCACCACTGCTGACCACGGGCGTCTATCCCGGCTGGCTCCCTGACCAGACCCGCTTCGCCGACCCGCGCCCCGAAGGACCCAACCCCGACGAAGCCGGGCGCGGCCCTCTGCCCACTAGCATCGGCACGTGGCACGGTGTGCATGTCCACGGCGACCGCGCCATCCTCGACTATAGCATCCAGGGGGCGCGTGTCCTGGAGCAGGTCGATGCACTCGTCGTCGACAGCCAGACCGTTGCCGTCCGTACGCTGCAGGTTGCACCGCGCGACACGGCGCTGACGCTTGTGCTGGCTGAAGTCAACGGCGCGCAGCTTGTCAACCAGCGCGCCGATCGGGTGGTGGTGGCGACGCCGACGGCAAACACGCTGCTCGTCCGCGACGCGCAGCACCCGGAGGCGACGTTGCGCGTGGAGGAGAGCCGCTATGTCACGCTCACGCTGCCGCCCAGCGATGTGCCGCTCACCGCCCGCCTGCTGACGTGGCGCGGCCCGGCGCCGCTCATGCCCGACCTCCAAGCCGTGGCGCTACCCAAGGCGGCATGGCCCGACCTTGAAGATGGTGGCCCGCCACGCTGGCCGGAGCCCGTCGTCACGCGTGGCGAGATTGCCCCCGACACGGCCGCGTTCGTCGCCGACCGCCTCGCGCTGCCGCTGCCCAACCCGTGGCGGCGCAACGTGCGCGTCTCAGCGGTGGACTTCTTCGCCGATGGCCAAGCGGTCGCCACCACGTATGAGGGCGACGTGTGGGTGATCGACGGGATCGCCGACGACCTGCGGCGCTTGACGTGGCGGCGCTTCGCGTCGGGGCTGGCCGAGCCGATGAGCGTGCAGGTGGTCGATGACGAGGTCTACGTATTCGGACGGGAAGGCATCGTACGGCTGGAGGATCGCGATGGCGACGGCGAGGCGGACTTCTACCATGCGTTCAGTACGGGTGCGGTGCAGACCGTAGAGTCGCGGGAGTTTCCGCTCGACATGGTGGCACGTCCGGGCGGCGGGTTCTACCTCTCGAAGGGCGCTGCCCTGGACGCTGGCCCCCGCACCAGCGCCGGCATACGCCCGGGTTTCCGTGCGGGCGGTCCGCACAGCGGCCGCGTTCTGGTCGTCAGCGCCGATGGGAAGGACGTCTCCGTGTATGCCGATGGCTTCCGCGAGCCGTACCTCGGTGTACATCCCGAAAGCGGCCTCGTCACCGCCACCGACCAGCAGGGCCACTCGGTCCCGGCTACGCCGCTCTACCGCGTACAGCCCGGGCGCTTCTATGGTGTTGTGCCAACGACTGACCGCACCACCACGCCTCAACCGACGACGCCCGTCACATGGATCCCGCACAATGTAGAGCCTTCGGCGGCCGGGCAGGTATGGGCCTCCACCAATCGACTTGGCCCGCTCAACGACGCCCTCCTCCACCTGTCGTACACGCTGCCGGGGCTGTTCGAGCACTTCGTCGATCCACACAACCCCGCCGTATCCGGCGGCGTGCAGCGCGTGCCCTTGGCATATGACGCGCCCCTCCAGAAAGCGGCCGTCAACCCAGCCGATGGGCAGCTGTACATGGCCGGCTTCCAGATCTGGGACTCGCGCGCCGAGCATGTCAGCGGTCTCGCGCGGCTACGCTACACGGGGCAGCCGGCGCCGCTCCTCGACGGTTTTGCAGCGGGCACACAGGGCCTCGTGCTTGACTTCGGCCAACCGATCGACACAACCGCCCTCGACGTGAGCCGCTTCACCGTGCAGCGCTGGGCCTACCAGCGCACCGACGCGTACGGGTCCGGCCACTTCCGCCGCGACGGCTCGCCCGGCCAAGAGGTCCTGCCCGTCCTCGGCGTCTACCCCGACGCCTCCGGCACCCGCGTCCTGCTCGCCGTCCCCGACCTCCAGCCCGTCATGCAGATGCAGGTCGATTACGCGGTGCAGCACGCCGATGGCACGCCGCTCGCCAACACGCTGGCGTTCACCGTCCATGCGGTGGGCGACCTCGACCTCGGCGCCGAAGGCTTTGCCGCGGTGCGCCTGCCCAACCTATCGCCTGAGGCGCTGGCAACCTTCGCTGTGTCGACTGCAGGCGAGGCCTCGGCCGCACGCGGTGCGAAGCTGGCGCAAGACTACGCGTGCGTAGGCTGCCACGCGGTGGAGCGCAGCCAAACGGGCCGCGCCGGGCCGCCGTTCTGGGCGCTCTTCGGCAGCGAACGCCGCCTCGCCGACAGCACCGTAGTCCTCGCCGACGACGCCTACCTGCGCCGTGCTATCCTCGAACCCGCCGCCGACGTGGTAGCGGGCTACCAGGTGTCGATGGGTTCGTATGCAGGCATCCTGAACGACACGCAGGTGGAAAGCCTCATCCGCTACATCGAGACGCTGGACTGATGCGCACTACCCTCTTCGGTCTTCTGTTGAGTGGCCTCCTCACGGGTTGCTTCCACGTCAAGCCCATGCTCTTCACAGCGCAAGGCGTGATGGTAGGCGAAATCAGCGCCACTTCGGCCATCCTGCAAAGCCGCCTCACGGCACACTTGGGCGTGGTCGACGGACAGGTGCAGGGCAAGGCAGGTATGGCCCGCTTCCACTGGTGGACGTCTGATACCGATTGGCACACCTCGGATTGGGTCGAGGTGGACGCCTCCACCGATTACATCATCAAGGTGACGGCCCGCAGCCTGACGCCGGGCACGCGCTATCAGTGTCGGGTCGAGTACGGGTTCGATGCCAAGCGCACGCGCACCACGCCTCCCGCCACGTTCCGCACGCTTCATGGCACGGCGCCCGGCAGCACGCGCATCGTGTTCACCACGGGCATGAACTACTACCACTTCCACTTTGGCCGCTACGACAGCACGGCCGCCTACGACGGTCCCGACAAAACGCTTGGCTACCCCGCCCTCGCCGCCATGGCCGAGTTGCAACCCGACTACTTTGTGGGCACGGGCGATAACGTCTACTTTGACCACCCGGCCGAGGTCGATATGGAGCGCGCCATTGCGCGTGGGCAATCGCCTGCACTGGGCTGGTTCGGTGGCAAGGCGGCCGTCACCGAGGCCGAGATCCGCCGCAAGTATCACCTCCAATTCGTCCAGCCGCGCTACCTCGACCTGTTTGCGCAAGTCGGCACGTATTGGCAGAAGGACGACCACGACCACCGCGTCAACGACAGCGATCCGCACATGGACCACCCGATCTCGCACGAGCTGGGCGTCCGCAGCTTCACCGAGCAACTGCCTGTGGTGGACCTCGAATCGGCTGATCCCGTGACGTATCGCACCCATCGGATGAGCCGCGACTTGCAGGTATGGTTTTTGGAAGGCCGCGACTACCGCAGCCCCAACGCCATGCCCGACGGCCCCAACAAGACGCTCTGGGGTTTAGAACAGCGCGCGTGGCTCAAACGCACCCTCCTTGCCAGCGACGCCCCGTTCAAGGTCATCGTCTCGCCCACGCCGCTCGTCGGCCCCGACGATGCGTACAAGCGCGACAACCACACCAACCCCGACGGCTTCCGCGACGAGGGCGACGCGTTCTTCGACTGGCTCGTAGACAACGGCTTTGTGGATAGCGGCCTCTACCTGATCTGCGGCGACCGCCACTGGCAGTACCACGCCACGCACCCCAGCGGCATCGAAGAGTTCTCCACGGGCGCCCTCGTGGACAACAACGCGCGCTCCGGGCGCCTCGCGGGCGACCCCAACTCCACCGATCCTGACGGCCTGATCGTGCAGCACTACGTGCAAGGCGCGGGCGAAGCCTCCGGCGGGTTTCTGATGCTTACCGTCGCGCCAGAGGGAGACGGCACGGCTTCTGCGACTTTTCAGTTCTTCGACGAGCGCGGCACGCTGCTGTACGAGGAGCGCAAGGCGCGGCGCTAACGAAGCACGACGGGCTGAAAGCCGCCGACGGTTTGTGCGGCCCGGATGCCTGCTACCTCAGCTTCGCGCAGATAGCGCAAGGCTTCCTGATAGGCAGCCATTGATGCTTCGGGCGATACGTCATAGATGATGTACGTTGGCTGCGCTTCGACCGATGCGGATAGCTTCGTCGCTAGTCGCTCTAGCTCTACAACCTGTCCATCCAGGTGTAGTTGCTCTGCGATGTGCAAGGTGAGTACGGCAGGCTCCGGCGTGGCACGGTCAGCAGCGCACCCGATAAGTAGGGTAGAGACCACAATGAAAGAACACAGCGTGCGCATGATAGCTCTGTGGCGTTGTTGAGGAAGACGCTACCATGACCCACGCAGTGACGCTTTGTTGCTCTATTCTTGTATATGGACAAACGTACCCTTCTTGTTCGTCACCACCACATCGGGCTTGGCGTCGGCGTTGAGGTCGCGGACGGTGACTTGGGTGCCTACGCCAGAGTCGTTGTGGATGAGATGGGGCTCGAACGAGGCGCTGCCATCGGGTCGGCGGTGGTTCTCCCACCAGTACACCACAGCATCACCTTGGGGATCGGCGTCGCGATTAGGTCCGTGAGCCCACCAGCGCTTGCCCGTGACGAAGTCGTTTCGCCCATCGCCGTTTAGGTCGGCGAGCGCAAGCGCATGCAGCTGCGAGAAGGCTGGGCCGTACGTAGCCACCTCGGTGGTATCCGCCATGAGCGTGTGCTGCTCAAAGCTGCCATCGGCCTGCTGCTCGAACCACGCCAGCCCCCAGCCGTGGGCATGCAAGCTGGTGATGACATCGCTGTCGCCATCGGCATCCACGTCATCGACCAGCATCTGCGCACCGCCGAACGCCGCGAACGGCACCGGATGGAACGTCCACACCGTATCGGCGGCCTGAGCGGGCTGTGCCCACCAGCCTTCCTTGGCCAGGATATCCTGCCGCCCGTCCCTGTTGACATCGCCCACGCCGAGGCCGTGCGTGTATCTCGTCCACGTGCCCTCGCTGGAGACCGGCGTGAACGTCCACGGCTGCCTGGGATCCGCGGCGATCTCGGCATAGCCGTAGTTGCCCGCGTGGATGCAGACGAGTTCGGGCACGCCATCGCCCGTCACATCGACGAACGCAGGCGATTCGTTGCTTACGTCTTGGAAGACGTCGAACCGCTCCCAGTAGCTGGTCTGGCCATCGGGGCCGGGGTTGCGGTACCAACGTGCCTCTTTCCCAGGCTCGTTGATGGCCAGCAGATCCACCCAGCCGTCGGCGTCGAAGTCGTAGTCGAAATAGAAGAAGCGGTCGGAGTACTGCAACGGATTGAACGTGTTGGGCTGCTCGTAGGCGTGCTTCACCGCAAAGGTCGGCCCCTCGTACCAGAACGGCCCGCCCACCACATCCACGTGTCCGTCCCCGTTGAAGTCGGCAGCAGCGGCGCCTTCGGCATAGAAGGGCTCCGCTAGCTTGAGGGTCGTGAAGGTCACATCGCCACCACACGCGCTGCACAACAGCGCCATCGCGACAAAAAGCCGTGTCCGCATGATCGTCATCCCGGAGGCCACGTCACGGCGCGCCCGCCGATGAGGTGCAGGTGGATATGGTACACCGACTGCCCACCCTCGTCGCCACAGTTGATCACCGTGCGATAGCCCTTAGCCAATCCTTCCTGAGCAGCGAGGCGCTTGGCGACGAGGAAGAGGTGCCCCATCAGCGGCTCGTCTTCCGGCGTCAGGTCGTTTAGCGTGGGGATGGGCTTGCGTGGCACGATCAGGATGTGGGTAGGCGCCACGGGGTTGATGTCGCGGAAGGCCAAGCACTGCTCGTCCTCGTGGACGATGTCGGCGGGGATCTCGCGAGCGGCAATTTTCTCGAAGAGTGTCATGGGCGGTCGGTTGCTGCACAGCTTTTGCGGAATCTAAGCCTGCACGGCGCCAAAGCGCTACCCTGTTTGTCCAGCGCGTCTCCCGAGTGCCGGATGGTCCTGTGGAGCCCGTCAGGCATTGCCAAAGCCCGAGCAGCAGAGCGACCAGCGGCGATATAATCCAGCTCACCAACTTCACTGGGCGTCTACACGAGGTCCTGCCACACGTCTTCGATACCCTCACTGCGCCGCGCAGCATCTCGTTCATCGACGGCCTCCACCAAGACGCCACCGTCCTCGCCGTCGCCGACCACCGATTCAATAGCATCTCAGCGACAACTACCAGTAATGCAGAACGCCCCCAGCCACTCAAAATCGACAAGAAATGAGTATGGTCTGGGCCTCATCGATCACCTCTTCGTCACTATCTTCCGCATCCACAAACATCACCAACTCTAACCTGTCCCTTGTGACCCGCACGAACTGTGGAAAAACGGGGTGGCAGTAGCGGTCATCGTCCACCAGTGCAAACGTACCTGGGCAATTATCCACAATGCGTTCTGCGAGCCCTAGGCTACGTTCCTTCTTGAATCTCTGCTCTACCACTCCCCTCTCAGCCTCAACTTCAAACATGTCCCCGTCAGTTCTTGGAACGAGATTAATCTGTACCTGCCCTCTACTCAAATCCCACTTCCAAAACGTGAAGGTTGGGTCTAAATCGATGTCATCTGGTTCCGCCCCAACCAGTCTTCTCATGCATGCGACCATTTCCGAAGTGCTAGCTCCGACGATGTAAGTCCACAGCTTGTGCATATCACCTTTCTCTATCCAGTAGGTACTTAAGGTACTCCGCTTGCAACTTATCTTTCCGAGTCCGAAGACTGTTAGTACAGGATCAATGCAGTTCTAGGTGACAGAGTCATTATACTGGCTATCTTTCGGCCAGAATCAAAGCCAGCATATCTCGCGTTAGCGCAGCCGTTTTCTCAGGAAGGGATCCCCACTGCGTCCATGAATTGGAAGTTGACGGAGCGCATCGTAGCAGGTGCCGTCTTTGTGTATGCCACGATAGTCTACCTGCTCACGGTTGCGCCCACGGCGTCGTTTTGGGATTCGGGCGAGTTCATCGCCATCGCCAACCAGCTGCAGGTGTCGCACCCGCCCGGTGCGCCGTTCTACATGCTCGTGGGGCGGTTCTTCTCCATGTTCGTGCCCGATGCGTACATCTCGCTCTCGGTCAACATGGTGTCGGTGCTCTCTAGCTCGCTGACGGTCTTCCTGACGCATCTCATCATCGTGCGGCTCGTCCGCGAGTGGCAGGGCGCGGCCTCTGAGTGGACCACGGGCGACCGTATCGTGGCGCTCGCGGGCGGCGTCATTGGCTCGCTGACGTACGCCGTCACCGACTCGTTCTGGTTCAACGCCGTCGAGGCCGAGGTCTATGCCTTCTCGATGTTCTTCACCGCCATCGTGGTGTGGCTCATCATGAAGTGGAGCGAGCAGGCGCGGCAGGAGGAGGCGCTGCTCTCGGGCGGGCAACACCCGTTCGGGCTCTCGGCCAACCGCTACCTCATCTTGATCGCCTACCTGTTCGGCTTGGCGATCGGCGTCCACCTGCTGAATCTGCTGGCGGTCTTCTTCTGCGCGCTGATCTTCTTCTTCGAGGAGTTCGACAAGGAGGAGTGGACGACGCAGCAGCGCGTCGTGGGTATCGGCGTGGCGGGCGTGGTGTCGTCCATCATCTTCCTGTCGATCTACCCCGTCATCATCCAGAAGCTGCCGGACTGGGCCGGGCGCAGCGGCGTGCCCGTGCTGTTCGTGCTCGCCATCATCGCGGCGCTCTGCTTCGGCCTCTACTACACGCAGCAGCGGCGCATGCAGGTGGCCAACCTCATCATGCTGTGCGTGACGACGGTGCTCATCGGCTACTCCACCTATGCGCTCATCTTCATCCGTAGCGCCGCCGACCCGCCGATCGACGAGAACGACCCG
>JBCDJT010000041.1:0-35393 GCA_038747545.1 Bacteroidota bacterium
AAGAACTCCCTGAGCGGCGAGAACGGGCCGGGGTGGATTGAGAGCCAGAGTGAAATGCAGTCGGATGTTCTGGCCGATATCCTGACCCAGCGCCTCGTCGAGGACGGGACCTTCAACATGCGCGAGCTGCTGCTGAAGCAGTGGAAGCAGCAAGGCTACCGCGATGCTGGCGATGAGCCAGTGCCCGAGCCGATGCCCACCACCGATGCCCAGGTCGCGCCTGCCACCCCACATGTGTAGTTTCCCATGCCATCCGACGCACCCCACACGGCTCGCAGCGCCCACACGCTCACAGCCCTCTTGACCGAAGAGCACACGCTGCTCACCCATCTCGACGCCGCCTTCCGGGCGCAGATCGACGCCGTGAAAGCACGGCAGCACGACGCCCTGGACGACGCCACCATCCGCATCACCGAGCTGGTGCAGGTGCTGCGCGGCAAGCAGGTGGCCCGCGCCACCGTCACCGCCGACCTCGCCGAAGGCGTGGGGCTCGACGCGGCGATGGGCTTGCCCGCCTTGATTGAGGCCGTGCGCCGCCACGATGCGGCCGAAGCGCAGGCGCTACGCCAGGCGCGGCACGCCGTCAAAGACCAGGCGAAGCAGACCGAAGCACGCGGCGAGCAAGCCGAGTTCATGATCCAGTACGCGGTCAACTTGGGCCAAGAGATGATGGCGATGGCGCGCGGCGAGCAGGCCGAGGGGCGCGTCTACAACGCACATGGCCGCGCGGGCTACGTGCAGACTCCATCTTCCATCGTCAACCACGCGGCATGAGCATCCATCAGCTCTTCGAAATCAGCCGCCGCTCGCTGCGCGCCATCGATGCGCAGATGAACGTAGCGGGGCAGAACGTAGCCAACGAGAACGTAGAGGGCTACGCGCGCCGTCGCGCCGTGTTGAGCGCTGACACGGTCAACCGCTCTGGTGTCCACACGGGCACCATCGGCGTATTCAATGGCCTGGGCGTCTCGGTCACGGGCTTCGAGCGGATGCGCGACAGCATGCTGGCCGATGCGGCTCGCCATGCCGACACCAGCCGCTCCGCCGCCGACCAGACGCAGCAGCTGCTCTCGCAACTCGAAGGTGTGATGCCGGTCGAAGGCACGGGCTCCATCAACGCCGTCCTCGACCAGTTCTTCAACGCGTGGAACGACCTCGCTAACAATCCGAACGACAACGGCGTGCGCGCCACCGTGCGCGGTCAAGCCCAGACGCTGGCCGCCACGCTCAACCACAGCGCCCGCCAGCTTGAAGCGCTGCAGACCCAGTCGATGGCACGCTTGACCGATCAGGTCGATGACGCCAACGAGCTGCTGAATCGCCTCGCCAACCTCAACGGCCACATCGACGCGTCCCGGTCGCGGGGCATGCCTGACCTCGCCGCCGAAGACGAGCGCGACCGCCTCGTGCGCGAGCTTGGGCAGTTCGTGCCCGTTGAGGTCGAGCCGAAGACCAGCGGCTACAGCCTCACCGTGGGCGGCATGAACGTACTCTCGGGCGATGACGTCACCGCCTTCCGCATCGACACCACGGGCGCCACGCCGCAGGTCTTGTTCGGCGACACGGGCGTGGCCTTTGCGCCGAAGGACGACGGTGGCCAGCTCGGCGCGCTCGTCCGCTTCCTAGGCGACGGGCTCACCGGGGCACGGACGATGCTCGACACCCTCGCCAACACTATCGTCACCGAGGTCAACGCCCTGCACCAGACGGGCTTCGGCCTGGACGGCGCCAACGGCCGCGACTTCTTCGACCCGACGGGCGTCACCGCGGCCAACATCGCGCTGGACGCCGACATCCTGGCCGACCTCGCCCACATCGGCATCGCCAACGCCACCGACGCGCCCGGCGACAACACCATCGCCCTGCAGATTGCCGACCTGCGCTCCGCCGAACTGTTCAACGGCGGCACGGACACCGCCGAAGACTTCACCATCAACTACTTCTCGGCCCTCGGCGGCCAGATCGAGCACGCGCAGGAACGCCTAGTGCAACAGGAAGACGCCATGATCCACCTCGACGCGATGGAGCAAGGCATCTCGGGCGTCTCGATAGACGAGGAGATGACCAACCTCATCCAGTTGCAGCAGGCCTACGGCGCTGCCGCCCGCGTCCTGAACTCCGCTCAGTCCATGTTCGATACGCTCCTCGCCATCTAAGCGCCGCCATAGGCAGACTCAGACCCACCCCCTCCACAGGTCGCTGGACTTTTGACCTTCCGACCTTCGACTTGAGACCCACACATGCGCCTCTCCCCACACACGCGACAGCTCAGCCTCCAGCGGGCCTACATCGACCAAGCGCTTGGCGCACGGCACAACGACGTGGCGCGGCTGCAGGAGCAGCTCACCAGCGGTAAGACCTACAACCGTGCCTCCGACGATGCGGCGAGTTACGCGCTGGGCGAGAAGACCGAGGTGCTTCAGGCGCGCTACGGCCAGTACCAGCGCTCCATCGAGTCGGCGCAGCTATGGGTCAACCACACGCAGGACCACCTCAACACCATCGCCGACCGCCTCACCGAGGTCTACGAGCGCAGCATCCAGTACGCCAACGCCACCGTCGATCCCGATGCGCGGGAAGCCGGGGCAACGGCATTGGAAGCCATCTACAGCGACGTCATCGACCTAATGAACGTGAAGGTGGGGCCGAACTACCTCTTCGCAGGCACCGCCTCGCGCACGCAGCCGTTTGAAGACACGGGCGCCGGGATGGCCTACCAAGGCAACAACGGCACGCGCACCCGCCAGATCGGCCCGGGCGTGACACTCGACATCGGCGTGACGGGCGCCCAGGTCAACGATACGGGCGCAGGCTTCACCGTCATCGAGGCCATGCAAGGCGCCATCGACACGCTCCGTGCAGGCGGCAACATGGACGTCGCCATCGAGCAGCTCACCACCGCCCGCGACCATGTGGTGAGCAGGGGCGCCGAGGTGGGCAGCGTGGCCAACCGCCTGAATACCGCCTACAGCCAGCTCTCCAGCGCCAACCTGAGCTTGGAGGAGCAGCGCTCGGCCCTGCAAGACGCCGACTACGCCGAGGTCATCACCGAATTTCAGCGCGCCCAAACGGGTCTGCAAGCCGCCCTCCAGGTGAGCGCCCAGACCATGCGCGTCTCGCTGCTGGATTACCTGCGGTAGAGCGGCTGGACTTGAGGTTGTGCAGGCGTTTCGCCTATTGTGTGGGACCGCTCGTGTTGTTGTCCTGTTCGCCGCTCATGACCCAGAGAACTCGCCGCCATTCGTGGATAGTCCCTTCATACCTGACTAGCGTGCGGCGGCTCGCCGCCGTGGTCGTCGCGCTCACAAGCCTCGTGCCTGTGGCGTCAGCGCAGGAGGTGCTGCCGGGCACGCGCGACGCGTGGCTGTGGCCGTTCACGCCCACCTCGATCTGGAACCACCCGATTGGCGATGACGCGGTCTACGAACCCGCCAACCTGCGCGCCGCCGCCAACGTGGGCGTTGACACGCAGCACATCATGGAGCTGAACGCCAGCGACCCGCTCCGCTCTGCGCTGGGCACGACGGCGTTTGGCCCCGGCCGGTGCAACGGCACCGAGAACATCGGCATCACCCTCAACATCCCGGACGACTGGCTGGTGCCGGATGCAGGCAACAGCCCGTACGGCCTCACGCCCAACAGCAACTTCGCCTTCCGCCTCCCCGACTCCGACACCGTCTTTGAAGGCTCTCTGGTGTCGCGCTGCGTGGCAGGCGGGGCGTTCTACCTGCCCGAGTGGATGAAGTGGCCCAACAACCAAAAGCGGCAAAGCCTGCGCGGCGATGGCCTCAATGGTGGTGGGCAGGGCGCCTCGGGGATGTCGGCGCTGGGCGGTACGCTGCGGATGGGTGAACTGGTGGGCAGCGCGCCGATCCGCCATGCGATCAAGGTCAACCCGTGGTGCGAGCGCGACTGCTACTACTCGAACGATCTGCCGGGCTTCAAGTGGCCCGCCCGCAGCGCGGACAACTATGCGCCCGGCGGCTACCGAGGCACCGACCCGAACCTCGTCATGGGCACGCTACTCGCCATCCCGCCCGGCGTCACCGAGACCTCGCTCGGGTTGCAGACCGAAGCGGGCCGTAAGCTCTTCTTCGCGATGCAGAACTACGGCGTCTACTTCACTGAAGATGCCGCGTGGGACGTCTGGGACCTCATCGTGGAGCGCGATGCCGAGATCGAGTTCGAGCAGGCCTACGGCTTCAGCATGAAAAGCACGCGGTGGCGCGACGAGATCAACCGGCTGATGCAAGCTCTGCATGTCGTCACTAACAACAGCGCAACGAGCATCGGCGGCGGCGGTACGCCTCTGCAGCCGCTAGCGCCCGCCTTCGCTGACCGCAGCGCGACGCAGGTCGAAACGCCTCGCGCAGAAGAGGCGGAGGTGACGGTCTATCCCAACCCGCTCGCGGGCAACATGCTGTACCTGAGCCAGCCCGCCGATGTGGCCGTGTACACGGTGACGGGCGTCCGAGTCACGCAAGGCGTCAACGTATCCTCAGTCGATCTGGGCGAGGCCGCGCCTGGGCTCTACATCGTATGCGTCACGACGTCGAGTGGCACCAGCCACCTGCCCGTCGTCAAGTACTGAGCAGGAGCTAGGCAGCCGGGCTGGGCACGACAGCGGGTGGCGCTGCGGCCAGACCATCGCCCGAGGCGGCGAGGTTGTGCGCGTCGGGCTTGAGCCGCCGGGCGATCCAGATGAGCATGAGGCCCATCAGCAGGAAGCCCGTGTCTACGGTGAAGAGCGCCCACGACCCTTCGGAGGCCGAGACCCACAGCCAGGCGCCCGTGAGCGCGCCGTTGGCCAGCGGTACCAACAGGCTGAGCACGCCTGCGAGGCCCAGCTGCCAGCGCGCCGCCCACACCGCCGAGGGTCCGGCGAATGAGGCCGCGAGCAGCACGCCCCACGTGCCGAAGAGTGCGATGTTTTCCCACATCGGCAGGCTCGCCAGGTCCTTGGGCAGCAGCGCCGTCGTGAGGAACAGCACGGGCACGGCCAGCACCAGCCCGCAACCCACGCCGATCGTCAGCCGGGCGAGGAAGCGGTGCAGCTTGGGTGTGGCGCGCGGGTCTTTGGGCCGCCGGACGAGCACCCACAGCACGTTGCCCGTGAGGATGACGGCGGCGGTGGCGATGGCCAGGAAGAAGTAGAGGATCTTGGCCAGCGGCGTGCCCGGTCCCATCCGCGCATAGTGCAGGTTGACGAGCGCGGTCGTCGTCCCGCCGAGCGCTGTGCCCACGGCGGGGTCGTTTGCAGCCAGGATCTCGCCCGTGGTGGCGCGCAAGATGGCCTGTGGCCCGGCGGTGAGCGACGGCGCGGTGGGCGTGTTGTCGGCGAAGACCTGGACGATGGCGTTGGCATCGCCCCAGTTGTGCACGCGCATCACCGTCGGGTACGCGACGCCCTCCCAGCTCTCTGGGAGCAGGGTTTGGTACGCGGCGAACGACAGCATCTCGGCGGGCTCGCCCGAGGCTTCGTGCGGCGGCATGTCGAAGCCAGCGGCCAACGCCTCAGCTTTGGCCGGGTCGCCCTCGAACACCACGAGCACGGCCGGCCCCAGGATGATGACGAGCAGCGCCAGAAAGACGCCGGAGATCGCATACATCGCGGCGAATGGCAGCCCGATCAGCCCAAGCACAGTGTGGGCATCGGCCAGGCTGGCGCGCAGCTTCGTCTTGGGACGGAACGTGTGCCAGTCCTTGGGCAGCTTGCGCAGGTGGATTAGTACCCCGCTCACCACGGCGAAGAGCAAGAAGAGCGCGATGAAGCCCGCGATCACCTCGCCCCAGAACCCGGCCTGCCCGAAGAAGTGGAGGCGGTAGAGGATTTCGGAGAGCGTGCTGCGCGAGAAGCGCGTCCTGCGGTCGGGGCTGATGCGCTCGCCCGTGGTGGGGTTGACGACGGCCTGCACGATCCGCGTCGAGTCGCCCTCGGCGGTCGCGTAGCGGATGAAGTAGAACAGCCGCTCCCGCATCGGCCACTTGACCGACACGTCGGTGCCGGGTGCCGGCGGTGCCTCGGCGAAGAGGGGCGCCACCACCTCGTCCATCGTGAGGTTGATCTCCGCGGAGCGGATGGCCGGGTCGGCCCAGGCGTGGAGTTCGCCCCGGTAGAGCGCGAAGGCGCCCGCGTAGAAGATGACGAAGAGCCCCAGGCCGATGAAGACGCCGACGACCGAGTGGGCGTCCCACAGCAGCTTGAACGCGCCCGGCCCCACCAGCTTGCCGCTCTTTTTCTGAGCCGCCGCCTTGGGTGCGGGGTTGGGGGCCTTGGCTGGCGCAGGTGCGCGTCGGCTAGTCGTAGAACGAGTCGGCGTTTCCATCGGAATACGGCAAACAGCGTTAAGATGAGACGGCAGGATGAGGCGCAAGGGGTGCGGCAATGGCGGCGCCATCACCATCGCCTGAGGGGGCGAGCGTGAGCGCATCGGGGCGGAGGCGTCTGGCGGTCCAGAGGAGCGCGAGGCCCATCAGCACGAAGCCAACGTCGATGGTCAGGATGCCCCACCAGCCGTTGCTGGCCGCGATCCACGGCCACGTTCCGCCGAGCGCGCCGCTCGCGAGGGGCACCAGCAGGCTGAGCACGCCTGCCGCCCACAGCTGCCACCGCGCCGCCCAGATCGCCGTCGGCCCTGCGAAGGCCGCTGCAAGAAGCGCCGCCCACACGCCGAAGAACACGCGGTTCTCCCACGTCTTGAGCCCGTCCATATCGATGGGCAGCAGTTGGGTGGTCAGGAAGAGGATGGGCACAGCCAAGACGAGCCCACACCCTACGCCGATGGTGAGGCGAGCCAGGAAGCGGTGCAGCTTCGGCGTGGCACGCGGGTCCTTGGGCCGCCGCACGAGCACCCACAGGATGTTGCCCGTGAGGATGACGGCGGCGGTAGCCAGCGCGAGCAGGAAGTAGAGCACCTTGGCCAGCGGCGCCCACGTGCCGAGGCGTGCATAGTGCAGGTTGGTGATCGCCGACGTGGTGCCGCCCAGCGGCGTCGCCTTCGTCGGGTTGTTGGCGACCAGCAGCTCGGCGGTGGAGCCCTTCAGGATGGCGCGCGGCGCCGCCGTGATGGTGTTCGTGGCGTCGCCGTAGACGTCGGCGATGGCGTTCTCGTCGCCGTAGCCGTGTACGATGATGAGCGTGGTCTCTACGGTGCCGTCGCCCCAGCTGTCGGGCAGCGCCGCCTCGTACTCGGCAAACGACAGCATCTCGGCGGGCACGCCAGTGGGCTCGTGCTCGGGCATCTTCAGGTCATAGACCAAGTTGAACGCGGCCTCCTGATCGCCCCCGAAGACGACGATAACCGTGGGCGCCAGCAGGATGACGAGCAGCGCCAAGAACGCGCCTGTGATGGCATACATCGCCGCGAAGGGCAGCCCGATCAGGCCAAGGACGGTGTGGGCGTCGGCCAGCGCCGAGCGCAGCTTTACCTTGGGCCGGAACGTGTGCCAGTCCTTGGGCAGCTTGCGCAGGTGGATCAGCACGCCGCTGACGACCGTCAACAGGAAGAACACCGCCACCAAGCCCGCAATGAGCTGCCCCCAAAACCCGGCTTGGTAGAAGAAGTGGAGGCGGTACAGCAGCTCGGAGAGCGCGCTCCGCCCGAGCGTTTCGCCCACAGGCACATCGAAGGACGCACCCGTCTCGGCGTTGACGAGCGCCTGCACCACGCGCGTCGTGTCGCCCTCGGGCGTCTGGTAGCGCACGTAGTAGTACGACCGCTCGTGGTACGGGTACGTGATCTGGACATCGGTACCCGGGGACGGCGGGGCCTCGGCGAAGAAGGGCGCGATGACTTCATCGGCGGTGAGCCGCGTCTCGCTGGCACGCAGCGCCGGGTCGGCCCAGGCGTGGAGTTCGGCACGGTAGAGCGCGAAGGCGCCCGCGTAGAAAATGATGAAGAGCCCGAGGCCGATGATGATGCCCGTGACCGAGTGCGTATCCCACAGCAGCTTGAACGCGCGCGGCCCCACCAGCTTGCCGCTCTTCTTAGGCGAGGGCGGGGGGGTGGAGGACGTGCGCTGGGGCTTGGCAGTCCGTGTAGGGCGGCTGAGGGTTTCCATCAGGCGGCTAGATGAAGTAGGCGAGGGCGGTGACGCCAGCCAGGACCAGGGATGTGCCGCCTACGCGCAGCCAGGCGCCGCGCCCGCTCGGCGCCAGCACTGCCCACACGACGAAGCCCGTCCATACGGGCACCGAGACGGCGACGCTGATGGCCACAGCGATGCCGATAGGCACGCCGAGATCGGGGAGGACGGTGCCGATGGCCAGCCCGAACAGGATAAAGCCAAAGAAGCCGCCCAGAAAGGCGGCTGTCGTTTTGCCCCACGCTTCACCGCGGGTCCAATCGTGTTTCATAGCGCTGACAGGACGATCCGCCTAGGACGACGGCGGACGGGTGGGGGGAGGCTTCGGTTTGGATGCCGAGGAGGGCGGCGGCGATCCTGCTACGGGCGTGCTCGCTCCAGGTTTTCTTGCGGACACCCCCGGTGGGCGGTTGCCCGGCGGTTCCACGGCAGGGTTGCCCGGCGGCGGATTGCCCGCCGCACGGCTTCCTGGTGGCCCGATGGCGGGTTTGCCTGCAGGAAGGCTTGTCGAGGGGGCGAATCCAGCGGCTGGTGGCCCGATGGCGGGAGGACGCTTGGTGCGCGGCTTCCGGGTGCGCTCCGTGGCTTGCTCGGCCTCGGGCAGCACAAACGGCCCCGCAATAGCCAGCGTCGTTCCTACGGCCATCATCACCGTCAGCACCAGCACCGGCCCCACCGCCGACTGCGTGGCGATGATCGATACGGCGAGGGCGGCGGCGGTCAGCACCACGCCCGCGACGAGCAGCGCGCGCGGCGAGCCGATGGCCTTGGACTGGCGACCGGGCGCGCCGAGGTAGAACGCCCCGTAGGCGGCCGCCGCAAGCAAGATGTACACGATTCCGAGCATGAGGGGAGGGCCGCTAGAGTCTGACTTCGAGGCTTAAGCCGAGCACCCGCGCCTCGCGGATGTTGGCGTCGATGCCGCCCGCGATGTTGATGAAGCGGCGGTCGGTCACGAGCGTGTCGAACACGTTGCGCGCGAACGCGGTCAGGCGCACCTCGGTACCACGCACGCCCAACACGTAGCCCACCTGCCCGTCGAACATCCAGTAGTCGCCCGCGCGCAGGCGTTCGTCGTTCTCGATGGCCACCGACGGGTTCTCGACGATCGCCTGGTCGCCGGGCCGGGTACCTACTTGCGTGTAGTTTTCGCCCGTGTAGTTGATGTTGAGGCCTAAGAACGGCCCGGTGCCGCGGTCCAGGATGGCGCCGAACGCGAGCGTTGTGTTGGGCGCGCCGGGGAACTGCAGCCCCGAGAGGTCGCGGTCGATCGTCACAGCTGATCCATCGCGTTGGTCTACCACGCGCTCAGGGCGCACGAACGTGTCGAACTCAGACTCGGTCAGTCCCAGCGAGCCGTAGAGCGTCAGCCCGTTGGTGGGCACAGCGCGCAGCTCGATCTCGCCGCCGTAGAGCGTGGAGGCACCCGCATTGATCGTCTCGAAGAAGGCGGGGTTGTCGGCGAAGGGGACGGTGACCTGCTGGTCGCGCCAGTCGGTGTAGAACACGTTGGCGTTAGCAAGCAGGCGGCCGTTCAGCCAGCGGCTGCGCAGGGCGATCTCGTAGTTCCACGTGTACTCGGGGGCGTACGAGTTCAAGCCTGCGCCGACCACCGAGAAGGCCCCGCCCGCACGGTAGCCGCGCTGCACGGTCACACCCACCGAGGCGTCGCGGGTGAGGTCGTACGTGAGGCCCACCTTGGGCAGCCACGCGCTGAAGGTGGTGCCCACGGCCTCGTCGGCGGCACCTACCTCAGACAGCAGCAGCGTCTCCATGAGCGGCTCGAACGGCTCGACGAAATCGGGTGTGTTCTCGAACGTGACGCCAAGGTCGGTGATAGTGATCGAGCTTTCAAAGTCTTCGTTGTCGTAGCGCAGCCCCGCCGTGAGCGTCAGCCCATCCACTACCTCGTAGTTGACCTCGCCGAACGCCGCTACGTTGATGGCTTCGGTCTCCTCCACCGCCGTAGCGCTGTAGATGATGCCAAACGGGGGGACGGGGCCGCCAAAGAAATCGGCCAGCGGCGCCTCGGCCAGCGCAAAAATGTCACCGAAGTCGTTGTTGAGGCGGTCGGTGTAGAAGCGCCCGAAGTAGCCGCCGAAGACCGCACGCGTGCGGTCCGTCTCGTAGTTGAGGCGCAGCTCCTGCGTGAGCGTCGTTTCGTCGATGTCGGAGGCCTGCGAGGAGGGTACCCTCAAGTTGGGATCGCTCGTCTGGAAGCGAAGCCCGTCGGTGGCGAGGTCCATCGCCGAGTAGGCTGTCAGCGAGGTGAGCGTGAGGGCGGGAGAGACCTCGTAGCTGGCCTCCAGCGATGAGCTGTGGTGGTACGTCTCGTCATAGAACGCGATCGGCCCGAGGTTCTCGCGGGCGCTGAAGTCGGGGTCGTCAACGGTGCCAGCCGTGGCCGTCACGATGGGGTTGCCGGGGCGGTCGAAGGCGTAGGTGTAGCTCGCCAGCAGCGAGAAGCCCGGCAGCGCCTTCGGCGTCCAGAGCAGGCGGCTCTTGAGGTTGCGCTGGTCCACCTGGGTGGTGCGGGCAAAGTCGGGGTCGTCAGATGAGACGTTGGCGTAGCGGAAGCCTTCGTCCTGTGTACCCAGCTCGCCCGAGATGCGAAACGCCAGCTGATCGTCGATGAGCGGTCCGGTCACCATGAACGCCCCTTCGATGGCGTCTTGGCTGCCTCCGCGCACGCGTGCCGCGCCGCCCCATTCAAACGAAGGCGCCGCCGAGCGCAGGTAGACCGCCCCCGCGAGCGAGTTGCGGCCCGAGAGCGTGGACTGCGGGCCGCGGAAGACCTCGACGGCTTCGAGATCCCACGCGCCGCGGATCGTGCGGAACGTGCCGAAGCGTCCCTGCTGCACGCCGTCCACGTAGAGTGCTGCCGTGGGCCCGCTGCCGCCGCCTACGCCCGTGTTGGGGATGCCACGGATGGTGAAGACGCCGTTGCCGCTCGTGGACAGGTTGCCCACCAGCCGCGTGGCGTCTTCCCAGTCGCGCACGGGGATGGCCTCAAGCTCCGCCGCCCCCACCACGTTGACGCTGGTCTGCGTCTCTTGGAGGTTGCGCACGAACTTCTCGCTCTTCACCACCACCTCAGCCAGCTGCGCCGTGTTCTCGGCCAACGCCAGCTCCACGTAGACCGACTGCCCCGCCTCGACCGTAGCCGTGGCCTGCGCGTCGTTGTAGCCGATGAAGGAGGCGACGAGCGTCACCTGCCCAGCAGGCACCGCGCGGATGGTGAACTTGCCGAAGGCGTCGGTGGCGGCGCCGAGCTGCGTGCCGTCGATGCGGACGGTGGCGCCGGGCAGGAGCTGGCCGCTGCCCGCATCGGTAACGCGGCCGGTGAGGGTGCCGGTGGTCTGCGCGAGGGCTGGGCTGGTGCCCATGAGCAGCAGGAGCACTGCCGCGAGGAGGGGTTGGGTCTGAGGCATAACGCTACACTCGGTGGAGTATCGAAGCGGTAGAAGGCACCGGGGCAGGAGGAGGGCTCGCCCTGCCCCGGGGGGGCTGGCGTGAGGGGCTGACCTACAGCTCGACGTCGAGGCTGAGGCCGATCACGCGGGGCATGCGCAGCGTGGCGCTGGGCAGCCCGAACGTGTCGTAGGCGACGGTCTCGCGGGCCACGGTGTCAAGCAGGTTGCGGGCGAATCCGGTCACCTTCACCTCGGTGCCCTGCACGGCGAAGGCGTAGCCGACCTGGGCGTCCACGATGGCATAGTCGCCCGAGCGCAGCACGGGGTCGTTGGAGAGGCGGCCGCTCTCGCCGATGCTGCCCACCTGCGAGTAGTGCTCGCCCACGTAGCTCAGGCTGGCGGCCAGGAAGGGCCCCGTGCCCGCGTCGTAGATGCCGCCCACGGCGAACGTGCCAGCGGGCGCGCCGGGGAACTCGAAGCCAGCTAGGTCGCGGCCGTCGGACACGAACTCGTCGAACTCAGAGACCGAGAGCCCCAGCGAGGTGAACAGCGAGAGGCCGTCCGTGGGGATGGCGCGGATCTCGATCTCGCCGCCGTAAAGCGTAGACGCTCCGGCGTTCTCTGTGCGGAAGAAGGCAATGTTCTCCGGGATGGGCACCGAGATCTGCTGGTCCGTCCAGTCGGTGTAGTACACGTTGGCGTTAGCCACCAAGCGGCCATTGAGCCAGCGGCTACGCAAGGACAGCTCGTAGTTCCACGTGAACTCGGGGTCGAACTGGTTGACTTCGCCGATGGTGAGCGTCTGCGCGCCCCCCGCCCGGTAGCCGCGCTGCACCGTGGCGCCAATCGAGGCGTCCTTCGTCAGGTCATAGGTCAGCCCGATCTTCGGCAGCAGCGCCTCGTACTCCGTGTCGATCTCCTGGTCTTCGGTGTTGATCGTGGCCAGGAGCAGCCCCACGATTTGCGCCTCCAGGAGCGGGTTGCTGAACGGCGTGCCTTCCACGCCCTCGAAGTTGGCGCCGATGCTGTCGTTGAAGGTGGAACGCTCCAGCGTTTCGTTGTCGTAGCGCAGCCCCACCGTCACCGTCAGCCCGTCCACCACCTCGTGGTTGACCTCGCCGAAGACCGCGATGTTCTCGCTGTCGCTGTCGTCGCCGCCCTGTGAGTCGAAGATGATCCCGAAGACGGGCAGCGGCTGCCCTTGGAGGATGCTCAGGATGAGGTCGTTGCTCACCAGCTGCGGCTGCGCCAGGTAGTAGGCGTCGCCGAAGTCGTTGCGGCTGCGGTCGTAGGCGAAGCGCCCGTAGTAGCCGCCGAAGACGGCCTGCGTGCGGTCCGTCTCGTAGTTGAGGCGCAGCTCCTGCGTGATGGTGAACTCATCGGTCATCGAGCGCTGCGAGATGGGGACGATGATGTTCGGGTTGGTGGTCTGGTAGGTGAGCCCGTCGATGCTGTAGTCGGAGAAGACCGCGCCGGTGAGCGCCGTCAGCGTGAGCGCCGAGCCGAGCCCGTAGGTGATCTCCAGCGACGAGTTGTGCAGCGTCGTCTCGTCGAAGATGGCGTTGGGCGCTAGGCTCTGGCGTTCGCTGTAGTCGAAGCTGCCGTCATTCTCAACCACGCCGCTGACGCCCTGGAACCCGATGGGACGGTCGAAGCCGTAGGTGTAGTTGGCCAGCACCGAGAGGCTAGGCACCGCCTTCGGCGTCCAGAGCAGGCGGCTCTTGATGTTGCGCATGACGCGCGTGTTGGTACGGCCAAACCCATCGGCGCTGGCGTCCAGGTTGACGTAGTCGATCTCGCGGTCGTCACTCCCGGCCTCGCCCGAGATGCGGAAGGCCAGCTGATCCTTGATGAGCGGCCCCGTCACCATAAACGCGCCTTCGAGGGCCTCTTGGCTGCCGCCTCGTATGCGGGCTGCGGCGCCCCAGTTGAAGGAGGGGGCTGCCGAGCGTAAGTAGACGGCGCCCGCGAGCGAGTTACGGCCCGAGAGCGTGGACTGCGGCCCACGGAAGACCTCTACCGACTCCAGGTCCCACGCGCCGCGGATCGTGCGCGATGTGGTGAACGTGCCCTGCTGCACGCCGTCCACGTAGAGCGCTGCGGTAGGCGCGCCGCCGCCGCCGAGGCCCGTGTTGGGGATGCCACGGATGTTGAAGGTGCCGCCGCCCGATGTGGAGACGTTGCCCAAGAGCAGGGTGGCGTCTTCCCAGTCGCGGATCGGGATGGCCCGGATGACCTCGTCGGAGACGACGCCCACGCTGGTCTGCGTTTCCTGGAGGTTGCGCACGAACTTCTCGCTCTTCACCACCACCTCAGCCAGCTGCGCTGTGTTCTCGGCCAACGCCAACTCGACGTAGACCGACTGCCCTGCCTCAACGGTGGCCGTGGCCTGCGCGTCGTTGTAGCCGACGAACGAGGCGACGAGCGTCACGGAGCCAGCGGGCACAGCGCGGATGGTGAACTTGCCGAAGGCGTCGGTGGCGGCGCCGAGCTGCGTGCCATCGATGCGGACAGTGGCGCCAGGAAGGAGCTGGCCGCTGCCCGCATCGGTAACACGCCCGGTGAGGGTACCCGTCTGGGCGAGGGCTTGGCTAGCACCCAGGAGCAGCATCAACAGTGCAGCGAAGAGGGTTTTGCTGTGGGACATCGATATGTATCAGGAAGTGGTGTTACATGCAAAAAGCACTGCAAGTCCATCGAATTACAGTGCTTGTATTTAATCTAAATTATGATTTGCCCTCGGAGCGTCCAAGATCTTCACAAACACTCAGCGCTGATTTTACCGGAAACACGAATCGTAAAACGCCGAATTGGGCCTCGTATGGCGGGTGAGCAGGCCGTTGGGTAGCTTGCCTTGATGGCAAGCGGCGTCTATGTTGTCCGCCCTTTCCCTTTCCTGCCTGTGGCGTTGATGGCAACACATTCAACGGTGCGGTTGGCGTTCCTGACCACCGCCGCGATGCTGGCCTTCGCCGCTAACGTGCTGCTTGGCCGAGAAGCGTTGGCCTCAGGGCACATGGGGGCGGCGAGCTTCACGACGGTGCGGGTGTGTGCAGGGGCCGTCGCGCTGGGCGGCGCGCTGCTGCTCAATGAAGCCATCACGATGCGGCTGGGCTTGACCTCCATCGTGGTCTTGGGCGGCATTCTGCCGTTCATGCTGACCAAGCGCGAGGCGTAGATGACAGCGATACCTGAGATCACCTTCCGCGAGCCGCCCTCTAGCTTGCCCTACGTCGAGGTGCTCACGCTCCGCGAGTTCTACCACCGCCTCCCATCGGTGCAGCATCACGATCCGTTCAGCCCGCACCGCGTGTCGTTCTTCTTGATCCTGGCGATCACATCGGGACGCGGCCAGCACTACATCGACTTCCAGCCCCACGCCTATCAGCCCGGCAGCCTGCTCTTCATCGCGAAGCATCAAGTTCAAGCGTTTGAGCGAAAGCCCGACAGCCAGGGGCATATCATCCTCTTCACCGAGGCCTTCCTCGCCAACCACACGGTTATATCCAAGCACCTTCCTGATCTAGGGTTATATAATTATCATCTCGGAAGTCCCGTGATCTATGTAGAGGATGAGGCCACGAGACACCTGCTCGGCTTGACGACCCAGATATATGACGAGTACCAGGGCACCGACGATTTTGCCAAGAGTGAGATCCTGCGTACGCTGCTTCACCTGCTACTCCTGCGGGCAGAGCGGGTCAAGCACCGTAGCGCAGTGCAGCAGGCCCGGCCCGAATGGCTGAGTCTTTTCAACCAGTTCAGAACCTTGCTGGAGCATAACTACGCCAACACACGCAACGCGCGCGATTACGCACAGCAGATCGGTATTTCGTACAAGCATCTCAACGATGTGTGCAAGGCTGTTGTCGCGAAGACGGCGAAGCAGTTCATCGATCATGTCGTGGCGACGGAAGTCAAGCGGTACCTGGCGAGTACGACGCTTTCGGTGAAAGAGCTAAGCTACGCTGTGGGCTTCGACGAGCCGACCAACCTCGTCCAGTTCTTCAAGCGCCAGACCCGGCAGACACCCGGTCAATTCCGCCGTGGGCTCAAAGAGGTGCCAGGGTTATAGATCCATCATAGAGAGCGCGGCATCCATCTTGTACTGTGATAGAGCATGGAGGAGCTTTGAACGGTTCCTACTCACATGCCTCAACGCGGTATCAACGATATGTCTATCACCAACAAAGCCAAAGCTGTTGCGCTTCTCGAAAGCCTGGAAACGGGCGACCCTGCACCTGTAGGCTACATCAACCCAACAACGTATATCCAGCACAACCTCGGCGTAGCCGACGGCCTGGCAGGCTTCGGCGAGGTGCTCCAGCATCAGCCGGAGGGCGGCTTCAAGGCGAAGGTCGTGCGAGCCTTCGAAGATGGCGACTTTGTCTTCACGCACACGGACTACGACTTCTTCGGCCCGAAAGTGGGTTTCGACGTGTTTCGGTTCGAAGACGGTCTGATCGTGGAGCACTGGGACAACCTGATTGAGGTGACGCCGCCCAACCCCAGCGGTCGGACCCAGCTCGATGGCCCCACCCAAGCCACCGATCTCGACCGCACAGACACCAACAAGGCTATCGTCCGCGACTTCGTGGAGCGTGTCTTGCTCAACGGGCAGGCCGACCAGATCACCACCTTCATCAGCACCACCACCTACCACCAGCACAACCCGCAGGTGGCCGATGGGCTCGAGGGCTTCGGCGCCGCCATGCAGCAGTTCGCAGCCCACGGCTTGGTGATGGAGTACAAAACCTTGCACAAGGTGCTCGGCCAAGGCAGCTTCGTGCTGGCGATCAGCGAAGGGGTGTTCGGGAAAGGCGAGGCTACCTCATTCTACGACCTGTTTCGCCTGGAGGACGGCTTGATTGTAGAACATTGGGATGTGATCGAGCCGATTGCGCCCAAGTCGGCGTGGAAGCATCAGAACGGGAAGTTCGGCTTCTGATCACCTGGTCGTGGATCGTGCGTGCTGCCTCGAAGGGGTTGCCCGATAGATCCGCGCAAAGAGGCCAAGGTGCCGGAGGGCTGTGCACGCCGATGCATAGCCCTCCGTGCTAAAGCTCGCTCGCTTTTGGCCGATGCTCTAAGCCCTGGTTTTGTAGTCTACGCGAGCCTATCCCGCATGAAAACCCGTCTCTTGGGCGTCATTGATCGCTTTCTTCCGGCCTCCGTACAGGCCAACCCCGACCTCTTCTACCGAGCCCGCCTGCTGATGGGGATGACCCTGTTTATGGCGGTGACCAGTCCGCTCTACGCGGTGGGTCATTTCATAGCAGGGGCCAACCTACAGGCGTCGGTGGCGGTGCTGCAGGGCGTGGGCTTCGCTGCGGTGCCGTGGATCTACCGCCGTACGGAACGCCTCAGCCTGAGTACGCATGTGTTTGCGGCCACGCTATTTGGCTTGCTGGTGTACAAGGCCTGGCTGGCTGGCGGATTCACCATTGCAGGAGCCGCCTCCTTGGCCTGGTTGCTCGCCTGCCCGCTGGCAGCGACGCTGGTGGCGGGGCCGCGTGCCGGATGGATGTGGGGCAGTCTCACGCTCGCTGTCTTTGCGATGTTCTATGGATTGTTGCTGGCCGACTACGCTCTACCGTCTATGGTTAGTGCGGACGAGGCTCCCGGCGTGTTCTTCACCGATATGATCGGGATCACCCTGGCGGTCACGGTGATGAGCGTGCTAGCATTCGTGGGCAAAACCCGGGCGTTGGATGCGGCCAGTGCCGCTCAAGCGGAGGCTGAGCAGGCCGCCGCATGCGCGCAGAAGCTCTCCCGTGAACTAGAGGGTGAGAAGGCAGCTGTCGAAGAAGCGATGGCCGCTATCGAGAGCCAGAAAGCCTACCTGGCCGGCAGCGTCGATCGTGTGGTGGAAGAGATGCATCGCCTCGCCCAAGGCGATCTAACGGTGCATCTCGAAGTGAACCAGGACGATGAGATTGGCGTGCTGTATCGCGGATTCAACGCCTCGGTGGCGCAGATGGCCAGCGTGCTGCAGCAGGTGACGCAGGCCGTCCACCAAGCGTCGGAGGCGACGACCGCCATCCGGGGGGCAGCCAACGCGCTTGCCCAACAGGCCGAGCAGCAAGCCCGCCGCGCACGTGGGGTGCGGCAGTCCGTGCAGATGATGGCCGAGTCCATCCAGGGCAGCGCTGACGAGGCCGGGCGCGTGGCCAGCGTGGCTGAAGACAGCGGTGCTGCAGCACGCGAGAGCGACGCTATTATTGGCATGACGCTCGATCGCATGACGCGCCTTTCCAGCATGGTGCAGAACACCACCGAAGCCGTGGGCGCCCTCCGCACGCGCAGCGAGGCCGTGGGGGCCATCGCTACCGTCATCGCCGACATCGCCGACCAGAGCAACCTGCTCGCGCTCAACGCCTCCATCGAGGCGGCCCGTGCGGGCGAGCACGGCCGGGGCTTCTCCATCGTGGCCGACGAGATGCGCAAGCTTTCCGTCCGCACGTCAGACGCCACCCGCGAGATCGGTGAGCTCATCCAGACCATCCAGGCCGAGGTCGACCAGACCACAGCCGCCGTGCAAAGCGGCAACAGCGATGTGGAGGCGGTGCTACGCCTCTCGGACCAAGCAGGGGCGGCGCTGGCACGTATCATCCCGTCCACCGAGGCCGTGCTTGCTGGCGTGAACACCATCGCCGAGAGCGCCGAGCAGCAGTCTGGCCAGAGCGCGCAGATCAGCGACGGCATCGAGCAGATGACGGACGAAGTCGAGGCCTCCACCCGTGAGGTAGTGCGCATCGCCGAGACGGCCGACCGCGTGGATCAGCTTACGGACGTACTCCGCCAGCAGGTGGCTCAGTTCAAGACGCCCGCGGCGGCGACCGTGCAGCGGCTAGCGGCTTGATGAGCTGAACGTGTGGCCCGTCCTGAGCGTATGCGGCACCCCGTCCCCGACAAGCCTGCTGTAGCCTGCTGTGTCCATGCCTGCTCTTGCCCAACGCCGCGCCGCGCTGATCGATCAACTCGCCTACCTCGGCGATGAGGTGGAGGCGCTGCGCCAGATCGTGAAGGTGGTGCCGGAGCCCTTGCTGTCCGGCCGGCCGCTGCCTGACGACCATAGCATCAAGGAGCTGTATGGCTGGATCGCCCAGCAAGACGCCGATGTGCATCGGCCGCGCTTGGAGCGGCTGCTCGCAGAAGACACGCCGCGCGTAGATGCAGTGGATCAGGCTGCCATGCTGGCCCGCCGCAACTGGAACGCCGTATCCATCGACGCCATCCTGACCGCTGTGCAAGACGAGCGCGCTCGCTTCGTGCAGTTCGTGGCAGCAATCCCAGAGGCCGAGTGGACGCGCACGCTTGATCTGGAGGCAACACGGTACGACGTCTACGCCTACCTGTACGCCGTCATCCAGGCCAACACGGCCGACCTGCGCATGCTAGGCTACCGCCTTCACGAGAGTCTGAGTGAAGCGCGGCGCTGACGACGGGGCCGTGGCCAGCGCGCTCAGGCGCTTGGTGAGGTCGCCGTAGCCAAGGTAGAGCGGTACAGGCGTGAGCGTCTTGGTGAGCACCGAGGCTTCCAGCTCGTCGCGGAAGGTGGCGTTCTCCAGCGTGCGCTGTACATACGTCTTGAGGTGCGTGAACCGCTCAGCGAGGGCGAGACGCACGGCTTCATGTAGCCCTTCGGTTTCCAACTCGGCATGGACGTCGATGTGGCGTGTGACCACGGTGCGCGTTAGCCACGCCGCTGCGCCTATGTGGATGAGCGTGTAAAGGCCGAAGACGGCCAGGCTGGACGCCGAGACCCCGGCCACGGTAAACCAGATCGTGGCGAGTACGGCAAAGAGCAGACCCATCGTCAGGCCGCTGCGCCGAAGCGGTTCCTCACCTGAGAGGCGCATCAGGATAGGCTGGTGGCGGTTCCACACGCGTTCCGCCTCGGGCTTGATGCGCCCTTGCAGCCGGTCGTGGAGCGAATCGGCCAGCTCGGCCTCGGGCGTAGCCACGTCGAGGTCTGCCGCCCGCTGGAGGAAGGCCTCAGCCTGCTCGGTCAACAGCAGCGACGGGGCGGTGGTCAAGGGGGCTTGCACCGCTGGCAGTGTGGTGAACGGCGCGGCTGACTGGGCGGTAGGGATGTCGTTCATCAGCTGACGGAGGCTCCAGATGGCATTGCCATAGGGCTTCCACTTGGCGGCTCTGTCGCTCCAGATAGCCTTGATCTTGGCGTGTAGCGGCTCCGCATACCCGGCCCAGATCGTGTTGAGCCGCGTTTCGCCCGCCGTCAGCATCTCGGCGGACTGCTCCTGGAGATGTGTGACCAGGCTGTTCGAGGCTTCGCGCACGTACCGCTTGTTCCAGTGTTGGATGAAGGCGGCATCTTGCATGTTGGCCAAGAACTGGAAGGGCGTGAGCCCGTCGGCATCCAAGTGCGGGGTGGGTACGTAGAGGGCCTTCGCCTTCAGGCGCATGTAGTACGCTTCCAGCCGCCGCATGGCTGCAACGGTGTCCTCCACAAAGAAGCCGTGCAGGGCGCGGTAGAGCGTGTTGGCCTTGCTCCATACCTGCTCTTGGACAGCCGTTCGCGCGCTGCGCAGCCAGGTGGCCAAAGCATGCACCCCGGTGTCGACGAGGGCAACGATCTCAGGCTCCGTTCTGGTGATCGCTGTGCTTGGAGTGCCATCGCCTGATTGGGGAGGCATCAGCTGCGTGATAGGAGCGAGCGTCTGGTTGGGCGGCTCGGGTAAAGCGATGGGGGCGTCGTGAAAATCCTCAAGGGCTGCTAGTACGGCCTCGCTGTTGCCGTAGCGCGCCACGTCGGCTGCGGAAAGCTCAGTGGCGGGAACGTTGTCCACGCGCAGCTCCCTCAGGAGCGTCTGGGCGCGGTCATGCAGGTAGACCGAGGCATTGCTGAGCCGCTCGGTCAGCGGCATGGGCGCAGGGGTGGCAGGTGCCCGCCCCGCAGTAAGCATCGCCAAGGCGTGGTCCTGCGTATGCTGGATCTGCTGGCCGATCAACTCGGCGAGCGTATGGACCTCGTCGCGAAGGGTACGCTGCACGTGGTCGTGAAAGCGGTTGAACGTCCAGTGGCGCTCCAGCACGTGGTCAGCAAACAGCTCGAAGCGCGAGGCGATCACTTGGTTCATGTGCCCGATGAACTGCTGGTGCCGCCGTTGCCACGCTCGGTGCGCAGGGAGCATGAAGCGGTCGCGGACGGCCTTGAACATCGAGGTGCGAGCCAGCTGGGACGTGCCAGGGCTGGGCGCGTCGACCACGGAGGTGACGGAGAGCGGCATCTGCGCTTGCATCGCGACGCGGCACGCCTCGCGCTCGTCTTCGGGGAGGGTGTCGAGGTGCGTGAGCACGCCCAGCACCGAGAAGCTAGGCGGTGGCCCTGAGAAGGTGCTGAGTCCAGTGGTGGGCTCCTCAGCTGCGGTCGCCTTGGTGACCCACACGATACCGTCTACCGAGGCGTTCGGGAGCGTGTAGTCGGTGGTCGTCGGTGCCTCGGCCAGGGCCATGTACTCGGGCAAGGCAGGCGCGTCGATGTGCCACACGATCTGCTCGATCTCGTCGAGAGAGCCTTCCTCAAACGGCCACGCCGAGCGGCCCATCGTCTGGGCCTGTTCGATGGGCACCACCTGCGGCACCTCGGCATCGTCCGTCATCGTGTAGACCTCGGCATACTCAGCGGCTTCGCCTGCCCGGCGGTAGACGTTGACCCATCCGTTGCCCACCTTGGGCGCGGCCATCTCGCGGCCGAGCAGCTGGTTGATCAGGGTTGACTTGCCTGATCCGGTTTCGCCCGCCACGAGGAGCGTGAACGGCTGGCTGAGGTCGAAGCGGCGGCGGTCCAGCAGTTGCGTCTCGCGTGTGAAGCCAAGCGCGTCGGCGGCTTCGCGGAGCAGCTGGTAGTCCTTGGTGAAGGTGGTGGGTGCGGGTACCATGGCGATAGGGGTTGGCCAGTGTGGGGCAGCCCGCAGCACTCACAAAAACATCACCAAGGCGCAGGGCATCCTCGTCGAATGCCCGAAATAGCGTAAGAATGACGGATTTGATGGCGCGCAATGCAGGGCAGCAGGACGAGCCCTCTCGGAAATAATTTCCGATCCGTCTCACTCTGCACATAGGCTGGATGTAGCGCCGTATCTTGCCCGCTCAGAATGAGATCCGCCATGCTGTCCGCTAGCCGTCGCCACATGCTGCAGGCTGTGTCGTACAGCCTCGTGTTGCTTGCCTGCGCCCTGCCGCTGGCGGCCCAGTCTGTCGTCACCACCACCGCCGATGCTCCGTTCAGCGACCGCCGCGTCAGCTATGTGATGGACGTGACGCTCAACCCCGAGACGCGTGGGCTGGCAGGCACCCAGCGCATCACGTGGCGCAACCCCGACCGTGTGCCCGTGCAGACGCTCCAGTTCCACCTGTACCTCAACGCGTTCAAGCCCGGCTCCACGTTCATGAACGAGAGCGGCGGCCGTCACCGGGGCTTCGTGGCGTCCTCCGATGATCCGTGGGGTGGCACCGAAATCACCTCCATGGTATGGGACGATGCTGATGGGCAGGTCGACCTCACCGACGCCATCCGCTTCATCCAGACCACAGATGATAACCCCGACGATGAGACCGTCGTAGAGGTGCAGCTGCCGCGCGCCGTGGCGCCGGGCGAGACCATCGCACTGGACGTAGCCTTCGCGGCTACGCTGCCGGAGGTCGTGGCACGGACGGGCTATGCCGTGACGGGTCTGGGCAACCCGTTCTTCCTGGTCGCGCAATGGTTTCCGAAGCTGGGCGTCTACGAGATTCCAGGCCAGCGCTACATCCCGCTGGACGCCGAGCGCGGCGCGTGGAGTACCCACCAGTTCCACGCTGCCACCGAGTTCTACGCCGATTTCGGCACGTACGAGGTGACGATGCGCGTGCCCGAAGCCTACGTGGTAGGCGCCACGGGCGTCGAGGTCGCCAGCGAAACCAGCGGCGGCATGACCAGCGTCACCTACCGCGCCGACGATGTACACGACTTCGCCTGGACCGCCAGCCCCGACTACCTCGTCCTCACCGACACCTGGGGGCACGTGGAGATCAAGCTGCTGCTCTTCCCCTATCACGAAGCGCAGGCCGAGCGGCACTTCGAAGCCACCAAGATCGGCCTGGAGTACATGGACCGCTGGGTGGGCGAGTATCCGTACTCCACCCTCACGGTGGTCGATGCCGTGGGTGGTGCGGGCGGCATGGAGTACCCAACCTTCTTCACCGTGGGCACCATCTACAGGCACCCAGCATGGTCGCGCCTCTTAGAGATCATCACCGTCCACGAGTTCGTCCATCAGTATTTCCAGGGCCTGATCGCCAGCAACGAGGCCGAGGAGGCGTGGCTGGACGAGGGCATCACGTCCTATCTGGAGATGCGCATCATGGACGAAGCCTACGGCCCTGGCAGCATGGTGGACGTCCCCGGCCTACGCATCAGTGACGGCGCTTACCAGCGGCTCTCCTATACCCAGTCGTTGCCGGGGCGCGGTACGATTGTCACGCACGCCTGGGAGCATCCGTACGCCAGCGATTTCGGTAAGCTCGCGTACAACAAGCCCGCCGTCGTGCTCAAGACGCTGGAAAGCTACCTCGGCTGGGACGTGATGGAGCAGGTCCTCAAGACCTACTATAACCGCTGGCGCTTCCGCCATCCTACCACCCGCGACTTCATCGCCGTAGCCGAGGAGGTGGCACAGCAAGACCTCCGCTGGTTCTTCGACCAGTTCCTGTATGACGATGTGGTCGTCGACTACCGCGTTGTCTCGGTCGCCACCCGCCGCCCCGGTGATGAGCCGTCCGGCATCGCATCGACCGTCTTGCTCCAACGCTTGGGCGATGGGGTCTTCCCCCAAACGCTGCGTGTCACGTATGACGATGGCACCACCGAGGACCGCACGTGGGATGGCGAGGCCGAGTGGCACCGCCTGACCTTCGGCGGTCGCGTCACCGACGCCTATCTAGACCCCGACAACCACGTCTGGCTCGACACCGACCGCCTCAATAACCGCCGCACCCTCCGTCCCGACGACACGCTGGCGCGCAAGATCCAGCTCAAAAGTACCGCCTGGCTGCAAGCCGCCTTCGTTGCTATCGCCGGATTGTTTTGACGCCGAGGTCCACCATGCTGCGTTTTCTCCAAGCCGGACGCGATGCCGCCATGCGTTATAAGGGGCTAGCCTTGCTGCTCTTTGGCGTCCACCTCGTGTTGGCCTATGTGCTCACACAGCCGCTCTACCACGCGCTCGACGAGATCGTATCCGTTACAGGTTTCAGTGCCGATCTAAGCCAGGGCTTTGACGCGGTGCTGTGGGTAGAGATTTGGGACACGTTCGCGCCCGCTCTCTATGGGTTCCTCGGGCAGTTGTGGTGGGTCGGCCTGCTGATGGGCGTGTGGAAAGCGGTCTCCAGCGTGGGCGTGCTACACGCGCTCTACCGTGAGCACAGCATGTTCTTCTGGGACGGTATCGGCCAGCACGGCGGCCGTGCGCTTGGCGTGGCACTGCTGTTTCTGATGACGGCGTTCGCCTGGAGTGCAGGCGTCTTGTTCGTAGGCGTTGTGGCGGCCACAGCAACAGGTAGCGCGCTCGGCACCTTCTGGACAGCCTTGGTGGTTACGCCCACCGTGCTTATCAGCGGCCTCGCGGTGCTGGACCTGATGCACGACTACGCCCGCGCGGGGCTTGTAGCCGAGGGCTGGACGGTGCGGCAGGCGTGTCGGAGCGGCCTCGCGTGGCCGTTCCGCCATGGACAAGCTAGCCTACTGTACGTAGCATGGTTCGCCGCAGCGCTGGCACTGCTTGCGCTGCCGTTCCTGCTAGAGGCATGGCTCCCAGCGTTCGACAAAGGCACCG
This sequence comes from Bacteroidota bacterium, assembly GCA_038747545.1. Taxonomy (GTDB): domain Bacteria; phylum Bacteroidota; class Rhodothermia; order Rhodothermales; family JBCCMF01; genus JBCCMF01. Next base: position 24,338 of record JBCDJT010000041.1, read on the forward strand.
CATGGCTGCGGTTTGGCCTGCAGCAAGGCGTCTTCTTGCTGCGCGCCTTCGTGACCGTAGCTTGGCTAGGCACCACAATGGCCTTCTTCGAGCACATCCAGCGCAAGAACGCCGTGCTTATTGCCGGAGAGGCTACGCCCGGCGAAGGGTTGGAGACGCTGAGAATGACCTAGCAGGTACCGTGTCTACCCGCGAGTGCGTTGTCTCGTCTCCTGACGCTGCGCTTCGGCCTCGCTTTCAGTCTCCTCGCCGTCGAGCAACGCCGCATCGCGTACCGTCGTCGTGGCGGACGCTGCCGTGCCCTCCTCCAAGATGACGCCGGCCAGCCGTTCTTCGAGCGCGTACATGCGCGTATGCCACTTGCGGGCGTGCTGGCTCCACAGCGTGCCGAACGCCGCGATGGTGCCCACGAGCAGTACCAGCCCCAGGATGCCGCCCAGGGCGCCGCTCTCCAGCAGCACGTTGGGGATGATGGCAAACAAGAGGCCCATGAAGGTGCCGAGGGTGTAGAAGAGCCCCCGCACACCGCTCTGCGTGCCGCTCACCTCGAGCGTCGTGCGGTTGGCTTCGGGCTTCACCTGCACCTGCCACGCCTCGCCCTTACTCCATGTGAGCTGATCCGTGCGGGCGTAGCTGCGGCCAATCTCGTGCTCAATGCCCAATACCTCGCGGATGTGGTCGAACAAGATGTCGAACTTCGCCGGGTCGATGCGGGCGGGCACGATGCGTTCGCTGTAGTGCCTGGGTGCGGTCATACTCGTGGTCACCTGCTTGGCCGTGCGGCCCGTGCGCGTCATGCGTTTGCTGGCGGCCTGCTGCACGAAGCGCGGGTCGATGCCTGAGGCGCGGGCCACCTCCTGCAGCTCGTCTAGCGTCAAGCCCTCCTCGGCAGGTTCAGGCGCGGTGGCGGCCTCATGCTGTTGCTGGGCAGCTTCTTTCAGAATGGCGTTGATCTCGTCGCGGCTGAACGTCTGGGGCATGGCAGAATCGGGGAAGAGCTACAGAGAAGGCGGCCTAGATCGACGGGTCCTGGGTGACAAAGTACACGACGGCGGCGATGATCAGCACCACGATCACGGCCAAGGTGATCTTGATCCAGCTCCACGGCCGCTCGCCCTTCACCTCGCCGGTGCGCGCGTTGACGATGAAGCGGTACACCTTGTCGTCGAACCGGTACGCGCTCACCCACACGGGCAGCAGGATGTGCTTGAAGGTGATGTCGCGGTAGTCGGTGTTCTTGCGATGGATGCGCTGCTCGTCCCCGCCGATGTCGCGGCGGATGGTCTGGTCGATGGTGACGGCCATGATCTGCTGCGCCTGCCGGAAGCCCGCCTCCAAGTTCACAGCATACGCCTCGGCGCGGAAGCCGCTGAGGTAGGCGTCATCATAGGGGGCCAGCGCCTCCAGGTCCCATGGCTCCAGCGCGTCCAGCAGCTTGCGTGGCAGCGATGTGGAGCCGGGCACGAGTACGTCGTCAAAGACGTTGCGCACCGTGCCGCTCGCCGACCGCCAGCGCGTGTGACGCACCTGCCGCGTCTTGGTCACCGTCTTGCCATCCTCGACGGCGGTGTACGTTTGCGTCGTGTAGTAGTAGTCGCCGCGTTGGCCTGTGTAGCGCGTCTTGGTGTCGCTGTCGTACGTCCAGTACGGGATGTACATGCCGCTCAGACCACCTTCCTCGCGCGCGAACTCCTTCACCTTGTTGGGCGCGAACCACAGCCCCTTCACCCACTTGCCGAAGGCGGCTCGTGCCTCGCGGTCGGTGACGCGGAAGGGCAGCACGGCCTGCGGCTTGATGATGCGCTCGGCGTGGGCGGTGCGGACGAGGCTGCTACCGCAGAACGGGCACTCGTCGGCCACGACCCCCTCGGCCAAGGTGGTCTCGGCACCGCAGCTGGGGCAGTCGACCACCATCGTCTCCACGACCTCGCTGGCGGCACGAGCGGCCTCTAGGTGGGCGCGGAAATCCAGCTCTTCTACGGCCACCTCATCGTCCACAGGGACGTCGTTGAGATGGCCGCAGTAGGGGCACTGCAGCGCCTCTTGGCCGGGCGCGAACTTGAGATCGGCCCCGCACTGGCCGCACGGAAATTGACGGTCGGTCATCGACAGGGGAAGGGCAAAGGCTTAGCGCAGCTTACGACGGGAGCGGCGGTGGCACAGCGCCGAAGTACTGCGCCAGCTCAGGCACCCCGCCAGCGGCCGTCCACTGGGGCATGCCGTTGGTCCACACCAGCGTCTCGCGCGTGATCTGGCCTTGCTGGATCTGCTGGCTGAGCGTGACCATGTCAAACGGACCGGTCTGCTGTCCATTCACCGCCACGAAGAACGACTTCATCTGCGGCACGGGCGGCGGCGCGGCTTGCTGGGGCGGTTGGGCCTGCGGCTGTTGCTGCTGGCTCATGGCTTGCGCCATCTGGTTAGCCATGCCAAAACCCATGCCCATGCCAATCCCGGCCGATGCCTCGCCGCCGGGGTTCTTGGCGGCGGCCTCCATGGCCTGCGCGGCCTGGAACTGCGTGTACTTGCTCAGGTCGCCCACGATGCCCATGCTCGTGCGCTTGTCCAGCACTTCCTCCACGGCAGGCGGCAGCGAGATGTTCTCGACCAGCATCGACGTGATCTCGATGCCGTAGCCTGCAAACTCGGGCCGGATGCGGTCAGCGATGAAGCCACCAAGCTCGTCGTAGTTCGCCGCTAGATCGAGGGCGGGGATCTTATTTTCGCCGAGGAGGTCGGTGAAGCGCGAGACGATCAGGTTGCGCAGCTGGTTCTGGAAGTCGCTCGTGGTGAACTGGGCGTTGGTGCCCACGATTTCGCGGAGGAACGTAGCCGGGTCGCTCACGCGGAAGGCGTACGTCCCGAAGGCGCGCAGGCGGATCGGCCCGAACTCAGCGTCGCGCAGCATGATGGGGTTCTTGGTGCCCCACTTCTGATCGACAAACTGCTTGGTGTTGACGAAGTAGACCTCCGCCTTGAACGGGCTCTCGAAGCCGTACTTCCAGCCTTGCAGCGTGGAGAGGACCGGCACGTTCTTCGTCTCTAGCGTGTAGGTGCCGGGGCTGAAGACGTCGGCCAGCTGGCCTTCGTTGACGAAGACGGCCGTCTGCCCTTCGCGCACCACCAGCTTGGCGCCGTACTTGATCTCGTTGCCTTGCCGCTCGAAGCGGTACACGATGGTGTCGTTGGACGAATCCAGCCACTCGATGATATCGATGAGCTGGCCAGTGATTTTGTTCCACAGCGACATAGCGTTGGGGGAGCGTTGGTGATACAGACAAAGTTAGGTTGTGCGCCGGAGCACGAGGTAGAGACAACGAGGCCGGAGCTTCCCGGCCTTGGTGCGCGCGTGGTACGACACGTTCCACCGCGTCAGCGAAGAGAGCAGGCCGTCGAGGCGCGTGGCTAGGGGGCTGTTGTAAGCGGCTCCTCGACCGAGGTGTGCCCACACTTCGGATACGCCGGGAAACATGCAGAACCGCTCACGGACAATCGACAGTCCAGCAGTGCTGATCATGTTGCGGAAGAGCTGCTGGGGGATGCCGCGCTCGCGCTTGGTCAGGCCCGGCCGTGGCTTCCGCCAGTCGCCCATCGAGATGATGGGCTCGCGGATGAGGGCGTGGCCGTCCGCAGTGAGACACCGCGCGATCTCCTGGAGCACGTGCGACACATTCGGAATGTGATGCAAGACCCCAAAGCAGGTGACCAAGTCGAAAGTGCCCGGTGCAAAAGGTAGCGTGCCGCTGACATCAGGCTGCACGTAGTCCACGGGTGTGCCACAGACGGTGGCCTGCACAAACTGGTCAGAAGGTTCTAGGATCGTGAGGCGGTCGATGCGGTCGATGATGGGCGCGAACTCGTCGCCCTTGGCACTGCCAAAGCCCAGGGCGTGGTGGAAGGGGCCATCGGGCAGGTGCTGGAAGCCGTGCGCGGTGTTGAACGCATGGTAAGGGTATGCCGCATAATACCGCTCTGCGGCAGACAGGTTGGCGTAGCCCTCCTTCTCGTCGGCGTACCATGCCGCAATGTCCTCCTCCGCGAAGTCATCGCCATAGAGGGCATTACCTGAGAAGTACGTATCGATGGTGGCGTTCGGCATCGAGCAGAGGCGGTGAGTCGCGAGGCATGTACGGGGAAACCGAGGCGTCCGTTTCGCCCAAGGTGTAGTGCGCTGCCCAGGCGACGCGCGCGGGTTCGTGGGCGTTGTTGTTAGCACGGGCGCCCGCAATATATCGGAGCGCCGCACGCTTTCGCCGATCTTTCTGCATCGGGAGGCGGTTGCGTGTCGTATTCTTGGTAGCTCCCTGTGCTCAAGGCATGACCTCGCAATGACTCCCAGAGTAGACATCGTCATCGTTGGCGGCGGCATCGTTGGCCTCGCTACGGCCTATCAGATCGGCCAGCGCTTTCCGAAGGTCTCGGTGGCGGTGCTCGAGAAAGAGGCGTCGGTGGGGCAGCACCAGACGGGCCATAACTCGGGAGTGCTGCACTCGGGCATCTACTACAAGCCGGGCTCGCTCAAGGCCATCAACTGCCGCGCGGGCAAGAAGGCGATGGAGGCGTTCTGCGAAGACGAGGGGATCGACTACGACCTCTGCGGCAAGGTGATCGTGGCCACGCGACCCGAAGAGATCCCGCACCTGCAGCGCATCTTCGACCGCGGGCAGGCCAACGGCGTCACGTGTGAAATGATTGGGCCAGAGCGGCTGGCCGAAGTCGAGCCGCACACGGCAGGCATCCAGGCGATTCATGTGCCCGAATCAGGCATCGTCAACTACGGGCAAGTGTGCGAGCGCTTGCAGGCCAAAATCAAGGCGCACGGTCATCATGTTGAACTCAACGCCGCCGTGATCGGGGTGCAGCAGCGCAGCGGCAGCGTGGTGGTGCAGACGCGCCGGGGCAACATCGAGGCAAAGCAGGTCGTGGCCTGCGCTGGCCTCTACTCGGATCGCGTGGCCACGATGAGCGGCGCCGAGCCCGATGTGCAGATCGTGCCGTTCCGGGGCGAATACTTCGAGCTAACGCCCGATGCTGAGCACCTGTGCAACGGACTCATCTACCCCGTCCCCGACCCTAACTTCCCGTTCCTGGGCGTCCACTTCACGCGGATGATCACGGGCGGCGTAGAGTGTGGGCCGAACGCCGTGCTCGCCTTCGCCCGCGAGGGCTACACCAAGCTCAAGCTGAACCCCAAGGAGCTCATCGAAGCCCTGCGCTACAAAGGCTTCCAGCGCATCGCGGCCAAGTATTGGCAGACCGGGCTGGGTGAGATGTGGCGCTCAGCCAGCAAAGGGGCCTTCGTGCGCGCCTTGCAACGCCTCGTCCCCGAGATTCGCAAGGCAGACCTCGTGGCAGCGCCGGCTGGCGTGCGTGCCCAAGCGCTGCGCCCCGATGGGTCGATGGTGGATGACTTCGCTATCCTGCGGCACGACCGCGTGGTCAACGTCATCAACGCCCCGTCGCCTGCCGCCACCGCGTCGCTCAACATCGGCAAGCTGATCGTGAAGGAACTGGGCCTGCGCCGACTTTGACATTCCAGCGACGAACGCCGCGTACACGCATAAGTCGAGAGCGTACGGAATCACGTGCAGATGTGGCTGGGTAACACCACCAACATTCTGTCATCTCTCTCAGCCTCCTCAACAGTATGGATCTCTCGAATAAAGTCGTCGTCGTCACTGGAGCCAGCAGCGGCATCGGGACGGCGTTTGCGGAAGCGCTCATCGCCAAGGGCGCCACAGTGTACGGCCTCTCGCGCAGCATGGACGCGATGCTCACGATCAAAGAAGACCTCGGCGAGGCGTTCAAACCCATCGGGTGCGACGTCACCGATGAGGAACGCGTGCAGGCCGCCTTTGCGCACATCGTGGCCGAGAGCGGTCGCATCGACGCGCTGCTAAACAACGCCGGGCTGGGCCGCTTCGGGCCGCTCAAGGAGGCGACGACCGAGCAGTGGAACGTGCAGATCGACACCAACCTGACGGGCATCTTCTTCTGCACGCGTGCGGCCATCCCCACCATGCAGGCGCAGAACGCGGCGACGGGCTTTGGCGGGCACATCATCAACATCGCGTCGGTGGCTGGGCTCATCGGCAACGCCAACATCAGCGTGTACAACGCCACCAAGTTCGGCGTACGCGGCCTCAGCGAGGCGCTGATGAAGGAGCTGCGCGGCGACGGCATCAAGGTGACGTGCGTCTACCCCGGCTCCATCGAGACCAACTTCTTCAAGGGCGCAGGCATCAAGTCCTCGACCAACCCGATGATGCCCGAGGACATCGCGGGCACGGTGGTGCACATCCTGGAGGCGCCGGACAACTACCTGATCTCCGAGGTGATGATGCGGCCGCTACGGCCGAAGGGCTGACTCGCGCGGGCGAGGGCGTATATTGCGGCACCTTCCCCAAGGCTGTCCCCGTTCCCTCGCGTGCTCTTTTCCTAACGGATATGCCTCGTACTGCCCTGCTCCTCGGCGCCACCGGCTTGGTGGGCCGAGACCTTCTCGATGTGCTCCTCGCCTCCGACGCCTATGAGGCGGTCACCACGCTAGGTCGGCGTGAGATGGAGCAGACGCACGACAAGCTCACGCACCACGTCATCGACTTCGACCAGCCGCCGAAGGACACGGCGACGTACGCGGCGGATGATGTGTTCTGCTGCCTGGGCACGACCATCAAGCAGGCGGGCTCGCAGGAGGCATTCCGCAAAGTCGATTTCACGTACCCTGTGCGGATTGGACAGCGTGCGCGTGCCGCAGGCGCCAAGCACTACCTGCTGGTCTCCGCCATCGGTGCCGATCCGTCGTCGTCGGTATTCTACAACCGCGTCAAGGGCGAGGTGGAGCGGGCCGTGCAGCAGCTGGGCTATGCCCGCGTCTCGCTCTTCCGCCCCTCGCTGCTAACGGGCGACCGCGACGAGTACCGCCGCGGCGAGCGCATCGGGGCGGTGCTGTTCAAGGTCGCCACGCCGCTGCTCGTGGGGCCACTCCGGTCGCTGCGCCCCACGCCTGCCGATGCCGTAGCCGAGGCCATGCACTACGTGGCGCTGCAGGACGGGAAGGGCCCTGCGATTTACGAGCCCGAGGCTATCAAAGATGCCGCCGCGTTGGCGAGCTAGGCGCTATTTGAGCAGCATCACCGTGTTCGTTGCCGTGAAGGTTTGCCCAGCGGCGCGGTATAGGTAGAGCCCGCTCGGCAGGTCGCTGGCGTCGAACGTGAACGCGTGCGCCGTGCCTGCTGATAGGAGGCCGTCGTGGAGCGTCCGCACGCGTTGGCCTAGCAGGTTGAACACCTCGATGGCTACGGGCTGCGCCTCGGCCACGGTCAGACGGAAGGTCGTGCTCGGGTTAAACGGGTTGGGGTAGGCCGCCTCTAGGCGGAAGCCCTCGGGCAGATCGAGCTGAGGCTTCAGCTCATTGGACACGTTGATGCCGCCCGTGGTGGAGACGAACTTGGAGAGCAGCTTGATATAGGCGGCTTGGTAGTAGATGGCGGGCTCGGTGATCTCCCACGGCGCCTCGGTCCAGTGGTTGATGTCGGTGTACATCTTCTGGTAGGGCTGATTCTGGAGGCGGCTGACGGTGCCCGTGTACTGCCGGTTCGGGCCGCCTACGAGGAAGCCGGGGGCAGGACCGCTGGGCGAATTGAGCGCGTGGTCCCACTTGGTGCCATCGGCGTACCAGTCGTGCCACATCTCGTTGACCGCGTTCTCAGCGCCGTACTCGTACATGTTGCTGAGGTAGACCAGCGAGAGCGGGTTGACGCCGTGGAAGTAGTGGAGCATGCCGAGCGCGCGGGCGCGGTGCAGGTCCGCGTCGTCGCTTAGGCCAAAGTCGACCAGGTCGTAGACGGTGTTGCCCATCGCGGCGCGCACGTAGTTGCTGCCCCAGTGGTATTGCCGCTCGCGCATGTAGGCGCGGTAGAGGTCTTGGCTGGCTCTGAACGCGTAAATGTCTACCGAGCGCCCCTCGTCCTGCTTCTTGCCCAGGATCTCCGCTTGGATGGCCGCGTCGCCGCTGGCCATCTGCGTGTAGTAGAGGAGGGCGTCGCCTTGGAAGGGCACATAGACGCTCCACATGTCGTCCTCGTAGGGACGGCTGTTGCGGAAGTTGTCCTTGAAGTAGTCGTGGTAGGCCTCATCGCCTGTGGCCTCGTACAGGTAGAGCGCGGTGACCACAGCGCTGCGGAGCTGATCGTTCTCGCTGCGGTCGGCATCGCCGGCTTTGATGAAGTTGTTATCGCATTCGTTGCTGCTGTTGCTGCGCACGGGGTTGGCGAAGAACCAGTCCCACGCCTCGATGGCGCGCGCGGTGAGGTCGTTGGCCTCAGCAGCTAGCTCAGGGAAGTCGCGGTAGACGACCGCCGCGTGCGCAAACATGCCTGCCGCCGCGATGGTGGCGGACGAGCACTTGGGACCGTAGTACCGTGTGTTGCGTGCCAAGCTGAGGGTGTGGCTGGTAGGGCCGTGCTCGTTGTTGCCCATCTTGATGAAGACGCCGCCGTCATCGTCTTGCATCTTCTTGATCCAGTCGGTCTCCCACTTGATCTCGTCAATGATATCGGGTAGCCCGTTGCCGCTCTCTGGGATGTTGAAGTCGTCGGTGAAGACCTCAGGCCGCTGCTCAAAGGCAGTGAGAAGCATATGCACCACGGGCTCGGCGAAGGTGACGTACTTGTTGGTGTCGCCCGCATCGCGCCAGCCGCCCGTCACATCGCGCCGCCGGTTGCGGTTGGTTTGCGGCGAGCCGCTCGGGTCGAAGTAGATTGCCTCAGCGTCTTGGTTGGCGCCCACGAAGTCGGCCCCGTCGCTCCAGCGCTCGTCGGCAAAGGGCGGCTCCTTGGGCGTGTTGGCCCGTTGGTAGTAGAACGTGCGGATGGCAGCCTCGAAGACGCCCCGGTACACATCCTCGCGGATCTCGAAGCGGTACGAGCGGACGTCGTTGGCGGGGTCGTAGAGGTAGTAGCTGCCCGGCGTGGTGATCTCGGAAAAGTCGACCCACCAGCCTCGGTCACCTGAGCTAGACTGCGTGGCGTGAACCCGCCGGCTGCTGTTCCAGCGCGCCGGTTCGCCCGAGAACACCACGGCTCCCGTGTACCACTCGCGCACCTCGATGGCGTCGCCGGCCTCGGCATCGTACGCGTCGGCGGCGTTGAAGCCGCGCTCTGGGCTAACCAGCACAGCTACCTTCGGATCATCGGGACGGTAGCCGAACTGGTCGATCATCATGTACTGGTTCGTCGGTGCGGTGCGTTGTGCATGGGCAGTTCCGGGCGCCAAGCTGCCCGCCAGAAGCAGGAGCGAGAGGGCGAAAACGGCGAAAACAGAGCGCATTGGTCGTAGTTGGTAAAATTGTATACAGTATGTAATTTGAAGAACGGCGTCAGCGGGTTGGAATGCAAGCCACGCCGTAAGCCCTTTTCTCGACTTCATGGTTCATTCTAGTATGCGCTTCGTTGTTCCGATTCTTGCTCTCCTGCTGTACCCATGCTTCACCGCCACAGCAGCCTCACCTGAGGTGACAGGCACGCTAGCCGTGTGGCACCGCGTCACGCTCACGTTCGATGGACCCGCGACCGCCGAAGATGCTGCCGTCAATCCGTTCAGCGACTACCGCCTCACCGTCACGTTCACCAACGGCGGACGGCGCTACGTGGTGCCTGGCTTCTTCGCCGCCGACGGCGAAGCCGCCGAGACGAGCGCTGCCTCGGGTACCAAATGGCGCGTACATTTCGCCCCCGACGCGCCGGGCACATGGACGTACACCGCCTCCTTCCGCCAAGGCCCCGACCTCGCCATTGACCTCGATCCGTTTGCGGGCACGCCCACGGCCTTCGATGGCGAGACAGGTACGCTGGACGTCATCCCGTCTGACAAGACCGGGCGCGACTTCCGGGCGAAAGGTCGCCTGCTCTACACGGGCGAGCGCTACCTGCGCCATGCCGCCACACAGGAGGCGTTCATCAAGGGCGGCCCAGGCAGCCCGGAAGACCTGCTGGGCTACCACGACTTCGACGGCACCTTCGACAACGGCGGTGGCGACCAGCCGCTTGAAGACGGTCTCCACCGCTACGCCCCCCATCTCGACGACTGGAACGAAGGCGACCCCACATGGCAGAACGGCAAAGGCAAGGCGCTCATCGGCGCGCTGAACTACATCGCGGAGAAGGGGATGAACACCATCTACTTCCTGCTGATGAACTGGAAAGGCGATGGCGACAACGTGTGGCCGTGGACGGCTCCCGACGAACAGGACCGCTTCGACGTGAGCAAGCTAGACCAGTGGGAGGTCGTGTTCAGCCACATGGACTCGCTGGGCATTGCCACCAACATGCTGTTTCAGGAAACCGAGAACGACACGCTCTTCGATGGTGGCCAACTTGGGCGAGTGCGTAAGCTCTACTTCCGTGAGATGGTGGCGCGCTTCGGGCACCACCTGGCCGTGACGTGGAACCTGGGCGAGGAGAACAACAATACGACCGCGCAGCACCGTGCCTTCACCGAATACATCAAAGCGCTCGACCCGTATCAGCACCCCGTCGTCATCCACAACCACGTCCACCTGATCCACGAGACGCTCAACCCACTGCTCGGCTGGACGCCCTTCAACGGCGTTTCCTTCCAAGTCGCCAACCCCGCCGATGTCCACTTCCGCGTGATGCAGTACCTGGATGCCTCGCGAGCGGCAGGCCATCAGTGGGTCGTCAATGTGGACGAGATCGGCCACTACAGCCTCGGCCTCACACCCGATGGCCCCAACAGCAACGCCGACGAGCTGCGCCGCGATGTGCTCTGGGGTACGCTCATGGCTGGAGGAGCGGGCGTAGAATGGTACTTTGGCTACCTCTACCCCAACGCCGACCTCAATGCGGAGGACTGGCGCAGCCGTGATTACGGCTGGACCATGACGCAGATCGCGCTCGATTTCTTCCGCGAGTACCTGCCCTACGACCGTATGCACCACAACGACGGCCTAACCTTCGCCGCGGGCGACTACATCCTGGCCGACATCGGCAACGTATATGCAATCTACCTACCCAACGGCGGCTCGCCCGAGCTG
>JBCDJT010000042.1:0-35006 GCA_038747545.1 Bacteroidota bacterium
CATCACCTGCGTGTCGAAGAACTCCCAGTCGTCCTGGTAGTGGTAGCGGCCGCCGCTGGAGAGGGCGCGCGTGGGGTAGTCTACGCCGAGCGCCCAGCGGCACACGTCCACCTCGTGCGTGGCGTTGTTGCAGGACTCGCCAGTGCCGTAGTGGCGGAACCAGTGCCAGTCGTAGTGGATGAAGTTGTCCTGGAACGGCTGGCGCGGCGCCGGGCCTTGCCACAGCTCGTAGTCGATGCCTTCGGGCGGGGCCATCTGCTTGCCGAAGCCGATGGGGCCGCGCTTGTTGGCGTACCAGCACTTGGCGTAGTAGACGTCGCCGATGAGCCCTTCACGGATGGCGCGGATGGCCTCTTGCGTGCGCGGGTCGCTGCGCTGCTGCGTGCCCAGCTGCACGACGCGGTTGTACTTCTTGGCCGCCTCGGCGATGAGCTTGCCCTCGTGCGCGTTCTGGCTGCCCGGCTTCTCCACGTAGACGTGCTTCCCGGCCTGCATGGCCATGATGGCGGCGGGCGCGTGCCAGTGGTCCGGCATGGCGATCACCACGGCATCGATGCTGTCATCGGCGAGGGCTTCGCGGAAGTCGTTGAGCGCAGTGACGGGCGTGTCCTGGAATTCCTTGAGCGCTTCCACGGCGTTGTTGCGCATCGCCACATCCACGTCACAGACGTAGACGACCTCGCCCCCAGCTATGCGTCCCACCGCGTTGGTCAGCTCCTTCCCGCGCGACCGCACGCCCACGGTGGCCACGCGCACCACATCGCGGCGCTGTGCCTTCAGGATGGTGGGAAAGCCCGTAGCCAAGCTAGCCCCGGCGACGGCCGCGCCCGAGGTCTTGAGAAACGAACGGCGGTTGAGATCAGGCATGACACTACGACACAGTTGAGAGGATAGAAAACGCTTCCAGAAGCTAACGCCAACCCGGCAAAGATGCCACGTATGCGCTCGTGTTCACCCTCGAAAGAAAACGAGGCGTAGCAGTACCCACATGTAACGCACTTGCCAAATCGGCTGTGACCGCATGCTGTGGCGCCTGTGAGGCTTCTTTGGGGGTCAACACTGGTCGCGTTTGGGTCGTTGCGCATGTGTAGCACGCTGTCTGTGTGGCCGTGTGCTCTTTCCGTGCCTTACTGTCCCTCCGCGTAGAACGTATGCCCATTGCCCGCCTTCTCCTCATTGCCTGCCTTGCCTTCTTGATGACGCCCGTCTGCGCAGCGCAGACGCTCCTCACCCTCACCGATGACGCCACGCTCAAGCTCACGGGCGGCATCCAGCCCCGCGCCGGCTTCGGCATTGAGGGCGCTGATGACACCGAGCGCTTTGGCCTGGGCCTGCGCCGTGCGCGCCTCCAGTTCCGCCTCACGATGCTGGAGCGCGTCGGGATGGAGTACGACGTCGACACCACGCCGGGCGACTTGCGCAGCGTGGACCTGTTCGCGTTCTACGACATCAGCGAGAACCTGCAGCTACGGGCTGGGCGCTTACCGCCTGCACAAGCGCGCGGGTTCGTCCCCACCTCGTTCAGCCGCATCGACGCCGTGGACCGCTCGCCCGTGGACGAACGCTGGGCCGCAGGCACGCTCGGCTCGTCCGGCCGTGACATCTCGCTCGACCTCACTGCAGACGTGAGCGGCACCGAGCTGCGGTTCACCATCCACAACGGCACCGGCGGCTTCTCCCGCGACACCGATAACTTCCGCGAGAGCGGGTCTTCCTCCTCAGTCACCCGCGGCGCCGACAATACGGCCGTCGCCTTCAGTGCGGCGGTGCATCACGGCAAGCCTACGGGCCTCTCCTTCGGCGGCTTCGCCAGCCATAACACCCGCGGCAACGAGCGCACCGCACTCGGTAACACCCCACGGAGCTATGTCACGGCTGGAACGCACCTGTACTACGGCGAGCGCCCCGGCGGGCAGCCGCTACGCCTTAAGCTGGAGGCCATAGCCACGCAATACGAGTCCGTCGAAGGCTTCCGGCAGCAGTCGGCGGGGGCGGGCGTTTTCGGCGCGATCCGCGCCTTCGGCTTCGGTGAGGTGTTCCTCCGTGGCGACCGCTTCTGGGAAGACGTGGACGGCAACGGCGAGATCTACGGCACCGTGGGCGCCAGCTACAGCCCGAGCGCAGCGATGGGCCGTGACTACCGCGACCTCCGCATCACGATGTCGTACCTCGTACGGCGCAACGCCAACGACGATATCGGCCACCTCGTTAAGCTACAAGGCCAGATTATCTTCTAGCTCTTCTTGCACTGCGCACTACTTGTGGTGTCGCGAAAGAGCAAGCTCAATCTGTCTAGAGCAGACGTTTGAACTCATCAAGCGTCAGACCAGAATCGCGTACGATTCCTGCCATGGTGAAGGCGTTGATTGGATTGGCAGGTGGGATAGTCAGGATACGGCGCCCGTCGCTCATTATCGTGTGTTTGCCCTGACGAACGACGTCAAAGCCTGCTTTCCTCAACGCACGAATAGCCGCCTTGTGATTGATGCCCGGTAGCTTTGGCATATCACGCCGCGATGTCTACAAGCCGCACTTCGGCATTCTGTTGATGCGCCAGTTCCTCAGCCACTTCGAGATACTCAGTGATGGCCTCTCTGATGTTAGCCAGTGCCTCGTCTTCCGTTGCGCCCTGTGACCAGCATCCGGGCAACCCAGGGCATGAGACCGAATAGCCTTCGTCGGTCTTCGTCAATGCCACACGATACGTCATCGCAGCCTCCTGTTTTTTGACAGCAACGGCCACTTATAGCGCGAGTTTCCGCAGTCAGCGCCCGAGGGCCAGCACCGATGGATGGTTCGGGTTGAGGCGGCGGGCTTCGGCCCAGGCGGCTTGGGCGCGGGCTGGCTGGCCCATGACGCGGTAGAGGAAGCCGCGGTTGATCCACGCTTCCACCACCGAGGGGTCGCGTGTCAGGATGGCGTCGAGGCGCTGGCGGGCAGCGGCGGTGTCGCCCTGCTGGATGTAGAGGTTGGCGATGTTGTTGAGCAGCGGCAGGTTGTTGGGCGCGCGCGTTTCGAGCACGCGGTAGACGCGCAGCGCGTCGGCGGGGCGACCCGCCTGCTGGTAGGCTTGGGCCAGACGGGCTTGGTGCCCCAGGTTGTTCGGCTCGGCGCGCACCAGCGCCTCCGCTTGTGTGATCTCCACCTGCAGCTGCCGTGCAGTCTCGGCCTGCTGGATGAACGCGACGGCCTCGTCGGCCCGGCCCGTCTGTTGCAGAGCGCGGCCCAGGTTGAGCAAGGCCTCGGGGTCGCCGGGCTGGCGCTGCACGGCTTCGCGCAGCACGGGCACTGCTTCGGCGTACTGCTCGGCCATCAGCAGCATGGTCCCATACTTGCTCACGTAGCCAGCGTTGTCTGGTGCGGCCTCGGCGGCACGCTGCGCAAACGACACGCCTGCATCGAAGGTGCCCTCGAAGCGGTGCAGGTCGGCCATGCTGGAGAGAGCAGGCGCGTACGCCGCGTCGCGTGCCAGCGCCTGCTCCACCGCGTAGCGCGCGCTGTCCATCACGCCCAGCTCGAAGTATGCCCCAGCCAAGCCGTGCCACACGTAGGCCTCCTCCGGGTGCAGGGCCGCCTCGCGCTGGTAGAGCTGCCGGGCCTGCTGAAACTGCTGTTGGCTCATGGCGATGTTGCCCAGGTTGTACCACGCGCCCTGCAGGTTGGCATCTTGTTCCAGCGCCTTACCATAGGCGGCTACGGCCGCATCGAACTGCTGGCGCTGCTCATAGACGCGGCCCTTGAGAAAGTGAGCGTCGGGAAGCAAGACGGCTTTGCCGATCGCCTGGTCGGCGAGTTGGAGCGCGCGCGGCGTGTCGCCGGTGCGGAAGGCTTGCTGTGCCTGCCCGAGCAGGGCGGCTGCTTCCGCTGGGATGGGCGCCTGCACCGACGGTACAGCTTTCGGCGCTGGATCGCTGCATGCCGCGAGCAGCAGGACCAGCACGAGTGCAGCAGCGCGGATAGGTCGGATGGTCATGGCGTCCCCCTGAGCCCGTCGGGCGTGATGGTGAGGCGTTGGTTGGCCGCCACCTCGGCGAAGCGCGCTACGATGGGCGGGCCTGACGCCTGCGGCCACGTGACGACAACGGAGTCGACCTGCGCAGCCGTGCCAAGGCCAAACGCTGCCTCGGTGGACGATTGCGAGAGGTAACTGCCCCCGCCGCGTATCCAGCGCACCTGCCGCTGCCCCTCTGCAAACAGATCAACGCGGGCCCCCAGGGCCTCGTGCCCGCTGGCATCGCGCACATCGATGGCGAGAAAGCTGGGCGTGGCTTGGTCGGCAGCAGTGCGCAGGTCGTTGCGCCACACGTGCGCTGGGCCTTCGTTCTCGGTGATGAGTATGTCGAGATCGCCGTCGTGGTCAATGTCGCTGTACGCCGCACCGCGTGAGACGAGGCGGTTGGTCAACGGCGCGCCGAGGTCGGGCGCGATGTCCACAAACTGACCGCGGCCATCGTTGAGGAAGAGGTGCGTAGCTTGGCGGTAGGTGATGTTGTCTTGTACTTTCTCAATCTCCTGATGGATGTGGCCGTTCGCGGCAATCAGGTCGAGATCCATGTCCAGGTCGAGGTCGGCCAGGAAGAGGCCGAAGGTGAGCGTGCGGAGGCTGATGCTGCCCATCCTGGAGGCAGCGGCGCGGTCCAGGAAGAGGTCGCGGCCCGTGTAGCGATACACGCCGATCATCTCGTTGACGAAGTTGCCCACTACCATCGTCACGTTGCCGGAGCCATCCACATCGCCCACGTCGATGCCCATGCCTGCGCGGGCGCGCCCTCGCTCATCGTAGGCGATGCCGCTAAGCGCACCGACCTCGGCAAACGTGCCATCGCCGTTGTTGCGAAACAGCTCATCAGGATTGGTGTCGTTCGCCACGAGAAGGTCGGTCCAGCCATCGCCGTTGTAGTCTACCGGGACCGCGCCGAGGTTCTTGCCCGCACTGCGCCCAAACCCTGTGGCATCGCTGGCATCGGTGAACGTGCCGTCGCCGTTGTTGCGGTAGAAGTGGCTGACCGACGCGGTATAGCTCTCCGGCGTGCAGTAGGCCTTGTTGGTGCCATCGGTGGTACACCATAGGTCGGTCTCTGGCGTCCAGTCTACGTAGTTGCCCACGTGGAGGTCAGGTGCGCCATCGCGGTCAGCGTCGAAGAAGACGGCGCTCGTGCTCCAGGCGTAGGGCCCTGCGGCCCCCGACGCCTCGGAGACGTCCGTGAACCGATGGCCATCGTTGCGGAGCATGATGTTTGGGCCGAGCGCCGTGATGTAGAGGTCGTGGTCGCCGTCGCCGTCATAGTCGGCGGCCGCGAGGCCAACAGTGTAGCGCTTGAGGCCTGCGACGCCATAGGCGGCGGTGACGTCGGCGAACGTACCGTCCTGGTTGTTGCGGTACAGCCAGACGCCGTTCCAAGTGTCGGCCTCGTCCCACAGCCCACCGCCAAGCAGCACGATATCGTCCCAGCCGTCGCCGTCGAAGTCAACGAAGCCGCCGCCCGAGCCCATCGTCTCGGGAAACCACTTGGCCCCCGCCGCGCCTGTCACGTGGGCAAACGTGCCGAGGCCAGCTGCTTCGGTGACATCCGTGAACGCGAGGGATGCTTGTGCTGGCGCTGGGGGGCCCTGGGTACCCGGCGTGCCGCCGCACGCCGCCAGCAGGACTCCTAAGGTGAGCAGGGCCATCTCTCGCCCGCCGATCCGTTGCATGGGTTGTCCGTCTCCGCCTTAATCCAGTCAATCACGTGTGGAGGGGCGCCAAGGTAGACCGCCCCCTAGGCTTACGCAACGGTAACCGTTGTGCTCCAATACGAAAGCTACACAAACCCGTCACACCCTCGTCACACTCAACCGGAATGCGCGCCCCCACGGCCTCGTATCGGCGTCAGTTTAGCTCATCAAACCGGCTTTGTTTTGTCTACCTCGCTACGCCCGCTTACCGCTCGTTTCTTCGCTTGCTGCGCCGTTCTCCTCCTATATGCTGCACCGCTCCTCGCTCAGCGACCAAGCCAAGCGCAGATGCAGGAGCGCATGCAGCAGTTCATGATTGCGGAGATCAGCGGGGAGATCGTTGACGACGTACAAGGCCAGCCGCTGCCCTCCGCCACGGTGGCGCTTTACCGCATTGGGCAAGGCGGCGGCATGATGGGCCGCTTTGGCGGCGGGCGTCCGAGCAGTGGCGGGCAGACCGATGCAGCCCCTGACACCTCGCTCGTCTCCGGCGCCATCACCGACCCCGACGGGCAGTTCTCGTTCGAAGGCCTCTTCCCCGGCACCTACCTGCTCAAGGTGAGCTTCGTAGGCTACGAGTCCCTCAGCGTGGAGGCTACGCCGACGCGGCAGGCGCCGCTGGTGAAGCTGGACCGCATCGTGCTCAGCGCAGATGCCACCTTGCTAGACGAGGTAGAGGTCACCGCTGAGCGCGAGGCCGTGACGTTCGCCATCGACCGTACGATCTACGACACGAAAGACATGCCCGTAGCGGGCGGTGGCACGGCCACGCAGGTGCTCGAAAACATTCCCTCTGTGGAGGTCGACATTGACGGCAACGTGAGCTTGCGCGGCAGCCAGAACGTAGCCATCCTCATCAACGGCCGGCCCGCTCCCATGCGTGGCGACATGCTGACGGCGTTCCTGCAACAGCTCCCGGCCAACCTGATTGACCGCGTGGAGGTCATCCCCAACCCGTCGGCGAAGTACGACCCTGAGGGTATGGCGGGCATCCTCAACATCGAGCTGCGTGAAGACGCTGACCTGGGCGTGGGCGGCAGCATACAAGCGGGCTTTGGCACGGGCGACAAGTACAACATCGGGGGGAGCTTGAACGCGCAGCGCGGCAAGGTGCGGGTGTTCGCCAACTACGGCTTCCGCTACGAAGACCGGTTCAGCGTGGGCGACAACTTCCGCGAGAACTACTACGGCGACTCCGACCTGATCGACCAGATTGATGACGGCCTCAACAACCGCCTCAACAACCTGCTCAGCGTCACGATGGACTATAACTTCGCACGCACCGACGTCCTGACGCTCTCGGCTCAGGGCCGGCAAAGCAGCCGCGCCAACGATGTGCTCAATACGACCCTCACGCGCAACACCTCCCAAACGCTCGAATCGTACGATCGCGTCACCGCTGGCGAGCAGGACAACTGGGGCATGGACTATCGCCTGACCTACTCCCGCACCCTCACCCCTAATGCGAACGAATGGACGGCAGAGGTACGCTACAACCAGTCGTGGGCCGATGACCTGGATCGCTTCACGCAGACCTACGACCTGCTCGATCCTACCTCCAGCTTTATCCGCAATGAGTTGCAGATCAACCGCCAGGACAACAGCGACTACACCCTGGCTGCCCAGTTCGACCTCGTGAAGATGATGGGCGCAACGAAGCTGGAGGCTGGATACATCAGCGAGTTTGAGGGGCTGGACAACTCGTTCTTCTCGGAGTCTGGTGTGCCCGGTGGCACGCTCACGCCGGACGTCGGGCTCAACAACGAGTTCGACTTCCTGCAGCAAGTGCATGCCGCCTATGGCATCGCGGCGCGCAGCTTTGGCAAGTTTGACACGCAGGTGGGCGTCCGGCTGGAGCAGGCGATGACCACGTTCGACCTGTTGACGACGGGCGAGTCGTTCGACAACGACTACTTCAGCGTTTTCCCCAGCGCGTTCGTCACGTACAAGGTGACCGACACCAAGCAGTTCCGCGCCACATACAGCCGCCGGATCCAGCGCCCGCGCACGCGTCAAGTCAACCCCTTCGCGTCCTTTGTAGACCCCCTTAACCTGCGGATGGGCAACCCGTACCTCCAGCCCGAATACACCAACTCGTACGAGGTCAGCTACCAGCAATTCACGCAGCGCGGCAGCCTGCAGATCACGCCCTACTACCGCCGCACGGTGGACGTCCACAGCCGGTTCAAGACGGTGGACCCAGAGACCGATGTCTCCACCATGACCTTTCGCAACTTCGACAGTCGTGACTCTTACGGCATCGAGTCGATCGCTACCATGCGGATGGGCAACTTCAACGGCTTCCTCAGCTTAAGCGGCTACAAAGTCACCACCGACGGCAGCAATGTGCAGGCCGACTTCTCGAACGATGCCTTCTCGTGGAGCGCACGCGGCAACCTCACGTGGCGCCTCCGGCCCGGCCTGTCGCTGCAGACGTTCTACCTCTACCGCGCCCCGCTCGACGTGCCCGCCGGGCGCATCTCGGCCTTCTCGATCCTCAACTTCGGCGTGCGGCAGGACCTGTTCGGCGGAAAGGGCAACCTCAACATGAGCCTGAGCGATCCCTTCGACACGATGGACTTCTCGTTCCAGGTGGGCGACCAGTTCTTCTTCCAGGAAGGCATCCGTAAGCGCGAGAGCCGTGTCCTCCGCCTCACGTTCACCTACAACTTCGGCCAAGAAGTGCGCGGCAACACCAACCGCCGCAACCGCGACATGGGCGGCGGTGACTTCGGCGGCGGCGACGTAGGCATCGACTGACCCGCACGAGTTTAGCTTCTACAGCGGGTAGTCTGGCTACGAGCATACGTAGCTGGGCTACCCGTTTTTTAGTCCCGTCCGTTGAGCGCGTCGAGTGACGGGATATCTACCCAAAAAATATGGTCTAACGCCCGTTCTGCGCTGTACGAGCGGGCCTTGTGCAGGCTAATCACGCCCGATAACAAGCGCTGCGGCTCCCATGTCTCGATAGCTACGAAGCCCGACTCCTGGCCGCTGCCTACCCCACCGTCTAGTCGGCCAATCCACGCATCAGTAAGTCGCGGGAGATCACCGCTTCCTTGCTCGAACTCGAGATATATGGCTGGCGGACTGTACTGTGGCGGCGTGGGCACCCTCAGCTTCGTTGCAGAATCATCGTAGCCAACGAGCAGGATAGTCGTCTCATCCACCGTAGCCTCCCACACCCACTGGGCTTGGTCGGCAGAGAGCGGCTCTCCGGTGTATGGAATGACGCGGACCTCGCCATCGGCACGAAACGCATCACAGCCGGGCAGGAGAACGATACACAACGAGAGGAAAAGTACGAGGCGAGAGGTCATCGGTAGCCTGACGTTGAAGGGAAGGGACAGGTAAGTCGTATCGAACGTCAGAAACAGCTCCTTTGATGAAAGACAGCATGTGCCGGGGGGTGCAGTACACCACATAACCCTTGCATAACCAATCAGGTACTTGAACAAGCCAGCTGCCACTGAGCTTTTGGTCCCCCCCTGATAGTCACACCTCCTTCGTCTCCCCTGTCGCGGCTCATACGTCCAGCGTTCCACTCAGCCACGCCTCGGCAGCCGCAACGCTGTCAAATACTTCAACGGCCTGGCCAGCGCTGCGCGCTATCGCGTGCTTGTAGAGATGCGCTACGCCCACCAGACCCTCTCGCCGCACCACGATGGCCTTCCGCCCGCTGATCCGCCCCTCAGCAACCAGTTCTGCCGTCGTTTGCACAAGGTGGGCCATCTCCTCAGGCAAGATGCTCAACGACGTCACCTCCAAGTACACCCAGAGCTCGTCAAATGCCGGCTCGTGCTCTCGCTGTGCAAGAAACGCAGCTTTGGCCTCCAATATATTGGCCGCTGTGACGACGCCCCGCAGATCAATCCGGCTGCGCCGGTGGACGGACTCCACACGTACGGTGTAGGGTGAAAGCAACTGGCTTTGGCGCAGGGACACGCGGGGTACCTTCGTCTTTTGTCTGCATCACACGGTCAGACGTGCAAGCCTGCTTGATCTAACCTGGCGGTGGCAAGATAGCACAGTCACACGCCCTCAGCGCGTCGCGTTCTGGACGAGCTGCCCTTTGTTGTACACGGCCCAGGCACGCCCCACCATGGCGCGGCCTACAAACGGCGTGTTCTTGCTTTTCGAGCGGATGTCGTCGGTGCCGAAGGTCCACTGCGTCGTCGCGTCAAAGAGCGTGAGGTTGGCCGCCGTCCCTGCTTCGAGGCGCACCTGCGGCAAGCTGAGGATGCGCCGTGGCTCTACGGTCAGCTTTCTCACCGCCTCCGCGAGCGACAGGATGCCAGGCTGGATGAGTTCGCGTCCGGTCAGGCCCCAAGCGGTTTCCAGGCCGAGGATGCCGAACGGCGCCGCGATGAACTCGACCTCTTTCTCGAACGAGGCGTGCGGGGCGTGATCCGTGCAGATGACGTCGATGGTGCCATCGCGGAGACCCGCTTTCATCGCCTCCACGTCGGCGGCGGTGCGGAGTGGGGGGTGCATTTTCGTGTTCGTCGAGAAGTGCGTCTGCTCCACGGCCTCGTCGGTGAGCGCGAAGTGATGGGCGCAGACCTCAGTGGTGACGTTTACCCCCTTTGCCTTGGCCTCGCGGACCAACTGCACGGCCAACGCTGTCGAGATATGCGCCACATGCAGGTGGCCACCCGTGAACTCGGTCAGCAGCAGGTCGCGCGCGATCATCGCCTCCTCCGAGAGCGCCGGGACGGGCAGCACGCCGAGGCGCGTAGACACATCGCCCTCGTTCATGTGGCCCTTCGGTCCCATCGTCAGGTCCTCCATATGGTTGATGATGGGCATACCCAGCATGGAGCTGTATTCTAGCGCCCGCCGCATGATGCCGCTGTGCTGCACCGGCGAACCGTCGTCGCTGAACGCCACAGCTCCGCCAGCCTGGAGGTCGGCCATCTCGGTCAACTCGTGCCCCGCGCGGTCCTTTGTCACACAGGCAATAGGATGCACATCCACGGGCGTAGCAGCAGCGCGCTCGATGATGAACTCGACCACGTCCCGCGTGTGGATGGGCGGGTTGGTATTCGGCATGCAGGCCACCGCCGTGAACCCGCCGTACGCTGCAGCCGCTGCTCCGGTGGCGATGGTCTCTTTGTGCTCGTAGCCCGGCTCGCGCAGGTGAACGTGCATGTCCATCCACCCCGGCGAGATCGTCAGTCCCTCAGCGTCATACGTTGGCGCATCCTCCGTCGACAGGTCGTATCCGATGTGGGCGATGGCGCCGTCCACAATGAGGATATCGGCGGCTTCGGTAGCGCCCGTTTCGGGGTCGAGGAGCGTACCGTTCTTGATGAGGAGGTCGGGCGTCTGGGCCATGGTGCGGTGCTGTCGATGTGCGGTGGTAGCGCACCAACTTACAACGCCCCGTGCTCAGGTCTACGCGAAAATTCGTGCAAAGCGGGATTCGGGGCTTGAGGTTCGTTTTTCGGATTTTGGGGTGGCCGAAACGCAGCAGGCTGCCACCTCGTCCGAAGTGACAGCCTGCTGTCTACTCTGCAATCGAACCTCGAACAGCGCGAAGCGCGCAAGAGCCCCGAGATGTCAGCGTCCGCGGCGCATGCCCCGGCGGCCTTGGCGGCGTTCGCCATCGCCCCGGCGCTGCTGGAGCATCTGCTTGGCCGCGCCTTGGGCCAAGATGCGATGGATCTGGATGATCTCCTGCTGGTCATCGGTGAAGATGTCGGCCATGGCGGTGCGATGATCGGTGCGTGCTTCCCGTGCCTGTTCGCGGAGTGCAGCGCGGTCGATCGTCTCGCCGTTCTCGCGAGCGGCGCGGAACTGCTCGCGGGTGGCCGTGCGCTCGGTCTTCTGCTCGTCGCGGAGGGCGGCGATGGCGGCCTGCTGCTCATCGGTCAGCGCCAACGCATCGATCATGGCATTGCGTGTGGCTTCGCGGCGGTCGGCGCGCTGGTCCTTTCGCTCGGCGCGCTTGGCTTGGCGCTCTTCGCGGGCAGCTTCAAGGGCGGCTTTCTGCTCATCGGTGAGGATGGCCTGGATCTCGGCCTGCATAGCTTCGCGGAGGGCTTTGCCTTGCTCGCGGGCTTCCTCACGCGTGAGCGTTTCGGCCTGCACCTGCTCGCGCAGCGCCTTGAGCTGGGGCGCATACTGCTCGCGGACGGCCTGCATCGCCTCTTTCTGCTCGTCGGTCAGCGTGATGGGCGCGTTCTCGCGCAGCCGCTCCAGCGCATCGCCCCCACCCTGGCGGGCACCCCGACGGTTGCGGCGCGCACGCTCACCATCGCCACGGTTTTCGCGGAAGGCCTCCATGCGCTCACGGCGGGCCTCGCGTCGGGCCTCAGCCTTGGCAAAGAGATCGGCCTTCTGGCTGTCCGAGAGGCGCTCCTGCAGATCGGCAGCAACGTACCAGAGGAAGCCTGGCTCGCGCTGGTCGTCCTGCCGCGCCGCGACGGCATCGCTCAGGTCCTGCGTGGTCCCTTCGGGTAAGTCGAGGTCGTCGGCTAGCGCGTTGACCATGGTTTCAAGTTGCGGCGAGTCGATGCCGGACGTGTCGAGGGCGGCGTTGGTGCTGTCGCAGGCGCTGAGCCCGACGGTGGCGACCAGGGCCAGCAGGCCGGAGCGCCACCAAGCGTGAGTCGTATTCATAACGGTGTTGCGGGTTGATGCGGTGAAAACGTTTCGTGGCCGAAGGCTCCCTTCCCACGGCTGCCTCAATACACGAACCCATCGCGCTGCAGTTGTCACGGAAGTGTGGCGCTTTCGCGGCACCTTTTTGCCAAGGTGCAGCAACTTGTGCAGCCACCTGCTGTTCTGTACGGACTCTGCAGGCTCCACCCCAATCAACGAGGCTCCCATGCGATCCGTTCTCCTTTGCAGCGTCCTCCTCACGCTTCTTTGCGCACCAAGCATGGCTCAAGACGCGCCCCCCATTCGCCCTGGCTATTTCAACCTCTACCTCGACGCACCGGGCTACACGCTCACGATCGAGCATGAGGATGGCCTCGTCTCGACGGTCGATGTCCCTAAAGGGGTCTTGCTGAATGTAGAGGCATCTGAGGAAGACAATCGGGAGGTCAACGCCTCTGGTGCGCGTGTGGCGTTTCCGCTTACCCTCCAGGGCGATATCGTTGTGCGGACACGTCAGGCCGATACTATACGCCCTGGCGAGTCCCAGTCCATGCGTGCAATCATGGACAAAGCGCCATTCAAATTATCGCTCACCAATGTTACCCTCAAGGTGCAACAAGCGGGCGGTGTCACAAAACCTAAGGAGGCCAACCTCTAGAAGCTGCACGCTCACAAGAGCGCGCGTGCCTGGAAACACAGAGGCCCCGCAGCTTCGTAACAACTGAACACGGCACTCGTAGCGCCCCGCACCTCCCTCACACATGGTGCGCTTTAGCATGGCTACGCCTCGCCGCCGGCGCATCCGCCTTGGCCTTCTCGTTTTCTGGTCGCTGGTAATCGGCTGGATGTTCTGGAATATGCAGCCCAAACGGGTAGCTGCTACGGTCTTTGAGAACACGCCCGATGTGGAAGTCACGCGCACGGGCGATGCGCTCATCTTCTCGCCAAGAACGGACACGGCAGGCGCTGGGTTGATCTTCTACCCCGGCGCGATGGTGCATCCAGAAGCGTATACGCCGCTTGCTCGTGCCGTGGCCGAGGCGGGGTATCGTGCTCTGATCGTGCGGTTGCCGTGGCGCCTTGCTCCTACCAATGCCCATCGGCAGGGCCTCGCAGCGCGCACGCTCGAACACATCCGGGACGACGACCGCGCCTGGGTGCTGGGCGGGCATTCTCGCGGAGGCGCACTGGCCACGCAACTCGCTCCACACCTCGCCGATTCCCTTGCGGGGTTGCTACTCATTGGCACCTCGCACCCTAGAGAACACGACCTCTCGGGGCTCTCACTCGATGTGACGAAGGTATATGCCACCGAGGACGGCTTGGCCAGCGTGCCTGAAGTAGAACAGTTTGCTGCACATCTGCCGGAGACCACGCGTTGGGTGCGTATCGAAGGCGGTAACCACTCGCAGTTCGGCTGGTACGGCTGGCAGTTAGGCGCCGGAACAGCCACCATCCCCCACGCCGACCAGCACGCGCAGACTGTAGCGGCTACCTTGGCGCAGCTCGCACGTGTGGCTCGTTGAACGGGCACGCAGAACGGCGTGCGTAGGTACTTCCCCTTGCCAAGCTCCTCCTCTGATCGTGCGTTGCACGCTTGTGGCATCCACTGCGGCTTCGTGATCATCAGCTCAGGTTGTCGAAAAACAAGCAAGTCCGCTCTGAGGCTGGTATTATGAGACCTGTATCGTACATCACCGCGAAACGGACTGCGACCTCTGCGCATACAGATCCTCATCGTCACCGTGCGCCTGGAGCATCGCTTGCCATGCCCCCTCCTCAACGCCAGCCTACGACCAGCACTGCGCCCACGGCCGTCTTCTCGACTGATTTGACCTCTACATGACCAACCGATTTCCTCTCTTTGTCGGCGCCTTGTTGCTCCTCTCCCTTTCGAGTTGCAGCAGCAGTGAGTCCGTGGCGACCAGCGCCTCCACAGCCGCCGAACCCGCTGCTGCACCTGTCCCGCCGCCGATGACCGCAAGCGAGCAGGCGGCCCCAAGCGCGAAGGAGACGTACACGGAAACCATACCCGGCACGGAGGTCAGCTTTGATCTCGTCGAAATCCCAGGCGGCACCTTTATGATGGGCACGCCCGCCAGCGAAGCCAACCGCGACGACGACGAAGGGCCGCAGCGGACCATCGAGGTGGCGCCGTTCTGGATGATGGCGCACGAAGTCACGTTCGACGCCTACGAGGTCTTCCGCCTCGAAGAGCTCGACACCGACGCCACGCGGCGCCCCGACTTTGACTACGCCGCCGATGCCGCGGTGCGCCCGAGCCCGCCGTACGAGGACCCCGCCAAAGGCATGGGCCGCGAAGGGCATCCCGCCGTGGGCATGACGCAGTGGGGCGCGCTCCAGTTCGCCCGCTGGCTCTACGACAAAACGGGCGTCTTCTACCGCTTGCCCACTGAGGCCGAGTGGGAGTACGCCTGCCGTGCGGGCACCACCACGCCGTACTTCTTCGGCGACGACCTCGCCCAGCTCGACGAATACGCGTGGCACTACACCAACAGCAACGAGCAGTACCACCCTGTGGGCAGCAAGAAGCCCAACCCGTGGGGGCTCTACGACATCATCGGCAACGTGTCTGAGTGGACGCTAGACCAGTACGTCGCGGACGCCTACGGTACGTGGGCTGATGGCGAAGCCAACCCGTGGGTCATGCCCGAGCGGCTGCACCCACGCACCGTGCGCGGCGGCGCCTTCGACGACGACCCCGAGGTGCTGCGCTGCGGCGACCGCCTCCGCTCCACGCTCCAGTGGAAGAAGCGAGACCCCCAGATTCCCAAGAGCTACTGGTGGAACACCGACTCGGAGTTCTTGGGCTTCCGGCTGGTGCGCCCCACCACCCCGATGACACAGGACGAGATTGACGAGTTCTGGATGATTAACTTAGGCGGATAACGCCTGCCCCACTCCCTTCGAGAAGCTGTTCTTCTTCGTGCAGCCTACGTCAGAACAGCTTCTGAACAATCCAACCTAACATGAGAGGTTTTTCTCGATGAACCTGAAAGCGTTTCCGGGCGGCTTGAACCGCCGCGACTTCGTCAAGCGTGGGTCCGCCGCCGTCGTGGGCGGCCTCGTTGCCAGCCAGCTCCCCCTTTCCGCAAGCGCCTACGTGCGCGGCGACGACACCATCAAAGTCGGCGTCATCGGCTGCGGGGGGCGCGGGACGGGCGCCGCCGTGCAGGCGCTCAGCACCAAGCAGAACGTCAAGCTCGTCGCCATGGCCGACGCTTTCGCAGACAAAGTCGAGGAGAGCTACGCCAACATCACCGCTGCCGACTTTGAAGACTACACGGGCAGCGCGTCGAGCGACATCAAAGACCGCATCGACGTGCCAAAGGAGCGCCGCTTCTCCGGCTTCGACGCCTACAAGGAGGTGATTCCGCTCGTCGATGTGGTGATCCTCGCTACGCCTCCAGGCTTCCGCCCCATGCACTTCGCGGCAGCCATCGATGCGGGCAAGCACGTCTTCATGGAGAAGCCCGTCGCCACCGACGCCGCGGGCGTGCGAAGCGTGCTGGAGACGGCCGAGAAAGCCAAGCAGCAGCAGCTGAACGTGGTCGTAGGCCTGCAGCGGCACTACCAGACCGTCTACCGCGAGTGGATCAAGCGCATCCACGACGGCGCCATTGGCGACATCACCACGTCGCGCGTGTACTGGAACGGCGCGGGCGTGTGGGTGCGCGAGCGCAAGCCGGGCATGAGCGAGATGGAGTACCAGATGCGCAACTGGTACTACTTCAACTGGCTCTGCGGCGACCACATCGTGGAGCAACACATCCACAACATCGACGTCTCGAACTGGGCCAAGGGCGCCTACCCCATCAGCGCGCAAGGCATGGGCGGCCGCGAGGTGCGCAACGGCAAGGAGCACGGCGAGATCTTCGACCACCACTTCGTGGAGTTCGAGTATGCCGACGGCAGCCGCATGTTCAGCCAGTGCCGCCACCAGCAGGGCTGCTGGAACAAGATCAGCGAAGCCTTCCACGGCACGAAAGGGACCGCGCCCGCACCCGGCGAACTCTACGACGCCGACGGCAACACGATTTACAAGCACCGCGACAAGAACGACCCCAACCCGTACCAAGTCGAACACGACGAGCTGTTCGCCGCTGTCGCCAACGGCGAGTACAAGTACTCCGACGGGGAGAACGGCGCGATGGCCACGATGAGCGCCATCCTGGGGCGCATGGCCACGTACTCGGGCAAGATGGTGACGATGGAAGACGCACTCGCCTCCAACCTGGAGCTGGTGCCCAGCAGCCTCAGCTGGGACATGGACCCGCCCATTATGCCAGACGCCATCGGCCGCTACCCGGTGCCTGTGCCCGGCAAAACCGTCGCTGTGTGACACCGTGTCCTGCCGCATAGCATACCGCTGTCTTCCGATCCTCGCCCTCTGGCTCTGGCTGGGGGGCGAGGCCGTATTGCAGGCGCAACCGCTCCAGCGCTACGCGTTCAGCGAGCCCCTGATGGGCACTACGTTTCGCGTGGTGGTCTACGCGCCGAGCGCAGCGCAGGCCGAAGCTGGCGTCGAGGCCGTGTGGGCACGGATGCACGAACTCAACCAGCGCCTCTCCAACTACATCGCCGACAGCGAGCTGATGCACCTCAGCGCCACGTCTGGATCAGGCGAATCGATTGCGGTGAGCGATGACCTGTGGACTGTCCTCCGCGCTGCCGAGGCAGTGAGCCGGTCTACCGATGGCGCCTTCGATGTCACCATCGGCCCGCTGACGAAGCCGTGGCGGCGTGCGATGCGCAGGCAGGCCTGGATCGACGAGACGGCGATGGCTGGGCTACGCCAGTCGGTGAGCCACCAGTACGTCTCGTTCGATGCCGAGGGGCAGGCGGTGCGGCTGGAGCGGCCCGGTATGCTGCTCGACCTGGGCGGCATCGCCAAGGGCTACGCGGCTGATGAAGCCCTGTGCGTCTTGGGCAACTTCGGGCTCCCGCACGCCCTCGTGGACGCGGGCGGCGATCTGCGCGCTGGCTTGGCGCCGCCCGGTGCGGCTGGCTGGAGTCTCACGCTCAGCGGCGCCGATCAAGTCGCCTCTCCTACAACTTACAGGCTTGCCGACTACGCCATCGCCTCTTCTGGCGATCGCTACCAGTACCTGGAACGCGACGGCCTCCGCTATTCGCACATTCTCGACCCGCGTACGGGCATCGGCGTGACGCACCACCATCAGGTGACCGTTGTGGCGCCCCGCGGTATGCTTGCCGATGCTGCCGCGTCAGCCCTCAGCGTACTTCCCCTCGCCGACGCACGCGCCTGGGTGCTTGGGCAACCCAACCTTGAAGCCCGCATCGAGCACCGCACCGAGGGCGTGCTGTGGACCTCACCGGGCTTCCCCGTCGCCGCTGAATCTTCCAAATCCATTTCGTCTCAACCCTAGTTCTCCGATGAAACGACGCGACTTCATGGGCGGCCTCGCTGCTGCCACACTCGGCGCCACCGTCCCCGGCGCCCTCTCCACACCAGCGCAAGCGGCTACCCCGGCACCTCAGCGCGAGTTCAAGCTCAAGTATGCGCCCCACTTTGGCATGTTCAAGCACAGCGCAGGCGACGACTTGATCGACCAGCTCAAGTTTATGCATGAGCACGGCTTCCGGGCGATAGAAGACAACGGCATGAAGGGCCGCTCCGTCGAAACCCAAGAGGCGCTGGCCCAAGAGATGGGACGCCTGGGCATGGAGATGGGCGTCTTCGTAGCCAACAGCATTAACTGGCGCGAGCCTGACCTGGTGAAGAACGACCCTGAGACGCGCGAGGCGTTCCTCGGCAACATCCGCGACTCCATCGAGGTCGCCAAGCGCGTCAATGCGACGTGGATGACTGTGGTGCCTGGCCACATCGACCTTGGCACCGAAGTGGGCTACCAAACGGCCTACCTCGTGGACACACTCCGCTACGCTGCCGACCTACTAGAGCCGCACGGCCTCGTCATCGTGCTGGAGCCGCTGAACTGGTGGCGCAACCATGCGGGGCAGTTTCTCAACAAGATCCCGCAGGCGTACCAGATTTGCCGCGCCGTCAACAGCCCCTCGGTCAAGATTCTGTTCGACATCTACCACCAACAGATCCACGAAGGCAACATCATCCCGAACATTGACCTGGCGTGGGACGAGGTGGCCTACTTCCAGATCGGCGACAATCCCGGCCGCAAAGAGCCGACAACGGGTGAGATCAACTACCTCAAGGTCTTCAGCCACATCCACGACAAGGGCTGGACGGGCATCATGGGCATGGAGCACGGCAACAGCCAGCCCGGCGCCGACGGCGAGATGGCCGTCATCAACGCCTACCGCACGGTGGATAGCTTCGGTTGACCTCGCTCGGTCAGGTGAGGTGCTGCTAGTTATTGCCGCGTTTCTTGGAAAACTCCTTCGTCAATGACGTAAACGCGGGCGCCCTGCTCGGCGTTGTAGAGCGCCTGGAGGTCGCCCGTGCGATCTTCGACGATCGTGGGTCGGTTGTCCAGTTCGGCAAGCACCTCCACGTAGGCGGTGTCGAGGCTGGGCACGACGAAGACGCTTGTGTAAGCGCCGGCGCGAGCCGTCTCTAGGCTCTGCCAAAACTGCGGGCTGTCAGCATCCATGAAGGTGAGCACGTATGGATCGGTCATAACGGCGGTGTTGACCGAGTCGCCGTAGATGGTCTGCGCACTGAAGGTAGGCGCCGTCATGCCGGGCTGCAGCGTGGTGAGGGCATAGATCGCTCGGTCCGACCAAGCCGCCCACTCGGTGTCGGGGTACGTCTGCTGAAGCTGCTCGGCGATCGCAATGCCCGCGTCAAAGGCCCCGCTGTCAGCGTAGGCTTCTATCTTCTCCGTGAGCAGTCCCGCCTTCGTCTCGGCGTCGGTAGCGCGGGCAATGAAGTCGTCCACGAGCGCGAGCGCGGCAAACTGCCCATTGAGGCGCGCTTCGGCCCGCCGCGCAGCCCGGCCCACGTTCAGGAAGCCGGGCTGGTCGGGGTCGAGCTGCTTGGCCCGTTCCACCACGATTTCGTCGTTGCGGTTGGAATGCATCAGCACCGCTTCAGCGCCCGCCAACTCAGCACCCACCGTACCTGGGTAGGTCTCCCGCATCGTCCAGAACACCTGGGCTGTTTGGTTCATCAACCCCTCAATCGTCGCCATCGAAGGATCGTTGCCCTCGAACGTCTCGCGAAGCGCTTGGTCATAGAGCGCCTTCGTATTCCGGTAGGCCAGCCATGCCGCATTCTCCTCGGAGCGAATAGATAGGAACGGACGTGCCGTGGGGAACGACTGCCGAAGCGTAGCGGAATCACCCTGAGCAATCACGATCTCGTCTTGCCGCAACAGCCCACCGCGGCGGCTGATGAACATGGGGTAGACGCCGCGCTCGGGAGCGCTCACGGTCATGGCGAATGCCCCGGTGCTGTCGGTGAGGGCGTAGCCTAGCGTGTCTACCCCGTCACCCGTATCGAACGGGATGAGCACCTCAATGTCAGCGTAATTCTGCACTGAATCGACCTCAGCCAGAATGGTCAAGGTGCCCGAGAGGTAGCTTTTGACAGGATAGGAATCGTCGGCGGCTGGCGGCTGGCACGCCCATACTACACACAGCAGCCCGAGCAGAGCGATTGGGGCCAAACGGATACGCGAGAGCAAAGCCATCAGTGCAAACAACCAGTAGACGAGATTAAGCAGGAGTGGACCGCACGAAAAAGATAGGGGATGCTGCCTAGCAGGGTAAAGTACACCCGGCTGCCGATCTGCGAAATGCACAACACCGTCCTATCTCGCTGATAATGCGGGACTTGCTCAGATTTCACAGGCGCACCTTGCAGCGGCGGAACGGTAGCGCCGTCACGTAAACATTACGGCTTTTCCCGAATACCACCCGCCCTTTATCACTACGTCAGTATCTCATGCTGCCTACCACGCTCGACTGGAGCCCAACGAGTTGGACGGCGCGCCCTGCGCTCCAACAGCCGACGTACCCCGATGGCGACACGCTGGACGCCGTCACGGCCGAGCTCGCCACGTACCCACCGCTGGTGACCTCGTGGGAGATCGTTCGCCTGAAGCAGTATCTGGCCGAAGCAGCTGTGGGCAGCCGTTTTGTGCTGCAAGGGGGCGATTGCGCCGAGCGTTTCGACGAGTGTACGCCCCGCATCTTGGCCAACCGCCTCAAGATCTTGCTCCAGATGAGCCTGGTGCTCATCCATGGCCTCCGCAAACCCGTCGTGCGCGTGGGCCGCATCGCCGGGCAGTATGCCAAGCCGCGCTCTGCCGATCTCGAAACACGGGATGGTCAACGGCTGCCCTCCTACCGCGGCGACATCATCAACGGCGCAGCGTTCACGCCAGAGGCACGCACGCCCGATCCGCAGCGTATGCTGGACGCCTACCACCGCAGCGCGATGACGCTCAACTTCATGCGTGCGCTCGTGGAAGGTGGCTTTGCCGACCTGCACCACCCCGAGTTCTGGAATCTGACGTTTGCGCAAGACTCGCCGCTCGCAGAGGAATTCCACCGCCGCGTGTTCTCGATCCGCGAGACGCTGCAGTTCATCCAGTCGGTGACGGGTGGAACGCAACGCGAACTGCGCGAGGTGGAGTTGTTCACGAGCCATGAGGCCCTGCTCCTGCCGTATGAGGCGTCGCAGACGCGCACGGTGCCACGCCGCGACGGCTACTACAACCTAGCTACCCACTTCCCGTGGATCGGGATGCGGACGGCAGGCCTCGGCGGGGCACATGTAGAGTACATGCGCGGTCTCCGCAATCCCATCGCTGTCAAAGTTGGCCCAGCGATGTCGCCTGCTGAGTTGCAGGCGCTCGTACGTCACCTGGACCCCAACAACGAGCCCGGCCACCTGACCCTCATCACTCGCTTCGGCGCACGCCGCGTAGCCGACCTGCTCCCGCCACTCATCGACGCCGTGCGCGCCACTGGGCATCGCGTACTCTGGATTGCCGACCCGATGCATGGTAACACCGAGACGACGGCGTCAGGCATCAAAACGCGCCACTTCGACAACATCCTCGGCGAGTTGGAGACCGCGTTCGACGTGCATCGCACCGAAGGCTCACACCTGGGCGGTGTCCACTTCGAGTTGACGGGCGAGGACGTGACCGAGTGCCTAGGCGGCACCAGCAACCTGATGCCCGACGACCTGGAGCGCGCGTACACCTCGCAGGTAGACCCACGTCTCAACTATGAGCAAGCGCTGGAGATGGCGCTGCGTATCGTCCGGCGTGCCGACTAGCGGCTGCCGCCCATCGGCGCACCTGCCGATGCGGTGTCCACGAGCGGATAGCTGACCATGTTGGCGAAGATCGCGTAGGCCCCTGGGTGGTACACCTTCAGCTGCCGGTACCAGCCGAGCGCGGTGAAGAGGTATGTGCCCTCGCCGTGGCGGGCCAGCAGAGTGGAGCTGCGCAGCGGCGCCTCGCCAGGATCATTGAGCGCAAACAGCTCGATGTAGCGCGCGTCGTATTCCGACGGGAAGTACAGCCCGCGCTCTTGCACCCAGCCCTCCCACGCCGCGTCGTCGATCGCGTTGGGCGTGGTGAACAGTGGGAGGTCTGGCTGGAGTAGCGTGACAGGTGCATCCTCATACGTGACGCGGTCGCGGCCCAGTTCAAGCGGGAAGGGTGCAAAGCCATCGGGATTGGCTTGCTCGCGGTTGAAGGGGTCTGGGTATTGGCTATTCCACTCGAACACCTTCTGGTAGTTGACCACGAGGTGGCCACCGCGCTCCACCCAGTCGAGCAGACGATCATTGTGCGTGCGCAGGTCCTGCCGTACAAGGTATGCCCGAATGTCGATCACGATCGTATCGAACGCGTCGAGATCGCTCGTGGCTAACGCCAGTGAGTCCAGCATAGTGTGCCGCACGCCGAGCGCCGTCAGCGCTTGGTCGATCGTGTTATCGTAGCTCTCCACGACGCCCACGTTGAGCCCTGCCGCCACGGCTACCTCGAAGAGGCGGGCGGCTATGGTGATCTCGCTTGGCGCAGCAGGCAGTGTGCTCTGCTCAGGCGTAGCGGTGACCTCCAACGTGTACTCCCCCATAGGGGCATCGCTTGAGAGCGTGAACGCCATCACGTAGCGGTCTGTGCGCTCTAGCTCCTCTGCCAGGACACGCCGCTGCTGGAGCGTCACCATGCGCCCGCCCTCGTGATGCGCGGTGAGTTGCACCGTGACGGCCTCGGTCTTCGGGTCGTTCACTGCTATGCGTAACGGCACCTCGTTTTCGCCCGGTACGAGCCGCCACTCGCTGGCCACAGCCTGCAGCGCGACAGGCGGCGCAATCTCGATCGGCAGATAGCCTCCGGCGATGATGTGATCCGCCGCGTCGTAGGCCACCACACGGATGGGCGGATGGCTGCTGAAACGGTCATACTGCCGTACAGCCTTCGGAAGCGTAGGCGTTGCCGTAGCCGCAATGGGCAGGATCACCTCGCCCCTGTTCTGTACCGTGATGGAGGTATCGATCGGCCCGGCGAAGTCGAGACGGACGCGCTCGTTGCCCAAAAGCGCCGTGTCGTACTCCAGCGCGATGGGCTCGCCGGGGATGGCCGAGCGCACAAACGAGCGAAGCGCACGCTCAGGTAAAGCCGCCACGCGCCCCGACTGGATGCGGTAGTCCAGGCTGGGACTGGCCGTGCGGTTGGGCATCAGGTTGGCGGCCAGATCCGTCGAGTCGAGCGGCGCATCGGTAGCGCCTTTCAGCAGCGAGAAGTACGTTTTCTTCGTCTGGAAGAAACGGGACAACATGCCCATCCCCTGCGATGCGTGCTCACCGAGGGCACTCATTGCCCGCTCCACGTGCGTATCGCCCGTCGGCATGTGCATGTTCGATACGGGGATGGCTACGTCGTACTCGTCGGGCTGGCGCCAGTGGCGGATGAACAGTCGCTTCGGCTGCCATAGATCAACGCCCTCTTCCTCCAAGTGCTCAGGATGAAACGCCGGATCGGCGGCTAGCGTCATCGCATCGTACGCCGAGAGCCCCACCACCTGATGCTGCCCATGCTGGCGACGGGGTCCCACCGTCACCGTGTCGTGATTGGTAAAGAGTACGTCTGGCTTGAGCTTGCGAATGAGGTAGACAAGGCGCGCCGTGACGGCATCGCGCCCGCCCCATCGCTCGAACGACTCGTCGGCGAATTTGGAGAAGCCGAAATCGTCGAAGTTGAGAAAGAAGACCTGTGTGCCAAGTTTTCGTGCAGCCCGCTCAGTCTCTTGGGTGCGGATAGCGCCTAGCTCTTCGTATAGCTCCGAGCCAATTTCGTTTTGCCCCCCCTCGCCGCGCGTATAGATCACGCTGTATGCCACAGCATCCTTGGCATGGCGGTAGTAGGTCAGCGTCATCCCATCTTCGTCGTCGGGATGGGCTGCTAGGTTCATGACTACGAGCGGCTGTTGTGCCCTGCTAGACAGGGGATAAACAACAGAAGCAAGAAGAAAAATGGCTAACAGGCGCATGGGACTCGCGGAGATGCATAGGCAGTTCGGTTGAGACCCTGAGCTGCATTTGAGGTTTCCTTGCCTTGCCGTAGGGTTGGTGTAGGCATACCCTCTTGGCGCCGCTGCCCAGCCACACGGGTACGCAACTCCTAACCACCACTATAGCGTTACAGTACTGTTAAGATTTGGGTTTAAATCGCATAACCCTGAAAATACTCCACTTACTCCCCACAATATGTGATGGCATCGATTGCTTTTCGCTATAAAAAGCGTTATCAATGGTATGTCCTCCGTTACCAACCCGTAACTAGTGCTTTTCTGGCATGTCTCAGCGTCTCGCTTCCATCGTTATGGTGCCTCCGTTGAGCAAGCATTAGCACGACTACGCATGTACCGTACGGACAATCAACAATCACACACTGATCCCCGCTACATACATGCAGATCAAAGCGAATCACCAAAACCTGCGCATGCTGGTGGTTGAGGACAATGAGGAGGTGGCGCAAGGTTTAGAAGATTACTTCATCACGGAAGGCTACCAGGTCACCCGTGCTGATGACGGTGAAACGGCGCTCTCGCTCGTTCGCCGCACACGCCCCACGTTCGACATTGTGCTGCTGGACGTGATGCTGCCGAAGAAGAACGGCTTTGAGGTGCTGCAAGACCTGCAGAGCACGCATGCTACGCTGCCTGTGCTCATGCTGACAGGGCGGGGCGAAGAAGAGTCCGTGCTCAATGCCTTCGGCTTAGGTGCCGAGGACTACGTGGTCAAGCCCTTCAGCCCAGAGGAACTGGCCGCACGCGTCCAGGCTATCTTGCACCGTACCATGCCCCCCGACCGCACACCGATGCTGATTTACCGCTTCGGCCACGTTTCGGTCAACTTCAGCACGCACGAAGCCTACTTCGATGAGAACGAGGTCAGCTTCACGGCGCTTGAGTTCGACATCCTTCGGTACCTGATCGAGAACAAAGAACGGATCGTCAGCCGGAAGGAGCTACTGCGTGATGTTTGGGGCATCTCGCAAGACATCGTCACCCGCACCATTGACCGCCACATCGCGTCGGTGCGGAAGAAGATTGAGCCGGACCCCACACAGCCGTTCCACATCGAGACGGTCTACGGGCAGGGCTACCGCTTCTACCCTGAGGGTATCCCAGCTGCTCGGAGCAGCCAAGCCTGACACGGGGCCACACACGTTCTAGCTTATCGCGCATGGGGCGCTGCCTAACGGCGGTGCCCCATGCATTGCTTTAGGCCAGATGACACAGCCCGTAGAGGTCCCGCCGCTGAGAACGGCTGGATACAGCATACGATAGGTTCAGGAGCCTGTCATGGCGCCGATGTAGCTAGAGGCGCTGCGCTGCTTGGCTTCGATGTGCTCTATGAGGCCCTTCATATCGTACGGGCGCTCGTTGTACAGTGCCTGCATGGTCATGGGCGCAGCAAACCGCCAAGTGCCCGAGCGTGGGCTGTGCTGCTCCATCTGCTTGGCAGCCGAGACGCCAATGTTCACCGCGTAGGCGAACGTGCGGAGGTAGGCCTCATCGGCCAAGCGCGGGATGTTGTAGAACCGAATGGCTTGGTAGATCTCTTCGGGGAGTTGCCACTCTTGAGCGGCACGTGCGCCAAGCTCGCCGTGGTCGAGGCCAAAGATCCGCTCTTCATCGTGGATGTGTGGAAGCTGGCCCTCCCGGGTGGTAAACCACAGTGCCTCGTACTCGTCGGGCATGTTGTAGAGAAACACGAGCCGCCCTACGTTATGCATCAAGCCCGCGGCGAAGCCCAGTCCTGCTTCAGGCACATCAAGGTAGTTGGTCACTTCTTGCGAGAAGTACGCCGCCCCCATGCTCATCGCCGTGAGCCGATCGAAAATCTGCTCTTGCTCGGGCGTCTTCAGCACATCCTTCATCTGCAGCAGCGAGGCCGACATGACTAGGTTGCACACCTCCTCAAACCCCAACAGGAAGACCGCCTGCCGCAAGTTGCCGATGCGTCTGCGAAGGCCATAGTACGCCGAGTTCACCCTGCGCAGCACGTTCGTTGCAATCACTGGATCACCGTTGACCGCCTTGAACAAGCGGGGCGTATCGGCCACCGACGCGTTCTGCATCCGAAGGGCCGAGACTTCGGCCACGGTTTTGGGCAGCGGTGGAAATTGGAGATCGAGCGTGCTTTGGGCTTCAAACCGAAGCGCGGCGGATGAGACAGCGGCGTCAGACATGGTACTGGGGGTCTGCAAGAACTACGAAACTACAGGCCCTTCAGGTATCGACCCATACCTGTCTAACATAAGCGATGTTTTCCCTAATATCTACAGCATTGATATTTCTGAACCTACCGCAAACGCAGCACGGCCTTTGCCATCTCGTCATCGGGATCGGGGCGCACAATTTGGAAGTCGAGTTTCTGGGCAACTTGCTGCATGCCACGGTTCCGCCAGAGGATGTCGGCGGTGATGTGGTCGAGGCCTTCGTCGCGCCCCACCTGGACGAGGCGGCGGAGCAGTTCGGTACCCAGCCCACGCCGTTGGTAGTCGTCCTGGATCAGCATGGCGAACTCGGCATCGTTGGTGCCAGGTACCTGCGTCAGCCGGCCTACGGCCACAAGCGCGCCATCGGCATCTTCAGCAACGAGGGCCATCTCGCGGTCGTAGTCGATGAAGCAGATGCGGGCGAGGCGATCGTGCGCGATGCGCTGGTCCACCTTGAGCAGACTGGCGTAACGCATGTACACGCTCTGTTCCGAGAGGCGATGGTGGAAGGCTACGAGCGCCGGCTCATCTTCCGGGCGGATGGGACGGATGGTGACTGTGGCGCCATCGGCCAGCGCGTAGTCTGACACGTAGCGGTGCGGGTACGGCCGGATGGCGGGCTTGGGGAGCGTCTTGAGGTCCACTTCCGGCGGGTGCAGCACCACGCGCGCATCCAGCGCGATCAGCTGTGTCTCTGAGGCCAGCAGCGGATTGATGTCGATCTCCTTGATGCGCGGCTGCTCCACCACGAGCTGGCTGAACTTGACCATCAGGCCTTCGAGGGCGTCCATATCTACGGAGCCTGCGCCGCGCACACCGTGGAGGGCTTCGTAGATCTTGGTCTGCTCCATCATGCGCCGTGCCAGCGTCGTGTTGAGCGGCGGCAGCGCCAAGGCGCGGTCCTTGTAGACCTCCACCAGCGACCCGCCCGAGCCAAAGAGCAGCACCGGGCCAAACTGCTCGTCCAAGCTGCTGCCGATGATGACTTCGAGGCCGTCAAGCTTGAGCATAGGCTGCACGGTGACGCCCTCGAACGCGCTAGCCGGATGCCCCAGCTCGGCAATTCGATCTTGGATGGCCTGGTACGCGTGGCGCACATCGTCAGCAGAGCGCAGGTTGAGGCGCACGCCGCCCACGTCCTTCTTGTGTGTGATGGTGTGGGAGTGCAGCTTGACCACGACGGGATAGCCGATGTCCTCGGCTTGCGCTACGGCCTCGTCCGCGCTGTGCGCCAAGCGTGTCTCTACGGTCGGGATGCCGTAGGCGGCGAGGAGGCGCTTGGAGGCATACTCGCTGAGGATGGTGTGCCCGTTGGCGTGAGCCTCCGTGATCAGCGCATCGGCTTCGTCACGCTCGGCCACGTGCGCCAAGTCGCTCGGGAGACTCGGTGTCTGGTACAGACCGCGCAGGTTGTAGCTGTAGCGCCACATGTAGTTGAACACGCGCATGGCCGTGTCCGGGTACTGGAAGGTGGGGATGCCGGCTTCGTTGAGCAGCTGCTCGCCCTCCTCCACGAACGCGCCGCCCATCCAACTCGCCAGGACGGGTTTGCCCGGCATCTGGGCATAGGGCTGGAGCTGCCGCGCTGTCTCGGTGGGATCGGTCATGTCCTGCGGTGTGAGGATGACGAGCAGCCCGTCGCTGTTCTTGTCGCGCCCAGCCACTTCCAGCGCTTTGGCGTAGCGGTCCGGCCCGGCGTCGCCCAGGATGTCAACCGGGTTGCCGTGGCTCCATGCGGAGGGTAGGAAGGTGTTGAGCTCATCCATCGCCTCGTCGGAGATATCCGTAAGCGCCCCGCCACCAGAGACAAGCTGGTCGGTGGCGAGCACGCCGGGGCCGCCCGCGTTGGTGAGGATGGTGAGGCGCGGTCCGCGGGGACGCGGCTGCTTGGCCAGCACCTCAGCCATGTAAAACACGTCGGCGATGCTGTTGACGCGCAGCACGCCGCTGCGCCGGAAGGCCGCCGAGAGCACCTCGTCGCTGCCCGCCAGCGTGCCCGTGTGCGAGGCGGCGGCTTTGGCGGCCTCCTCGGTGCGCCCGGCTTTGATGACGATGATGGGCTTGCGGAGTGCCACCTCGCGCGCCGCCGAGAGGAACGACCGCGCATCGCCAATCGACTCCATGTAGATCAGGATGCTCTCCGTCTTCGGGTCGTCGCCGAGGTAGTAGAGCAGGTCGCCCCACCCCACGTCGAGCATCGAGCCCGTAGACACGAACGCGCTGAAGCCGACGTTCTCGCGCGTGCTCCAGTCGAGGATGGCGGTGAGCAGCGCGCCGCTCTGGCTGATGAACGCCACGTTGCCCGCCTGCGCCGTGCCTCGGGCAAAGGTAGCGTTGAGGCCCGATGTAGGGCGCATCACGCCGAGGCAGTTGGGCCCGATGATGCGCATGCCGCCCTTGCGCGCCTCGGCCAGCACCTGCTCCTCCAGCGCCACGCCCTCGGCGCCCACTTCCTTGAAGCCGGCGGAGATAATGATGGCGCCCTTCACGCCCGCCTCCACGCACTCACGGATGAGGCTAGGGATGGACTTCGCGGGCGTCACGAGCACGGCGAGGTCCACCGTCTCGTCGATGCTGCCGATGCTAGGGTAAGCGCGGATGCCGAGCACGCTGCGCCGCTTCGGGTTGACGGGGTAGACCGTGCCGCCGAACGGGCTGCTGATGAGGTTCCACAGGATGGTACGGCCTACGCTCCCCTGCCGCTCGCTCGCGCCGATGACCGCGACCGACTTCGGCTCAAAGATGGCATCGAGCGCTTGGGTGCGGCGGAAGAGAAACTCGTGCGAGGGATCGTAGGGCGTCAGCGTCGGCGTGCTCATAGGTAGGGTCGAGGTGTGATCGCGAGGTAACGACGCCTCAACCCGGCATGCGCAAGCGGTGTTCGGGCAGCGGCTATTCTGGAAGCCTTTCTGCGACCGACTTGCCCGCTTCTTCATAGGGCACTGCATTGGGGTGGCTTCACAAAAAATGCTAGTGTATGTTAACGTGCCGTACTACCCAAGCGCATCGTCGTCATGTTGTCACCCCGCCAGCTGCAGGTTGGCTTTCTCCTGCTGAGTAGCCTCTTCGCCGTCCTGCCACTGGGGGCCTTGGCGCAGGTCCAACCGCTCTGGACTGTCGAGGCCGGAAAGCAGTGCGACGGGTCCGCCCTAGGCGAGACGAAGGCGCAGATCTGCGTTCGGCTCAACCCGACGGCGTTGGACGCGGCGATGCAGAGCGCCCCCTCGACCAGCTGGGCGATTCCGCTCTTTGACACTACAGCGGTTTTTACACCGGAGCGACTGGTGCAACACGCCAGCAGTGCGGTCACCCTCCACGGATCTCTCAGCGGCTCGTCGACGGGGACCGCGCTCTTCGTTCGTGAGGGTGACGTCGTTGAGGGGTTGTTCAGTACAGCGGAAGGGCAATTTGTGCTTCGGCCTCGCGCAAACGGCGGCCACCTGCTGGCACACCTCCGCGAGGTCGAATCGCCTCATGCAAATGATGTCATACTTCCTGGGTCGGTCAAGCCCAGGTTTTCAGCGAATGCCCTCCCAACCACAAGGGAGGACCTTGTTGTAGACCTCCTGTTGCTCTACACACCAGCTACGCGCGACTCCATCGAGGCGACGAGCACGGTGTCGGCCTACCTCACCAGCTGGGTTGAATGGACGAATCAGGCTTTTGCCTTCGCAGGACACGAGAATGTCTCACTGCGAGTTGTGGGCTTCAGAGAGGTCGACTATGACGCATCGAGTAGCGTCTTCACTGATCTCCAGCGACTGAGTGCTCCCGATGATGGCATCATGGACGAAGCCTATCGCTGGCGCACCGAGACCGGCGCCGACCTCGTGACCCTCATTACACCCGGCCCCGCAGGCTGTGGATTTGCACAGTTCAACTGGCCCACGGCAGACCGAGACAATCCATTTGCCGTGACGGCCTTACAGTGCGGAGCGCCCATCTTTGCACACGAGCTGGGCCACAACTTTGGCATGCACCACGATCCGTACGTGGCGCCAGGCACGTTTCCCTTCTCCTTCGCCCATGGATATGTAGACGCCGAGCGCCGCTTCAGAACCGTGATGGCTTACAATACAATCTGCTACACGGAAGCTGAAGTATGCCCACGCATTCAGCGGTACTCCAGCGCCGACTCTACATACGAAGGAGCGCCCCTCGGCACACGAGAACGCGGGCGGGGCGCCAGTTCGGACAATGCGCGCGTGCTGGGCATCATGGCACCGCTTGTCTCGGCGTTTCGGACGCCCATGCCGCCAGGACCCGTGGTTTCGGGTCGTCTGCTCGCAGACCAGCTGGCGGCAAGCCGAGCCAGGGTCGTGCTCGAAGGCCCGGCGGTGTCCCGCACCACCACGTCTGATGGGCAAGGGTACTATGCCTTCGCAGACGTTCCTGAGGGCCAGTACACGCTCCGAGTCCCCAAAGGCCCAGGGCTCGCGCAGGAGGTTACCCAGAGCGTTGCACGAATCGCGGACCAAGACGCGCTGGCCAACGTGGCCCTCGCTCCGTCACGCGCGCCACTTCGCTTGGCGACCTCGGCGCCGCCCACCATCAGACCGGGGGCCTCTTCCTCTCTCGTCCTCACGTTCGAGAACACAACGGACTCGCTGGTGAATGTACGCGAAGTGCGCGTAGCTGAGGACGCCGCGCTGGGCGTGTTCAACCCCTCACCTGGAAAATTCGACACCGCTGCCACCATCGCCCCAGGCGCCACGATGGCGTTGCTGAATCCCGTGCGGTTCACCACCAGTGGCACTCTTCAAGCTGGAGAAACCCTTCGCATCCCGCTGTACCTGTATGACAGCGACGATGCATTTCTTGGCACGGACACACTATCCGTGATTGTAGAAGGTACCGATGTGTACCCACCCAGCGTGAGCATCACCGCCCTCGCCTATGCTCCCGTCGACGAGCCGCTCGTGATCACGGCCAGCATTTCAGATCAGAGCGCTGTGTCCAGCGCTGAGGCAAAAATCTACGACTACACGAGCCAGCGATTACTTCCTGCAATCCCATTGTACGACACAGGAACGCACGGCGATGTCACCGCAGGCGATGGCGTTTATGCGGGAACGTTTACCCCTGAACAGGAGACGGACTACAGGGTGAGCGTCACGGCTACGGACGTTCACGGGACCGAAG
The DNA here is from genome assembly GCA_038747545.1 of Bacteroidota bacterium. Lineage (GTDB taxonomy): Bacteria > Bacteroidota > Rhodothermia > Rhodothermales > JBCCMF01 > JBCCMF01. Next base: position 31,179 of record JBCDJT010000042.1, read on the forward strand.
GCTCTTCAACTATACTGCTCACATCGGCGCCCTTTGTTTCCCAATCCAAAATGCTGCTCATCACGGAGAGCGGCAGCTTGAGTGCATTTCTTTCAGACCCGAGCGGCGCTCGGCGCAACGATGCGGCACTGCTGCAAGCACTTGACCGCATCGACCGGGAGGTAGATCATTGGCGTGGTTACCTCTTGGGCAGCGTTCCAGACAGCGTATTGAATGCCTATGACACATGGATCTGGAGTGCCCCTCCCGAAACTCCATTTCCAGACTATGCACGGCATATCATTGCCACTCATGTGCAACGAGGCGGGCGCGTGCTGATCGTCGGGGATGCATTGGTAGCAGGTGCCTCAGAACGATGGCTGCGCACCTACCTATCCGCTGAGGCTGGGGCTACCACGCTGGAGTCACGCATCACGGGCCTGCCCGGCGACTGGATTGGCGACGACCTTGGGTTCAATATCTCGCCGCCCGCTCGCGGTTCTCGGTCCACCGTCGAAGCGATTCCTCCGGCCACGTCCTTCCTCTCGTTCGGTAGCGACCCTACATCGCTCACCGCGCCGTCAGCAGGCATCCGCGTAGCCGATAGCTTGGGCACGCGCATCCAACTGGCTTTTTCGATAGCAGAGCTGACGTCAGCCTCGGCACGCGCCATGCTCCTTGAGCGGAGCCTTGCCTGGCTGGCCAACCCCAATGTTCAAGTGGCCACAGCAGGTCCGGCCGAGTTACCACTGGAGTTAGGGAGCAACTATCCCAATCCGTTTACCGCGCATACCAACATCGCTTACACGCTGCCGCGTGCCATGCCTGCGCGGCTGGTGGTATACGACCTGCTGGGCCGTCAGGTGGCCGTCTTGGCCGATCACGAGGTGCAACACGCCGGGACGCACACGGTGACGGTAGACGCCCGCACGTGGCCGAGCGGGGTGTATGCGTACACGCTGGAGGCAGAGGGCCAGCGGCTGCAAGGCACTATGATTTTAGTTCGCTAGAACCTAGCCGATATGTCGAGTACAATCCCTGTGGGCTGGGCCAGCCCGCAGTGTCTTCCGTCTTCCACCCGACGACCCCATGCGCGCCTACTCGCTCCTCGCTCTCTTCTGCCTCTTGCTGCCTCTGTCCGCTCACGCACAACGCATCGACGCGGCGCTGATGGCGACAGAGCCGTGGCAACGGTTCCTCAACTATGCCAGCAGCCAGGGCGTGCCCAACGCGCAAGAGGACTACGCCACCGCCGTCAGCTGGTACCGCGTCCAGGCCGACGCAGGTGATCAGTATGCGCAGTACGCCCTCGGCATGTACCACGACGCGCTGCCCGGCATTCGTCCTGACTATGAGCAGGCGCTGTATTGGTACGCGCAGGCCGCCAACCAGAACTACATCTTCGCCCAATACGACCTCGCCGATCTGTACCGTGAGGGCTTGGGCACACCGCAAGACCTGCTGACGGCCGCCATGTGGTACCGCCGCGCGGGCGAGCAAGGGCACCTGCCATCGCAGTTTCAGCTTGGGCGCATCTTCGAAGACCTTGGCGACCCAGCAGAGGCCGCGCAGTGGTACGCACGCCCCGCCGACGCGGGCGATCCGTTCGCGCTCTACCACCTGGGGCAGCTCTTCGCCAGCGGCCGCGGCGTCCCGTTCGACGTAGCCCGCGCCGACGACCTGCTGCAGCGCTCGGCGCGGCAGGGCTACGTGGAAGCCCACTTTGCGCTCGGCGAGCTGATGCGCGACCTGGGCCGCTACCGGGAGGCTGCCGCGTGGTACCAGTTTCCTGCCGAGCAAGGCAACCCGTTCGCGCTCTACCATCTGGGGTTCTTCGCACGCGAAGGTTTGGGCATGGACATCAACGTGGAGCAGGCCGAAGCGCTGCTGCGCCTCTCGGCCGACCAAGACTACCTGCCCGCTTGGTTTGCCCTCGGCGAGACGCTGGAGGCGCGCGGCGAGTACAAGGAGGCTGCCCGATGGTATGACCGCCCTGCTGAGAATGGCGACCAGTTCGCACAGTACCGCCTCGGGCAGCTTCACGAGCAAGGCCTGGGCGTGCGGCGCAACTGGAAGCGTGCCGCCACCTGGTACCAGCGCGCCGCCGAGCAAGGCTATGTGACAGCTTACTTCGCGCTCGCGCAGCTGTACGAATCCGAGAAGCAATACGCCGACGCGGCCAGGTGGTACCAACGCCCTGCCGAGCAAGGCGATTCGTTCGCACAACATCGACTGGGCTACCTCTACGAGAACGGGCTGGGCGTTGCCCAAGACCTGCCGCTGGCGGAGTTCTACTACGCGAAGTCTGCCGAGCAGAACTACCCGTACGCCCAGGAGGCGCTGGGCCGCATGCTCGCGTCGCGGGCGCTCTACGATGAAGCGGCGGGATGGTATCTGCGAGCTGCGCGGCAAGGCTACGACGAGGCGCAGTTCCAGCTCGGGCAGCTCTACGCGCTGGGCCGTGGCGTACCGCGCAATCCACAGGAAGCCCTCCGCTGGTATCGCCTAGCCGCGCGTAACGGCTCCTCGGCGGCGCAACAAGCGGTGGCACAGATGCAAGGCGGCTACTGAGATCAGACGCTCGGTGTGGGCGGGACCAACACACTACAGTTCGCACAGCTTCTGACGCCTCCCATGCCTACCTTGGCGGCAGTCTCTCTCACCTGATGCGCTCACCGTGGCTGCTTCCATCTACCGCTCCCGCTCGGTCTGGAGTTGGGCACTCTACGACTTCGCCAACTCGTCGTTTACTACCCTCGTCATCACCTTCATCTATGCCACGTATTTCACGCAAGGCATGGTGGACGACGCCAACCGCGGCACGCTGCTCTGGAGCAATGCCATCACGGCCACGGCGCTGATCGTTGCCCTCATCTCCCCCTTCGCTGGCGCCATCGCCGACCGGGGCGGCTACCGCAAGCGGTTCTTGTTCATCGCCACGACGATCTGTGTGGCGGGGACGGCCTCCTTATTCTGGGTGCAACCGGGGCAGATCCTGCTCGCCCTTGCGCTCGTCACGGTCACCAACGTGATGTTCGAGATGGGGCATGTGTTCTACAACGCCTACCTGCCCCAGCTAGCGCCCCCCGACAAGATGGGCAGTGTCTCAGGACTCGGCTGGGGACTCGGCTACATCGGCGGGCTGCTGGCGCTGGGCGTGGCGCTCGTGTTCTTCATCCAGACGGATACGCCCATCTTTGGGCTGCCGAAAGACGGAACGCACGTGCGCGCGACAAACCTGCTCGTCGCCGTCTGGTACGGGTTGTTCAGCTTGCCCCTGTTCTTCTTCGTCAAAGACCGCGCTGCTACGAGCACCGTTTCGGCGGGTGTCGCCGTCCGCGAGGCCGCCGCGCAGCTCAAGCAGACCTTCGCCGAGCTGCGCAGCTACAAGCAGATCGTGCGCTTCCTCGTTGCACGCCTCGTCTACAACGACGGGCTCGTCACCATCTTCGCTTTCGGGGGCATCTATGCAGCCGAAACATTCGGCTTCGCGACAGCGGATGTGATCGTGTTCGGCATCGCGCTCAACCTCGCGGCCGGGCTGGGCGCGATCTTGTTTGGCTTCATCGACGACAAGATCGGCGCCAAGATCACGATCTACATCAGCCTCGGCCTGCTCATCCTTGCCACCATCCTGGCCGTCACCACAACCAGCATTACCGTGTTCTGGATCTCGGGCATCCTGGTTGGCCTCAGCGCAGGGCCGAACCAGTCGGCAAGCCGCTCGCTGATGGGGCGCTTGGTGCCGCCGGACAAGGTGAACGAGTTCTTCGGCTTCTTCGCCTTCTCGGGCAAGGTCACGTCGTTCCTCGGCCCGCTGCTCGTCGGCCAGTTCACGTACCTGTTCGC
>JBCDJT010000043.1:0-34897 GCA_038747545.1 Bacteroidota bacterium
CAGGGCGAGCGCATTCTAAATATTCTGCCTCGTTCTCGGGAAACGTCCGAATTCTCGAGTCCGAAAACACCCGAAAAACGCAGGCAGCGATCCGCTCAACGTTGTCTCAGCCGCTCGATAAATTAGAATGCGCTCGCCCTGGTGCTTCGGCGGGTAGCGGCATGATCTCGTAGTGCCCTACCTTGTGTTAGCCTTTGCCACCTGCGCCGATAGCTCTATGTGCCAGTGCCAGCATCAGTACACCTCTTCATGGAAGGGACCCTGTCCTCATCCGTGCTACGACGGCAGTGCCTGCTGCGTCTTCCATCATCCCGATGCCGACGCCAAAGCCGAGGCCTTCGCCGAAGCGCTTGAGAAGTACATCGAAGCTATCGAGCAAGATAACTCCATCAAAAACTATGATTTCGAAGACTTCATTTTCCCTGACATCTCCTTTGATGGGCACACGTTTCACAAATACGCCAATTTCCACTCAGCTAGATTCTCTAGCGACGCTTACTTCGATGAAGCACGCTTTCCCGCAGGCGTTAGCTTCCATTCAACAGTCTTCCTTGGGAGTGCCCATTTTGAAGCAGTTCATTTCTCGACAGAAACGTCCTTCCATTCATCACACTTCCACCAAAATGCCAACTTCGAAGATGCATTGTTCACTGGATATACCTTCTTCCGCCTGACCGAATTTAGAAGTAACGTCCGCTTTACGGCAACTGACTTTGCAGGTAAGACCTACTTCCACAGAGTGGTCTTTTACGGAGATGCTGATTTTGTAGCAGTTCAGTTTGCTAGAAGCGCAGACTTCAATTCAGCGGAATTCTTGGGTCAAGCCGACTTTCGATCAGCGGAGTTTTCAGGAGGCGCCCACTTCAATTTGGTACAATTTGATGAACGAACCACTTTTCAGCAAGCGGTTTTCCACGACGAGGTTAACTTCATCGAGGCGCGCTTTGCTTTCCTCAAGCATCCGCCGGATGAAGGCATCGCGCTGAACGGCGCCGTGCTGGAGGCAGCGCACCTCTGGGGCATCGACACGCTGCGTGGCTACGACCTGCGAGACGCGTTTCTGCTGGGCATCAGCCTCGCGGGCAAGCGGCTGGAGGGCTGCAACGCCACGGGTGCCGTCTTCAAGAACGTCCACACTGATGGCTGGACGCTGGATGACGCCACCATCGCCGTCACGAGATACATCTACACCGATTACACGCGCGAAACGGTGAAGGACGACGAGGGCCGCGAGCGCGAGGTGTTCAAACCCGTCGCGGAAAGCCGCGTGCCTGCAGATGGCAAGTTCGGCGATGCGGACAACCCACGCTTCACGCTGGAGACGTACTTCTTCCAGCCGCACGAGTGGAACCGGGCGCTCAACTTCCCCCGGCGCATCCAGAAAGGCATCCTCGACTACCTGCACTTCTTCCCTGAGTACGCCGAGGTCACACACGGCCTGAAGGTCCGCGCCACGCCGCACCCCGAGGGGCAGAAAGTCCGCATGACATTCGCCGTGGATCACCCGTCGCTGCAAGACGCCGTGAACGACTTGCTGGGCGACTACATGCAGAACCTCTTCAAGCCCATCGACGAGGTACGGGAGGAGTTGGTGTTTCGCAACACGGAGGCGACGGAGGAAGAGAAAGCGCTGCTCGTAGCGGACTACAGCCAAGCATTGGAGGCGAGTCGGCTTAAGATGTGGGACGGCTACCAGCGACTGAGTCCGGCGGAGCGTCGCCACGCCGACCAGCAGATGCAGCGGCTGCTTCCGGCGAATGCGTCACAACGGCCAATCGTCATCCAGAACGTGATTCAAACCTCGGCGCAGTCGTCGGCCGAGGCGCGTGCGGTGGCTACGAGCAGCGCTACGGCCACGGCTACCGCACGGCTCAAGTTGCCCACACTTATCCGGGAGGTGCAGCAGATCGCTAATGCCGACTTGCCCACCGAAGAGCGCGACGAACTCGTGGCGATGCTGCGTGAGATCAAGGACGCGTTGAAGGTCAACGAGTCTGCACAGGCGAAAGGCTTCTGGGACGGGGTGTGGACGGGCTTGAAGGAGACGGTGGATCTTGCCGCGAAGTACCCGAAGCTCTACGAGACGGGGCAGTTGTTGCAGGCTGCTTTTGATGCCGTCTAGCGGTGGCGACGTTGGCTATCCTCACTGGCGATGTGCTGAACTGAGGCTTCGTTGGCTTGGTCGTTCATTTTTGAGCGCAAAAACGAACCAAAAACGCTTGTCGATCTCGAAAACGCGCAGCGGACTTTCCAACGCGCAATCCCGCACCTAGCGAGCCGGATGGTTGGCGATACATCTATTCGGACTACTGTTGCTCGCTAGCTGAACGCTGCCCGTCCGCTTTTCCCAACGCACACCAGCCACGAGATCGACGTTGGCGGCTCCCGTGGGGTCGTTCAGGCTCTCCGCTGCTCTCTCGCTCACCGAATGGAGCCTCAGCCTGCAACGGGCACCAGCGCAGCATCCCGGATAAGGTGCGCTGGGTGGAAGCCCGGTGCGTTTTGCAGCTTTCGGAAAATCACTGTAGCCCTTCAGGATGCCGCTGACTTCATCTTCCGAAAGATGCCCGGGATGTGCGGACGGAAGACGGGCCTCGTGCGTATGTGGATGGTGCCATGCCTTTTGGTTCTTTTACTACGTGAACCTGCGGTTTCGGCAGTGAAAGAACGACCACATCTGAGTCATGACGATGGAGCTTCGAAGGGCTCCTCCCCGGAGCATACTCCTCGACTACAACTGTTTTCGTGTGGACAAGACTAGCAGGCTAGACCAGTACGTTGCCCGTCATCTCGGCGGGGCGATCTAGGCCCAGGATGGCGAGGATGGTGGGGGCGATGTCGCCGAGCTTGCCGTCGGCGATGGGGCCGGTGAAGCCGTCGCGGATGATGAGGTGCGGCACGGGCACGGTGGTGTGGGCGGTGTGCGGCGAGCCGTCGGGGTTCTTGAGGCGATCTGAGTTGCCGTGGTCGGCGATGATCGTGATGCTGTAGCCCTCCGCGATGGCGCGCTCCACGACGACCTTCGTGGCAGCATCGACGGCTTCCACGGCCTTGACGGCGGCCTCAAACACGCCGGTGTGCCCCACCATGTCGGGGTTGGCGAAGTTGAGTACTACGAGGTCGGGGTGACGTCCCAGCGCTTCGGCGACGCGTTGGGCCAGCTCGGGTGCGCTCATCTCGGGCTGCAGGTCGTACGTGGCCACCTTGGGCGAGGGCACCAGGATGCGGGTCTCGCCCTCGAACGGCGCCTCGCGGCCGCCGCTGAAGAAGAACGTGACGTGCGGGTACTTCTCCGTCTCCGCCGCCCGTAGCTGCGTCTTGCCCGCCGCCTCGATCACGGCGCCCAGCGTGTTGGTGAGGTTCACCTTCGGGAACGCAATCGGTGCGGTGAAGCTGGCGTGGTACGGCGTGAACGTGACGTAGTGCAGCCCGAGGTCTTGCACCGGGAAGCCGTCGAAGCCTGCCTCTGTGAAGGCGCGCGTGAGCTGCCGGGCGCGGTCGGCGCGGAAGTTGAAGAACACGACGGCATCGCCCGATTCCACAAGCACGTTCCGCCCCTGGGCGTAGTCGATGCGGCGCGGCAGGATGAACTCGTCGGTGGTGTCCTCATCGTAGCTGGCCTGCACGGCGCTCGCGGCATCGGCAAATCCGGTGCCCTCGCCCTCCACGAGCAGCCGATACGCTAAACCCGTGCGCTCCCAGCGCGTGTCGCGGTCCATCGCGTAGTACCGCCCGACGACCGTGCCGATGCGCCCTACCCCAATCGCGTTCATCTGGGCCTGGAGGTGCTGCACATAGCCGAGGCCGCCGTGCGGGTCGGTGTCGCGGCCGTCGGTGAAGGCGTGGACAACGACCTGATCGGCAGCAAGCCCGGCGCGCTTCGCCAGTTGCAGCAGCGCCACGAGGTGATCGATGGACGAGTGGACGCCGCCGTCGGAGAGCAACCCCAGCAGGTGCAGCTTCGCCTCGTTCGTGTTGGCATGTGCAGCAGCGGCCAGCAGCACCTCGTTCTCGAAAAAGTCGCCGTCGGCGATGGCTTTGTCGATGCGGGTGATGTCTTGGTAGACGACGCGCCCCGCGCCCAGGTTCATGTGCCCGACCTCCGAGTTGCCCATCTGCCCTTTTGGCAAACCCACCTCTAGCCCCGAGGCTTCGAGCGTGGCATGCGGGTAGGTGGCGAAGAGGTGGTCGAGGTACGGCTTCTCGGCGTGGTCGATGGCGCTGACGCTCGGGTCTTCGGCGATGCCGTAGCCGTCGAGGATAAGCAGAAGATGGCGCGGGCTCGCTTGCATTCGTGCAGGAAATAGGTGAACATACGGAGGCCGGAATCTAGGCACGAGGTCCCGCCGTGCCAACGGCTCCCCCCCTTATGAAATCGGTTCCGGCACCCCTGCACCACGCATTTTTCATCACCTGCTGCCGCCTACTCCTGTTCTCACCCCTGCAGTACACCACGCTGCGCCGTTACCGAACCCGTCACCCTAGCGGTCAGACTGCCCCGGACTTCCCAGCCGTGCCTCGTCTGCCTCTCACGCCCCTCGTGTTGGTCAGCCTCCTGTGGGCTGCCGATGACGCCTGCGCGCAGGCCGTGCCGCCCGCGCACATCCGCACGCTAACCACCGCGGACGGCCTGCCTACGACCTATGTGAGCGACATCGCGCAGGACCCGCTGGGCTTCATGTGGTTCGGCACGATGGATGGGCTGGCCCGCTACGACGGCCACACGGTGCAGGTGTACCGTCACGACTCCAGGGACTCGACCTCTATCGCCAACAACATCATCCACCAAGTCCGCATCGCCCCGGATGGGACGCTCTGGGTGGTGGGTCAGCGGATGGTAAGTGAATGGCGGCCTGATGGAAGCGGGTTCATCCACCACTGGGAGACCCTGCGTGACCTCGCGGGCTCGCCTCTCATTCCGTTCAGCCTGCGTATCACGGCAGACGGCCACGTGTGGGTCAGTTCCTTGACCCACCTCGCCGTTCGCGATCCCAGCGGACAGTGGCATATGAGGAAAGATACCGCTGACAGGCAATTTTCTGACGACCTTACGACGGGCCACGAGGTGCTGGCGTACGGCGACAACGGCTTGCTGACCGCGCGCTTAACCGCGGAGGGGATTCAGCTCGACACGCTGTCTACAGCGTTGCATATCCGTAGGTGCGTGCGCATCGCCTCGGACGACACTTGGTGCATCGTCCACCAGGGCGAGGCGCGCCGCCTCCAGCACTACCAAGCCGGCCAATGGCGCCCCTCGATGGCCCCAGACCAGCCCTACAACGCGCTCACGTGGGATGCCGGCACGCAAACGCTTTGGCTGGGCGGTACGAAGGGGCAACTCTGGAGCTACCGCCCCGGCGACGCGGCCTTCGCTGAGCACATCCCCGCGCCAACGGCGCAGGCGTCGGCGAGTGGACCGTCTTCGGTGGAGACGCTGTTCATCGACCGCTCGCACACGCTGTGGGCCGGGCTGCGGCTCAACGGGCTCTTCAGCCTTGACCTCGGGGGCTCGCAGATCCTGCAGATCGGCACCGAGGCGCCAAACGGCTTGCGCTCGCCGTTCGTGCGTGCGTTGGCTGCAGGCGCTGACTCTACCCTATGGATCGGCACCTACTGGGGCGGCCTCCACCGCCTCGACCGCGCCACGCGGGCCATCACCCCCACCGACGCCGGCCCCTTCTCGGCAACGTCCGGTATCTACGGCATCCACGAAGACGACACCCGGCGCGTTTGGGTGGTCTCCGATGGCGTCCTGGGCTGGATTAATCCCGACAGGACCGCGCATCGCGTGGTCACTGCTGACCTTACACACGGCGAGTTCGTCAGCTTCGTGCGCACGCGCAACCAGACGCTCTACCTCGCCGCCGACTCGCTGTACCGGCTTGACGCCGGGGACGCACGCCTAACGAGCATCCCCATGAGCCTTGAGGAACCCACCGCCTACTTCTTGGCCAGCGCCGAAGGGCCCGACGGGCGGCTGTGGATGGGCGGCAGTCGGCGGCCCCTCCGATGGTACGACCCCGCCACCGGAGCCTCTTCGGTCTTCACCTCGCCCGACCTTGACCTCGACCTCTTCACTGCCGTCCTCGCACTACACGCTACGCCAGCAGCCTTGTGGATGGGCACCGAGCAGGGCCTCTACCGCATCGACTGGGCTACCGAAGCCGTCACGCGGTACACCACCCAGACCACGGCCTTGCCCAACGACTATGTGTACGGCGTGCTCTCGGATGAGAATGCGCACATCTGGGTCAGCACCAACGCTGGCCTCACCCGGTTCGACCCAGTAGGCGGTACGTGGTCGTCGTACACAATGCAAAATGGCCTGCAGGACAACGAGTTCAACCGCGGCGCCTACGCCCGCACGCCTGACGGCCAGCTGTTCTTCGGCGGTCCGCGTGGCCTCAACGGCTTCTACCCCGATGATCTGCGTGGCAACATGATCCCGCCACAGCTCGCCCTCACGGACCTCCAACTCAGCGGTGCGCCCACGCCGCCCCTCACGTACCGCTTGCCCGCCGAAGTCGAGGCCGACTTCACCAAGGATAACCTCCTCCGGTTCGACTATGCGGGCCTGCATTACAGCAACCCGGCCCGCCACACCTACCGCACGCGCCTGGAGCCGTTGGAGGCTGACTGGACTGACATGGGTACGGCCCGCAGCGTGATCTACCGCAACCTGCCGCCGGGCGATTACACGTTCTCGGTACAAGCGGCGAATGCGAACCAAGTATGGAGCGCCCCCGTCGCCCTTGCCCACGTGGTGCTGCACCCGCCCTTCTGGATGCGGCGCGGCGTGCAGGTCCTCGGGGTAGTGCTGCTGATCCTCCTCAGCCTCGGCGTCTTCCGGTGGCGCACCGGGCGGCTGCGCAAGCGGCAGCTGGCGCTGGCCCGCACCGTCCGCGAGCGCACTGCCGCACTGGAGGCCGAGAAGGCCCGCACCGAGCAGCAGGCCCTTGTCCTGGACCGCCTCGTGCATGAGCAGGCGCAGTTCTTCTCGGAGATCAGCCATGAAACCCGGACGCCGCTCACGCTGATGATCGGGCCGTTAGAAGACATCTTGGACGAGCGACATGGTCCGCTGAGCATGCGCCTACGGTCGCGGCTCTCCAGCGTGCTCCAGAACGCGCGGCGCCTACTCACGCGCACCAACCAGCTGCTCGACCTCGCCCAACTCGATGCCGAGCGCCTGGAGATCAGCACCCGGCCCGTAGAGGTGGTGGGGCTTCTGCGGAGCTTCTACGACGCCTGCATGCCGCTGGCCGAGCGCCAACACGTCGACTTCCGCTTCGAGACTGCTGCCGAGCCGCTCTGCTGCCTGCTTGATGCCGATGTAGTGGAAAAGATGATGCTCAACCTCTTGAGCAACGCGTTTAAGTACACCCCCGCGCACGGCGAGGTCACGCTCAGCCTGACCGTTGCCGAGGCGTCTGCGGCGCCCGCCTTGCTGATCTGCGTAGCCGACTCCGGTCCAGGCATTCCCGAGGAGGAGCACGACCAGATCTTCGAGCGCTACTACCGCGCGGATGCCAGCCACCCGGCCCGCACCATCAGCTCTGGGCTCGGGCTGGCGCTGGTTCGGCAGCTGGCCGAGGTACACGATGGCGCCGTGACGGTGAGTAGCCAACCCGGTGCAGGCACTACGTTTTGCGTGCAGCTTCCTTTGGTGACCGCGCCTGTGGCCTCATCTGCCCCCCTCAGTACGCCAGCACCATACAGCCCTGCGCCAGTTTCTGCGGCACGCGCTGAAGCCAACGACGCACGCCAAACGGTGCTGGTCGTCGAGGATGTCCCCGAAGTGCGCCGTTATATCCGCGCCGTGCTCTCGGCAGACTACCGGGTCCTTGAGGCCGAGAACGGCATAGAGGGCCTAGCCATGGCGCGCGCCGAGTTGCCCGACCTCGTGCTCACCGATGTGCAGATGCCGCTGATGGATGGCCAGACCCTGTGCCGCCGTCTCAAGAACGACGCCGACCTCTACTTCATCCCCGTCGTGCTGCTCACCGCACGGGCGGGCACTGAGCAGCGCCTGGAGGGCCTAGCCGCGCAAGCCGATGACTACATCGTCAAGCCGTTTAAGACGAAGCTGCTGCAGGCGCGCGTCTCCAACCTGATTGCCAAGCGCCAAGCGATCCGCGAAGCGTTGCAGCAGGCTGCACAAGTGGCCCCCGCCGTACCTCGGCGAGCGGCCTCAGCCCTTTCGGCTGCCGACGCGGCGTTCCTGGCGAGCTTCGAGAGCGCGTTGGAGGTCGCCCTCCCCCATGCCTCCACCTCCGTCGACGACTTGGCGCAGAGCGTGGGTATGAGCCCTACCCACTTCCGGCGCACCGTGAAACGCCTGACCCAGCAGACGCCGAACGAAGCCCTCCGTCAGCGCCGCGTGGAGCGGGGCGCGCACTTGATTGAGCAGCAGGCTGGCACCATAGCTGAGATCGCCTATGCCGTGGGCTTTAGTAGCGTGTCCTATTTCGGCAAGTGCTTCAAGACGCACTACGGCGTGGCGCCCACACGGTATGCCCCTGCTCCAGCCTGAGCAACGTCGCATTCCGCGCCAGAGCGTCGCATCGTGCCGCAGTTACTCGCACAAAACGACCTTTGTCTCGCAAAAAGCGACCATGGCCGTCGGTTTTGCACGTCAGCATGTAAATTCTGACTTGACCGTAGGCCTGATGGCGCTAGCAGACTGTGATACACTGCCAGTGTGTTTGGCCCTGTCACTCGCTGGTCGCTTGGGTGAGCACCGGCGGGTGTTCTGCTAGGTCATGGGTGAATCCTAGCAGATACCGGGAGCCCGCCAGTTTCGGGACCACGTGCTGGCGGGCTCCTTTTTTACGCGTCCTGCCATTACTGCAAAGCCACCTGAGCGCGACTCGGCAGGCTTAGCCTGCGCCAACGCTGCCTGCTCATTGCTCAGCGCCCCTTCGCTGTGCGCCCGCAGTACAGTACTGCACGGTCTGGAGTAGTGAGGTGAGGCAAGCGCTACCCATTCATTGCCAAGTCAAGTATGAAGCGCCTTTGGCCAGCGTGGAGTCAACTCAGTGCCTTGGCCTCAGCATGCGTGCCGTGCTCGTTCTACCCATCGAACAGCGCGGAGGCGAAGGTGACAAGGTAGTCGCGCCATTCGAGCCAGGTGTGGGCGCCGTCAGTCTCGTCGTAGGTGACCTCGAAGCCGTGATCACGCAGCATATCTATGGCAAAAAGCGCGTGGGCATTTGACGAGTACTTAAGCCATAGATTACTATAGACTGGTAATACTGGATAAAGATATTCAAATCAAGCAATGGACCGGATACGCAATCCTTTTTCTCCAGGCGCGGGCGTCCCTCCTCCGGCTCTCGTGGGCCGAGAGGCGATTATCGATGCAGCGGCCGTGGCGCTGCACAGGATTAGGGCCGGGCGCTCGGAAAAAAGTCAGATTATGCTGGGGTTACGAGGCGTCGGGAAAACTGTGCTCTTGAACCATATTAGCGATCTGGCTGAGGATATCGGCTACCTCACAATCATGATGGAAGCCCCCGAAAGCCAAGCACTGGCGGCTTACCTGTCACCCGCGCTCAAGAGTACGCTGATTCGGCTCAGCCGCGTCGAACAGGCAAAGGCGTACACTGCTCGGGCAGCGGCGGCCTTGCGTGGGTTTGCCAGTGCTTTCCAAGTGTCCATAGGTGATCTCGCCCTGGGCCTCACGGAGATCCCTACAGCAGATAGTGGCAATATCGAGATTGACCTGCCCGAACTCCTGCTTGCCACAGGGCGGGCAGCGCGGGCGGCAGGGAGCAGCGTCGCCCTATTCATCGACGAAATTCAGTATCTCTCGCAGGACGACTTCAGCGCGCTAATTGTAGCATTTCACCGCATTGCCCAAAAGGGCCTACCCCTTGTGCTTTTTGGTGCTGGCCTGCCGCAGGTCGCTGCACTCGCGGGCGAAGCAAAGTCCTATGCCGAGCGGCTCTTTGCCTACCCTACAGTTGGCGCCCTGCGACCAACTGCCGCACGACGTGCTATCGAAAACCCCATCCAAGATGAAGGCGCCGCCATCACACTGGATGCGTTGCAGTACATCAGCGAGACTACCGAAGGCTACCCATATTTCATTCAGGAATGGGGCAAACACGCCTGGAACCAAGCCCCGCGATCCCCTATCACAATCTCAGACGTTCAAGTTGCTGGTGCCGAAGCTGTCAAAACACTTGATGCTAGCTTTTTCCGAGTCCGCTTCGACCGATTAACGCCGCGCGAACAGGACTACCTTCGAGCAATGGCCGACCTCGGTCCAGGTCCTCATCGATCAGGCGCTATTGCCGACCGCCTCGGCCGCAAGGTGGAGGGTATGGGGCCACTTCGCAGTGGCCTGATCCGCAAGGGGATGATCTGGAGTCCTGCCCATGGCGACACTGCTTTCACCGTCCCCATGTTCGACCAGTTTATGCAACGTGTAATGCCCGACTGGTCCCCATCCAGCAGAAAGAAAAAGAAAGGGAAACGGGCCCAGTAGCCCCTGTATTCGCTATTCGTCAAACAGCGCGGAGGCGAAGGTGACAAGGTAGTCGCGCCATTCGAGCCAGGTGTGGGCGCCGTCGGTCTCGTCGTAGGTGACCTCGAAGCCATGCTCCTGCAGCATCTCCACCGTGAGGCGCGAGATCTGAAGCAGGAAGTCCTGCGTGCCGATGCGCATCCACAGCAGTTCGAGGCCATCCTTGAGCGACGCATCGTTGAGGGTGGCGGCGTGCTGCTCGGCCCACGTGGGGCTTGGCGGCGGCGTCATGGGGTTGAGGCTGAAGACGCCGCTGCTGAAGACGCCGAAGTACGCGAAATCGCCTAGCTGCTCGGCCATGATGTCGAGCGTGTGTGCCCCACCCATCGAGAGGCCTGCTATGGCACGGTTGGCGCGACCGTCTTTGATCCGGTAGCGGCTTTCCACGAGTGGACGCACCTCGTGCATGAAGTCCTGCACGAAATCGGCCATCTGCTGCTCGAAGTCGCCGGGCTGGGCGAAGTTGAACGGCGCGGTATGGCCATCCGGCATGACTACCACCATCGGCGGCGCGTCCCCCGCGGCGATAAGATTGTCGAAGATGACGTGCGCGCGGCCGACGGAGGTCCAGGAGTCGTCGGAGTCGGAGGCGCCGTGGAGGAGGTAGAACACGGGATAGTCGGCTTGGCCATCCTCGTAGCCGGGCGGCGTGTAGACGTGCATGCGCCGCGCCTTGCCCAGCGTCTCGGAGTGGTAGCGCACCTCAGCCAGCGTGCCCTGCGGCGTATCGGCCGCGTCAAAGTGGGGCGACCCACGCACGAGCACGACGCTTGAGAGCTCGTTGTTGGACTCGCTGGTGGCCTTATTCTCAGGATCGACCACACGGATGCCATCCACCAGGAAGTGGTAGCGGTACGCGCCCGCGGGAACGGCCTCGGTAGTAAACGACCATACGTCGCCCTCTTTCGCGAGGTCGGCACCCACCATCAGCCCAGGCAGGTCGCTGCTGAGGAGGCGCACTTGCTCGGCCTTGGCCGCCCGAAGACGGAACGTCACGGTGCGGTCCTCCTGCACCTCGGGCGAGCCGACGGGTGGTGGCGGCGGCGTGAACTGGGCGGCGGCGGACGTGGCCAGCGCCATCAGTAGGACGGCGACACAGCAAAGTCGAAGACAAGCGGACATAGCGGCAGCGGATAGTGTGAACGATCAAGCAAGCGAATGGGTGAAGTCCCAGGCGACAGCACCTGCCCCGAGCACACCCGCGTGGTCACGAAGTTCGGAGATGACGATGGGGACAGCCTCGCCTTTGGGGTAGCGGAACGTGTGCCGGGCGACGTAGGCCCGCACGTCGTCCAAGAACGCGTGGGCAGCGTTGGTCGCGCCGCCGCTCAGGATGATCCGCTCTGGCGCGTAGGCGTGAATGGCAGTCACGAGCAGCGCGCCGAGGTGGCTCTTCCAGTCGGCAAAGACCTCCTCAGCCAGCGTGTCGCCAGCCTGGGCGGCTTCGACAACGGCCTTGAAGTCGATAGCCGATGGATCGGCGGCGAAGCGGTCGGTGAGTACGGAAGGGAAACCTCGGGCGAGACCGTCGCGGGCTGCCATCGCCAGCGCGGTAGCTGAGCACAGCGTCTCGGCCGTCCCACGGGCACCCGTGATGCACGGCTTGCCGCCCGACTGGATGATGAAGTGGCCCAGCTGGTTGCCAAACTGGAGGTGCGGGTCGCGCAGCACGTGCCCGTCGAGCATGACGCCCGAGCCCACGCCCGTCCCGATGGTGATGGTCACGGCCCAGCGCACATCCCGCGCCTGGCCATGCCGTGCCTCAGCGATGATCGCGACGCGTCCGTCGTTCTCGGCAGTGGTCGGTACGCCCGTGGCCTCGCGCACGGCTTCGACGATAGGATACCCCTCCAGGCCTTTGAGCTTGCCCGGCAGCCGCACGACGCCTCGGTCGGGTGCCACGACGCCGGGGAACGCAAGGGCCAACGCATGAGGTAGGTTGCCTATCGCGGCGGCGGCGGCCTGGACTTCGCCATGAATGGCCTCAACCATTTGCGGCGGCTCCATCAGAAACCCCGACGGCTGCGCCGATGCGCGGATCACGGTGCCATCGGCACGCACGGCGCCGCTCTTGATGCGTGTGCCCCCCACATCAAAGCCCAGGACATACGGTTCAGACATGGCGGCGCGGTTTGGTGAGCAGGGCAGCGCAAACTAGCAGCCCCGCGCGAGATCGGCAAGCTGTATCATGCTGGCTGCGCGTTGCGCTGCGCAGCGTCCAATGCCTCGCGCACGACAGGCTCACCCTCGGCGTTCAAGCCAATGAACACGAGGCGCGTAGCCCGTGGTTGATCACCCCACGTGCGGTGGAAGGTGAACATTACTTGCTGCCCCACGACGTGGACTTCCGTCATGCGGTCGGGGCGTTCGGCCACCCAGGCGAACCCTTTGGCACGGATCACGCTGCTGGGGAGCGCCCGCAACACACGCTTTAGGGCACCCAGCGTGGCGAAGGGCCTGTCGGCCGTGTAGCCCCATGAGGCGAAGGGATGGGTGTGGTCAACCGGCGCATCGGCGAGGTCGAGGCCGCTGCCGTGGAGGCCGAGCAGCAGCGGCGCTGGTGCCGCGGCATGGGTGGCGTCGAGGATACGGGCGTGCGGGGCCGTGTGTGACAGCCCTTCGCGCAGGTCAGCCAGTTGGGCTGGCGTAACGAGGTCGGCTTTGTTGAGCACGATGAGGTTGGCGGCATCCAGCTGTACTTGAACCAGGTGCGCGACCTCTGGCGGCGCAGGCTGCAGCGAGCGCACCGCGTCGACGACGGTGATGATGCCGTCCAGCCGGACCACGTGACGCAGGCTCGGCGCAATAAACGCGAAGGCGATGGAGGCCGGCTCGGCCACGCCGCTGGCTTCGATTAGGATGTGCTCGGGGCGCTCGGCCTCAGGGGCCTCCAGCAAGCCGGCCACGGCATTCAGCAGACCCGTTTGCATCGAGCAGCAGACGCAGCCACCTGCCAGTTGCAGCACCTCGCCCGCCTGCCCCTGCACGAGGTCTGCGTCGATGTTGATGCTGCCAAAGTCGTTGACGAGCACCGCGATGCGCCGCCCTTCGGCGTGCCGCAGCAGGTGATTCAGCAGCGTGGTCTTTCCGGCTCCGAGAAACCCAGAGAGAATCGTGACAGGAACAGGTGCGGGCATCATGGCTGCATTTGTTTGGCGAAAGCACGTATGTTGCGGAGGCCTCTCAACGCTGCTCAACGCGCCCCGTGCCCATGCGCTCGCTACTGTGCTTACTCTTCATGGGCATACCGTGGGCGCTCCACGCCCAAGCGCCGCGTTTTGAGCGGATCGACAGCGACCGTGGACTTTCACATAACACGGTGGTGGCGCTGCACCAAGATCAGCGCGGCTTCTTGTGGATTGGCACCACCGACGGCCTCAACCGCTACGACGGCTATGGATTTACCGTCTGGCGGCACGACCCGTCGCAGCCGGGCGGATTGCCCAACAACACGGTGCGCACCATCGCCGAAGATGCCGACGGCTTCCTGTGGATTGGCACCATGGGCGGGCTGGCACGCTACGACCCGTACACCGACACGTTCACGCCCATCGACCTCGATGGCGACGGCACCGCCGATGAGGACACAGCGCTTCTGGTAATGTTAGGCGATCATGTGTGGGCTTCTGCGGCGGATGAGCCGTTCTTCTTCCGCATCGACCCGGCCACGCTGCACATCACCCCGCTTGCCACCCAGCCGTCCTCGGGCAAGACCGACGCCACCACCCTGCAGTTCTGGGCCAACCCTGCCGACACATCGTTCTGGTACACGAGCACAGGCGGCGCCCTCAAGCATGTCACGGTGGATGGCTTCCAGACGACGGTCACGCCGTACACCACGGACGAGGTCCATCCCGTCTTTTCTGCTGACGCCACCCGCCTCTGGGTACGCGCGGCACATGCCGACGCTCAGCCACACCTTCCGGCCTTGCCTTCTGTACCCGGTGATCCGGCTCTCCGCTTAGCCACCTGGCAGACAGCCTTGGGGGTGACGTGGCTGCCCACAGAGGACGGCCTATACAGCATTACCCCTGGAGAGGCCCAAGCTCAGTATCATCCGCTCAGCAGCGATCCGCTCGGCAACTATATCTGGACGCTGTACGAAGACCGCGCGGGCATCCTGTGGGTCGGCACCCGCAGTGGCCTCTACCGCCACGACCCGCACCGCCTGCAATTCACCCCCACGCCCCTGCGGCCCTACGGCGTAGACGTCTCGATTGTAATGGCGCTCGCCGAAGGCCCCGATGGCACACGCTGGGTCGGCACGCTGGGCGATGGGCTGCTGGGCCTCCGCCCCGACGGCACCACGCACCTCTCCACCGCCGACGGCACGCTGCCTGACGATGTGGTGTGGAGCGTACACGCCGATACAGCGAACGGGCTGTGGGTGGGGACGAGCCAAGGGCTGTTTTACCGAGCCAGCGACCGTGCCGCGTTCAGCCAGATCCCGCTGCCCTACCGTCGTCACCGCACGGTCGCGTCGTCTACGCTGTTTAGCCTGACTCCGACGTCAGACGGGAAGCTGTGGGTGACGGGCGAAGAGGAGGTCTTCGTGGTTGACATGGGTAGCCGGCGCGTGGTGAACCATCTGACGCCCGGCATGGACAACGTGCCTACGTTTCAGACCGTCGCCGAGGACGCCGCGGGGACCGTGTGGATAGGCACTGAGTCTGCCGGGTTGCACCGCTTCGACCCAGCCACGCGGCAGCTTGCTCCCCTCCCGTTCGGTATCCCATCACCACATAGCCTGCCGGGCATCACCGTGTGGGACATCGAGGCCACCGCCGACACGACGCTGTGGCTCGGCACAGACCTGGGGCTCGTGCATTACGATCCGGCGACGGAGCGTTTTACGTCGGCGTATGCGCCCAGCAGCGTGCCTGGCAGCATCGTGTACAGCGTGACAAGCACGCCCGAGTATGCCTTGTGGCTTGGCACCAACCAGGGCCTGCTCCGCTTCGACCCGAGCACGAACACCCTCCGCCACTTTGACGCGGCCGATGGGCTGGGCAACACCGAGTTCAATCGTCGAGCGGGGCTGCGCCTCCGCGACGGTAACCTGCTCCTGGGCGGGCTGGATGGCCTGACGACCTTCACCCCGTCGCGCATCACGGTGAACCCGTATCGTCCGCCCGTGTGGATCACCGAGGTTGTCGCCTTCAACGCGGATGGCAGCCACACGCATCGTCCCCGGCCACAGATGCCGCTCGCCTTTGCCCACGACGATTACACGCTGACGTTCGCCTTCGCGGCGCTCAACTTCACCAACCCGCTCAAGAACACGTATGCCTACCGCCTCGACGGGATCGACCCCGATTGGATTGACGCAGGGACCGCACGGCAAGCGCGCTACACCAACTTACCTCCCGGCGCTTACACCTTCCGCGTCAAAGCCGCCAACAACGACGGCTTGTGGAATGAGGCGGGCGTCAGTCTGCCGTTCAGCGTGGAGCCTGCGCTGTGGCAGACCTGGTGGTTTCAGCTGGGGATCATGCTAGGCGTGGTCGCCTTGGTTACCGCGGCCTACCGCTACCGCGTGCGGCAGCTGCTCGGCGTGGAGCGCATGCGGCTGCGCATTGCCCAAGACTTGCACGACGACATCGGCAGTAACCTCAGTAGCATCGCGCTATTGAGCGATCTGGCGCAGCGCCAAACGGATGCCGCGAAAGCAGAACAGCAGCTCAGCCGCATCGGCACATCGGCGCGCGCGATGGTCGGGCGACTGCGTGACATCGTGTGGGCGCTTGAGCCCTCACAAGACACAGCACACCACCTCGTGCAACGCCTGCGCGACACCGCTGCGGAGCGGCTGGTGGGCATCCCATGGCAGCTAGACACCGCTGGCGTCCCGGAGCGGGTCCGCTTCGACCTGTCCACCAAACGCCATCTGCTGCTGTTCTACAACGAAGCCCTTCACAACATTGTGCGCCACGCGGACGCCTCGGCCGTCTCCCTCCGCTTTGAACGCCGTGGCAGCAGCGCCATACTCACCATCAGCGACGACGGATGCGGCTTCGATCCGCAATCGGCGTCCAGCGGCAGCGGGCTGCGGAGCCTGCAGGCACGGGCTGACGCCATCGGCGGCGCCCTGCAGATTGACAGCACGACGGGGATAGGCACGACGGTGCAGTTGCAGTGGCCGATGCCTTCGGCACGGCGATAATGACGCATCCGCGTCATGCGAAACCCCGTCACCGAGGCTAAAGTTGAGCGCATCCTCTGCTTGGTGCCTCTATGTCTGCTTCCCCTCGTATCGTGTGGCTGATCGAAGACCACGCGCTCTTCCGCGAAACCATCCAGGCGCTGCTCAACGACCAGCCAGCCTACACGTGCTCGTCTACGTTTGGGTCGTGCGAGGCCGCCCTCGCCGCCCTCACCGACGGCGCTCTCCCCGACGCCATCCTCTGCGATATCGGCCTGCCCGGCATGAGCGGCATCGAAGGCGTGCAACACATCAAGCAGCTGGCCCCTGCCGTCCCCGTCATCATGCTGACGGTGCATCAAGACAATGAGCGCATCTTTCAGGCCGTCTGCGCAGGCGCCTCGGGCTACCTGCTCAAGACAGCTTCGCCAGAAGCCATCGTGCAAGCGCTCGATCAGGTGGGCGAAGGCGGCGCCGCGATGGATGCGCAGATCGCCCGCCGCGTGCTCTCGATGTTCACGCAGCTGGCCGTGCCAAAGCAGGACTACGGCCTCTCCGACCGCGAGCGGGAGATCTTAGAACACTTGGTAGGCGGCCATACCAACAAGCAGATCGCCGCCCGGCTGTTCTTGAGCCCGCACACGGTAGACCGGCATCTGCGGAATATCTACGCCAAGCTGCACGTCCACAACCGCTCGGGCGCGATTAGCAAGGCGCTGCGCGAGCACCTGGTCCGGTAGACAACAGGTAGCAACGCCCTGCACCGCAGAATGACGAAAACACGTCATGTAGACGTACTACAAGGCCAGTAGCCTGCTTCCATGCGTCTTCCTTTTCGGTGCTCACCCATGCTTCGGCTTGCGCTCCCCTTGCTCGTCGCCCTCCTGCTTACGCCCCGCCCTGCCCAGGCGGCGCCTGCGTTGTTCACGATTGGCAACGGCGCGGTCACCATCACCTGCCTCACCGCCTCACCCGAGACCGGATCGCCCATCGTCATCGCTGTCGACTTCAGCAACGTCGACGGCTTCTTCACTTCGGAGGGTGTGGTAGGCGCCGTTACGTGGCCCACGGTGGATGGCCTCACGCTCGACAGTGTGGATGCCCCCGCAGGCGTCTCGGTTTCGCAGACGGCCACCAGCGTCACGGCCCAGTTAGGCAACCTAGGCCCCAACCAGAGCCGGCGCGTCACGCTCACGTTCAGTGCTACGGACGCCGGGTCATTCACGATGTCGGCCACGCAGACGCAGACCAACTTCGACCCCGACCTCGCCAACAACGAGACCGCCAAGGGCATCGCGATTGCCGCGGGCGCCACCGATGTGTTCGTCCGCAAAACCGCCGAGCCCACTAACCTGCTGCTCGGCCAGCGCGTGGTCTACCGGATACGCGTAGGCAACCTCGGCCCCAACGACGTCAGCGTGGCGACCATGCAAGACAGACTGCCGCGCACAGCCAGCGGCGCCGACGCCCTCGGCAGCGTGACGTGGCGCTTTGAGCCCCAGGTAGCCGGCGACAGCTGTGCGCTGTCGCTGGGTGTGCTCACCTGCCAACTCAACAACGTAGCGGCGGGCACCGAACGCAGTGTATTTGTCGACGGCGTAGCCATTGGCGCCGACGCCCAGGACAGCCTCACCAACACCGCTACCGTCGAGAGCGCTGAGCCTGACGCCGACTCGGAGAACAACGAGTCGGTGGCAGTGGTGACGGTCCAGACGAGCGCCGACCTAGCCGTGGAGAAGAGCGCCCGGCGCGACTCGGTGATGGTGGGCGAGAACGTGGTGTACGACATCGTGGTGACCAACAACGGCCCCAACGATGCCCAGAACGTGCGCGTGGTCGACCAGCTGCCGCGCAACCTGTCGCGGAATCTGCAGCGTAGCGCCAACGCGATCTCGGCCACGGGTAGCGGCTTTACGTGTACGCTTGCCACAGAGGAGGTGACCTGCATCGCTCCCAGCCTCGCTGCAGGAGCCTCGGCCACCATCGCGCTCACCGTGCAGATCACCGGGCGCGGGCGGCTGCGCAACACCGTCACCGCCAGCAGCGACACCGCCGACCCCAGCCTCTCCAACAACGAGGCGCAAGCCATCATCACCACCGGACGGCGCATCGCCTCGGGCAACCCGGAGACCACCATCTGGGGCGATCCCATCAACACCGCTACGGGCGAACTCTTCTTCGACACGCCGCTCGACGTGCGCACCGAGGGGCCGTTTCCGCTGAACGTCCATCGGTACTACGCCAGCCAGATGGGCACATACCAGCCCGATGCTGTGCCCATGCCAATGGGGCCGAACTGGTCGCACCCATACTTGGTGACGCTGGTGGTCCAGGGCGACTTTGCCGATGTCATCCCCCACACAGGACGGCAGTACGCGTTCATACGGTCGGAGAGCGGCTGGACGCCGTCGCCCGAGGCATCACCGCATCAGCTCATCGAAGACGGCGAGGAGTATGTCTTCGGCGATGGCGAGGTTCATCTGCTGTACCGCTTCAACGCCGACGGGCAGCCCATCGAGATGCGGCGCCCCGACGGGCACCGCCTCCAGTTCACGTACCAGAACGACCGCCTCAGCCAGGTACGCGATGCCTTTGGGCGCAGCCTCACGTTCGCCTACAACAGCGCTGGGCTCCTCACCAGCGTCACCAACGGCAGCGCGACGGCTACCTACCGCTACACAAACGGCGTGCTCACCGAGGCCACCGCCGCCGACGGCGCGACGACGCAGTACACCTACACCGAGCAGGCTGACTTCCCCGCGCTCCTCATCTATGAGACGCGCCCCGAAGGCAACCAGCCCCTCACGCACACCCATGATGCCAGCGGACGCGTCACGAGCCAGCAGGACGCCGATGGCCACACCACCACGTTCGCCTACAACGACCTTGTCACCACGGTCACCTTGCCCGACGGCGTGCAGGAGGTCTACACGCACGACGACGTGGGGCGCCTGCTCAGCCTCCTCCGCGCCGACGGTACCACAACAGGCCTCGCCTACGGCGCCTTGGGCCGTCGCTCACAGATTGACCGCGCCGACGGCACCAGATCCCAACTCACCTACGGCAGCGACGGGCTGCTGCAGCGTCTCACCCGCGCCGATGGCACCACACAGTCATACCGCTACACGCCGTACACCGTAGACGGCATCACCTTCCGTAACGTAGACGGCATCACACTGCCCGATGGCTCGGATGTGGCTTTCGCATTCGATGGCGAAGGCCGCATCACCAGCACTACCGACGCGGAGGGCAAAACCTGGACGTTCACGTACACGGCGCAACACCTCGTCTCCGGCTTCACGGCTCCCGACGGTGGTAGCGTCCAGCTCAGCTACGACGCGGGCGGACGGCTGGCCCAACGCACGGACCCGGCCGGGCGCACGCTGAGCTACGCGGCTGACGCCCAAGGGCATCTGACGCAGATGACCCTGCCCGATGGCAGCCAGCGCCAGTTCACCTACGATGCGATGGGGCGCATGCTGACGCGCCTTGACGAGGGCAACCGCAGCTATGCCTACCGCTACACCGCCAACGGCGACCTCGCCGGCTACACCGACCCGCTCGGCGGCACAGGCTCGTTCGCCTACGACGGCAACGACCGCATGACGAGCGCCAGCAACCCCGAAGGCGGTAACTCACTCATGGCGTACGACGCGCGCGGCAACATGGCCTCCGTACAGGACGGCGCGGGCCACGTACAGACCTTCACGTACACGCCCGACAGCCAGACCGACGCCGTCACGCTGGATGGCGGCACCTACGGCCTGGCGTACGACCCACTCGATCGGCTCCGTAGCCTCAGCCTACCCGACGGCGGAGCGTACCGCTTCGCGCATGATGAGCGCGGCAACCTGACGCAGCTCACCTATCCCGGCGGCACCGTCTTCGAGGTCTCGTACGACCCGCTGGATCGCCTCACCAACACGGTGGAAGGCAGCGCTCTCGGCCATACACTGGGCCAGCGGTCCGATGGGCTGCTCGTCGCTTCGTCCACAGGCGGCGCACCGCGCGTCACCTACGAGTTGGATGCCGCTGGACGCCTCATCGCTCTCCGCGACGCCACGGGCGCCACATGGGCGCGCACCTATGATGCCCTCGGGCGGCTCGCCTCACGCACCACCCCGCAAGGCCAAACGTGGTCGTTCAGCTACGACGACCGCGACCGCATGGCGCAGGCCCAACGCCCCGACGGCAGCACCGTCGGGTTCACGTACGACGCCACCGACCAGATCACCCAAGCGCAATACCCCGGCACCACGCTCGACTTCACCTATGATGCGATGGGACGCCTCATCCGTGGCCCTGACATCACGCTTGCGTACGACGCGACCGATCAAGTGGCGGCGACGAACGGCATCGCTATCACGCGCAACGCCATCGGGCAGCCTACGCAGATCCAATGGCCCAGCGGTCCCACCATCACGTATACCTATGATGGGAATGCCCGCCTGCAGTCGATCAGCGAGAACGGCACGGAGGTAATGGCCTTCGCGTTCACTACCCGAGGCTTCCCCGAAACAATCACGCGCGCCAACGGCACCAGCACGGCCTACACGTTCAACCTCGACGGGCGGGCTACCGAGATCCACGAGACGCGCGGCGAGACGACGCGCGCACGGCTGGCCCTGACGTACGACGACCTCCGCCTGACCGAGGCGCGCCGCGAGCAACCCCTCCCGCTCCGCCTCGACGCGGCCACGGTGGACACCCCACACAGCGCTGGGCACGAACTCCAAAACGCGACCTACGACCCGCTCGGGCAGCTCACAGCCCAGGGCGACATGGCCCTCACGTGGGATGGCGCCGACCGCGCGTCCAGCCTCACCTTCGACGGCCAGACCGTCACCTTCACACACGACGGCTTCGACCGCCTCGTCACGCGCATCGACCCCAGCAGCACGCAGCGCTTCGTCTGGAGCGACGGGTTCGACGAGTCGGCCGTAGCCACGGAGCAGCAGGACGGCGCCGACCGCTGGTACTACGTCCACCTACCCGATGGACGCCTGCTCTACCGCATCGACGCCACTACGGGCGCGCGTCAGTTCTACCACTTCGATGAGCGGGGGAACACGCTGTTTATGACCGACGACGCAGGCGACGTTGTGCAGGCCTACGCCTACAGCCCGTACGGCGCCACGATCAACCGCAGCACCGACCTGGCCAATCCCTTCACCTTCTTGGGACAGTTCAGCGTCATCGAAGAACCTGCATCCTCACTGCTCCACACTGAGAAGCGCATCTACGACCGCAGCACGCGCCGCTTCGTCAGCCCCGACCCCGTCCGCGACCAGTTCCATCCCCTCTCGGTCAACCCGTACGGCTACGGCACACAAGACCCGATGGGCTACATCGACCCCAGTGGCGAGTCGAGCATTTCGAGCGCCGCGTCTGCCGTTGGCGATGCGGGCTACGCGGCGCTCGACGGCGGCTGCGACGTCATCCTCGCCGTTTTCGGTGAGGGCAGCGGACAGGGCGACAACGTGCTCAGTGGCGCAAGCCTCGGCTCGTTCGTGGCCGAGCAAGCCGCTACGCGCAAGGGCGCTAACCAAGCGCGGTTCTTCGGACGGTATGCCAAGGCCTTCGCCAAGATGGGCCTGCGTGACTTGGCTGTACAGACCGCCCGCAAAGGCGCCGCCGCCAAGAGCGCAAGCGGCATCAAGGCGGACAAGGCAGGTAAGTTGGGCGCCGCCGCCTTTGCCTTGAGCGCCGCCGTGGCAGTGTGCCGAGCCAAGGTCAAAAGCGAGCGCTCGCTGGTCCGGTACGAGCAGCAGTTGCTCCGCCACACCGAGTCCTACTTGAAGCGTATCGAGCGCCTGGCCGTCTCGTATGCCAACAAGACCATCACCTTCCAACGCTACCAACAGCTGCTCGAACTGACGCAGGAATGGTACGAAGAGGGCCTTGTGGCCATCCACGACGTGCAGTTCTGGGACCAGTGGGTTACCTACGTGGAAGGACTCGGCACCGCACTCGATGGCGCCTCACCCATTCCCGTCTACGAAAAATTCCGATGGCTCGGCAAGGCCATCACCGGCTACTAACCGAAACCTCGCCCCCCTATGCGCCCTGTTATCCTGCTCCTGCTTGGCTTGTGGATGAGCAACGTTGCCATCGCCCAGGCCCCGTCCAGCGTCACCTACCGCTACGATGATGCCGGGCGCCTGACGTCGGCCTCCTACGACGGCACCAGCGAGATCCGCTATACCTACGATGCCGCCGGGAATATCACCCAAGTCGTCATCGACGCCCCCGACCGCACCCACACGGATGCCGAGACGGGATTGCCGACAACGTTCGCGCTTGACCGCAACTACCCCAACCCGTTCAACCCGACGACGACGATCCGCTATGCTCTCCCTGTCACGTCCGACGTCACGCTGACCATCTACGACACGCTGGGGCGGCGCATCCGCACACTCGTCACGGCTACAGCGCAGGCCGCGGGCTACCACACCGCGCAGTGGGACGGACGCAATGCGGCAGGACTCTCCGTGGCCAGCGGGGTGTACCTGTACCAGCTGACAGCTGGCGACTTCCGGCAGACGCACACCATGCTGCTGCTCAAGTAGGCCCGCTACTCTTCGAAGCGGTAGACGCCGAAGATGCCCTTCACCCGCTTGATGCGTTGAATCACGCGCTCCAGGTGCTTGAGGTCGCTCACGTTGAGCAGGACGCGGCTCTCAAACACGCCATCGTTGGCTTCGATGTTGAGCGAGCGGATGTTGGTCTTGAGGCTCTTCGAGATCACCGTCGTGATGTCGCTGGCGATGCCCACACGGTCCTCGCCTACGATGCGCAGGCCTGAGACAAACTGGACATCTTTCTGGCGGCTCCACTCGATCGACTTGATCCGCTCGGCGTGGTTCACGAACAGGTGGCGGGCGTTGCGGCAGTTCTTGCGATGAATCTTGATGATGCCCGTGCGGCTCACAAAGCCAAACACGTCATCGCCAGGGATGGGGTTGCAGCACGGCGCATACTCGATCTTGATGTCGGTCTGCAGCTCACCGTCGATGAGCATCGCCGTCTTGCGCGTAGTCTGCGCAATGTCGAGGAAGCGCTCGAACTCGAGCAAGCTCCCACTCTGGCCATCGCCCGCAGCCTCTTCACTCTCCACCTTGCCCTTCTTGGCGACATGGACCAACTCATCCAAGTCAAACTGCCCCGTACCTGCCTCGTAGAGTAACTGCGACACGCTCGGAAACTTGAGTTGCCCTGCGTACCGATGCAGCATCTGCTCATCCAGCGAGATGCCCGCCTTACGCGCCTTCTTTTCCCACAGCTCGCGTCCGCGCTCCGTGGCCTTGCGGCGCTCTTCATTCACCCAATGGCGAATGCGACTCTTGGCCTTGTGCGTCACCACGAACTTGATCCAGTCCGGGTTGGGCGTCTGCTTCTTCGACGTGATGATAGCCACCTGATCGCCGCTCTTGAGCAGGTATGACAGCGGCACCATCTTGCCGTTCACCTTCGCGCCGATGCAGTGAAAGCCCACTTCGGTATGCACCTGAAAGGCAAAATCCACGGGGGTGGCGCCTTCGGGGAGCGTCTTCACGTCGCCATTGGGCGTGAACACGTAGATCTCCTTGTCATACAGATTCAGCCGGAAGTCGCGCACGAAGTCGGTGGCTTCCTCAGGGCGCGGGTTTTCAATGAGGTCGCGTACCCACGAGAGGAACTGCTCCATGCGCTTATCGCTCTCATTGACGCCCTCCTTGTACATCCAGTGGGCCGCCACGCCACGCTCGGCTATTTCGTGCATCTCCTCCGTGCGGATCTGCACTTCTACCCTTCGGCCTTCTGGCCCCAGCACCGTCGTGTGGAGGCTCTGGTAGCCGTTCGACTTGGGGACGGAGAGCATGTCGCGGAAACGCTCAGGGAGCGGCGTGTAGAGATCCGTGATGATCGAGTAGACGCGCCAACAGTCTTCCTTGCCTTTTTTGCCCGTGCTCTCCAATACGATGCGGATGGCGAAGAGGTCGTAGATCTCCTCTAGCGGCTTGCTCTGGCGCCGCATCTTGCGGTAGATCGAGTAGATGTGCTTGGGCCGGCCGTACATCTTGAAGCGCAGCCCTTGGCGCTCCAGCTCGTTACTCAGCGGATTGATGAACGAGTTGACGTAAGCCTGGCGCGACTCCTTCGTCTCCTGCAAACCCGTGACGATTCGGTAGTACGACTGTGGATCTAGGTACTTGAGCGACAGATCCTCGAGTTCGCTCTTGATGGTGAACAGTCCAAAACGATGTGCGAGCGGGGCGAACAGGTCCAGCGTCTCCGAGGCGATCTTGAGCTGCTTCCTGGGCGAAAGCGCCCCCAGCGTGCGCATGTTGTGCAGCCGGTCCGCAAACTTGACGAGGATCACGCGGATGTCAGACGCCATCGAGAGCATCAGCTTGCGCACATTCTCGGCCTGCCCCGTAGCCCGTGAGGCAAACACGCCGCTAATCTTCGTGAGCCCGTCGATGATCGTGGCCATCTCTCCGCCAAATTGCGCGCGGATGTAGTCGAGCGAGAACTCTGTGTCTTCGACCACATCGTGGAGCAGTGCGGCCGCTACGCTTACGTCGTCGAAGCCGATCTCGTTGACTACGATGAAGGCGACGGCGATGGGATGGGTGAAATACGGCTCGCCCGAGGCCCGCTTGTCGTCGATGTGTGCGCGGTAGCCCAGCTGGAACGCCCGCTCTACCATGGCCTCGTCCACATCGCCCAGCTTGGCGCGGCATGCGGCTAGCAGCGCGTCTAAGTGCTCCTGAAACGCTTCAGGGAGCGGCGCATCGTGGCTGTGCAAGGCAGGCGTCGAGCGGATCATGCAGAGAAGGGGTATGGGTCACGTGACGAATTGTACGATTCCCCGCGCGGCTGTTCCAGCGTCATGTTCAGAATGCGCGAGGGGCAGTGCCTGCTGCTGCAAGCACTGCCCCTCGGTATATCCTGGCCGCTAAGCGTCACTAGGCGTCATCTTTCTTGGCTTCGTCCTCGTCGCCCGTGGCCTTGTCGATGAGCTCTTCTGCCTTCTCTTTGGCGGCATCGGCGATCTCCTCAGCCTTGTCAGCCACAGCTTCTGCCGCGTCCTCGATCTTCTCGCCCACGTCTGCTGCGGCTTCCTTCACCGTATCGACAGCGTCTTCAACGTTGTCAGCGACAGCTTCTGCGACGTCTTCAACTTTATCGGCGATCTCAGCAGCGGTGTCCTTGACAGCTGCAGCGGCTGCGGCGGCACCGCCCTTCTTGCGGCTACCGCCTCGGCTGCGGCGCGTGCGGCGCCGGCGGCTCTTGGAGCTGCCCTCTGGCTTCACATCGTTGTAATCGACGAGTTCAATCATGGCCATCTCGGCGCCATCGCCGGAGCGTTGGCCGAGGCGGATGACGCGGGTGTAGCCACCCGGGCGGTCGCCAACCTTCTCGGCGATCTCGCCGAACAGCTCTTTAACCGCATGCTTGTCCTGCAGCTTGCGGAAGACCTGGCGGTGGCTGTGCATCGACTGGTCCTTGGCGCGGTTAATCAGCGGCTCAATAAATACGCGCAATGCCTTGGCTTTGGCTACCGTAGTCGTGATGCGCTTGTGCTTGATGAGTGCTGAGCTCAACGCGGCCAGCGTAGCCTTGCGGTGCGAGGCGCCGCGGCCAATCTTATGGCGTTTCTTCTGGTGTCTCATGTTCTGTAATCGTCTCCATGTGCGCCAAACGGCGCACGCGTTTTTATGCGTCTTCGAGGTACTTGGTCACGTCCATGCCAAAGCCCAGGTTGCGCTCTTGCAGCACTACGCTCAGCTCCTGCAACGACTTGCGACCGAAGTTGCGGAACTTCAGCATCTCCGACTCCTCGCGGCGAACCAGATCGCCGATGGTCTTGATGTTGGCTGCCTTCAGGCAGTTGTGCGCACGCACCGACAGGTCGAGTTCATCCACCGACTGTGCCAGCAGCTCGCGGACGCGCTGCACTTCAGCATCCACCTCTTTCTCCTGGACGGTCGGCTGCGGCTCCTCGTCGAGCTGGATGAAGAGGCTAACGTGGTCGCGCAGGATCTGCGCGGCGGTCTGCAGAGCATCTTCCGGCGCTACCGAGCCATCGGTCTCTACTTCCAGCGTCAGCTTCTCGTAATCGATGCGCTGGCCCACGCGGGTCGGCTGGATGGCGTAGTTGACGTTCTTGATGGGCGTGAAGATTGAGTCGATGGCGATCACGCCGATCGGATCATCTTCCATCTTGTTCTCTTCCGACGAGACGTAGCCCGTACCCTGGCCGAGCCGTAGCTCAACGATGAACTGTGCGTTTTCCGACAACGTCGCCACGTGGTGGTCAGGGTTTAGCACCTCGTAGTGACTCGTCGCTTCACCGATATCGGCTGCCGTCCAGACACCTGGCCCCTTGACGTTGAGGTGGATGTTCGCATCCAGGGGCTCATCGCTTCTGAAGCGCACCCCTTTCAAGTTGAGGATGATATCCGCCACATCTTCCGTCACCCCTGGGATGGTAGAAAACTCGTGCTGCACGCCATCGATCTTGATAGCAGTGATAGCTATCCCCTGCAGCGAGGACAGCAGGACGCGGCGCAGCGAGTTCCCAATGGTTACCCCGTAGCCACGTTCCAGTGGCTGAATCACGAAGCGTCCGTAGGTTTCCGTAGCTTCCTCTAGTTGGACGCCGTCGGGCATTTGAATCGAGTATGTGCTCATATCCTAGGCTTAAAGCGTGGGGTTTGGTAAGCAGGCGGTGGCTCTGGCGAACACCACCCGCACACGTTGAGAACGCCGTGCCCAAGGGGCACAGCGCGAGGGCTTACTTCGAGTACAACTCGACGATCAGCTGCTCTTTGATGTTCTCCGGGATGTCCTCGCGGTTTGGGTACTCCAGGAACTTGCCCTGCAGGCTATTCCGGTCGATCTCCAACCACGGGAACGTGCGGCGGCTCACACTGACAGCGTCCGTCAGCGCAGGCATGCGGCGGCTGCCGGGGCGGACACTCACCGTGTCGCCAGGGCGCAACTGGGCAGATGGGATGTTCAACACTTCGCCGTTGACCAAGATGTGACCGTGCGTGACGAACTGGCGAGCCTGGCGACGCGTGCGCGCAAAGCCAAGACGGAACACCGTGTTGTCGAGACGCGACTCCAGGAACTTGAGCAGGTTCTCGCCCGTGACGCCGCGCTTGCGGGCGGCCTTGTCAAACAGGTTTCTAAACTGGCGCTCCAGCAGGCCATAGGTGTACTTGGCTTTCTGCTTTTCCTTGAGCTGTACGGCGTACTCGCTCTCCTTGCGACGGCGCGACTGGCCGTGCTGTCCGGGCGGATAGGGCTTGCGCTCCAGCGACTTGCTGGCGCCGAAGATCGGCTCCTGGAAGCGGCGCGCGATCTTTTGCTTGGGGCCTCTGTATCGGGCCATAGGTTAATCCTCTCGTCTGTTAGTTCGAGATTGAACAAACGTACGGATGCGCACGCCACGCGTCGCATCCGTAACCGGGCTTATCTCCGCTACTATGCACCAGTCGCTCCGGTACACAGCGCGCCATCTGCGTCAGACGCGACGGCGCTTGGGAGGCCGGCAGCCATTGTGGGGAATCGGGGTCACGTCGCGGATCGTCGCAATCTCCAGCCCCGCCGCAGAAAGCGCGCGGATGGCTGACTCGCGACCCGAGCCGGGCCCTTTCACGTACACGTCTACGCGACGCAAGCCGAGGTCATATGCTTCCTTTGCGGCTGTCGTGCCTGCCACCTGCGCAGCGTACGGCGTGTTCTTACGACTGCCTCGGAACCCTTCCTTGCCTGAGCTCGACCACGAGATCACGTTCCCGTATTGGTCTGTCAGGGTTACCTGGACGTTGTTGAACGTGGCGCGGATGTGCGCTTGCCCGTTCGACTCAACGATAACCTTCTTCTTGCGAACGCCTCGCGTGCTGCGTCCCCGTTGTTGTCTTTTCGCCATGATCGATGATCTAGGAGGTGATCAGCAAGACAGAGCGTGATTCTGCCTGCCAGATTGGATTTTACTTACGCGGTGCCTTCTTCTTGCCAGCCACCGTCTTCTTACGGCCCTTGCGGGTGCGCGCGTTGGTCTGCGTGCGCTGGCCACGCACGGGCAAGCCACGGCGATGGCGCAAGCCACGGTAGCAGCCGATGTCCATCAAGCGCTTGATGTTGAGCTGGATCTCCGTGCGCAACTGCCCTTCGACGATGTACTCGTCTTCGATCAAACGCCGCACAGCGCGCGTGTCGGCCTCTGACCACGTTGAGAGCTTCGAGTTGGGATCTAGCCCAGCGCGCTCAAGGATCTCGTGCGCGCGCGAACGGCCAATCCCAAAGATGGACGTGAGCGCTACTTCAGCACGCTTGTTGTTTGGTACGTCTACTCCTGCAATACGAGCCATAATGTGATCGTAGCCTTCAGTTTACCCTTGACGCTGCTTGTGCTTCGGGTTTTTCTTGTTGATGATGTACACGCGGCCTTTCCGGCGGACAATCTTGTCGTCGGCGCTGCGCTTCTTTACACTCGCTTGGACTTTCATGGTCGTCAGCTGCTGTCGGTCTCTGAATGTCGGATGTCGGTGCCGCAGAGGGCACAGCTTGCTATTAACAGACGCTTCCGGCTCCTGTTCGCCGTTTTGACGTCTTCTCGGTTAATTAATGGTGATGCGCCCTCTCCCACTAGCCTGCAGTTGGCACAGCCTCGCGCAGACGGTACGGCGGCTCCACCACATCCTCGATGTACGCGAACGTGCTGAGGATATCAGGCGCTTGTCCCCTTCGGATAGCCACCATGTGCTCAAAGTGGGCTGAGTAGCTGGCATCATCGGTGAGGATGGTCCAGCCATCGTCGGCATCCGTGTAGATCTCGTGCGTCCCAATGTTGATCATCGGCTCAATGCAGATTGTCATCCCTGCCTTGAGCTTCTTGCCGGAGCCCCGGCTGCCATAGTTGGGCACCTGCGGGTCTTCCCACAGCTTCTTGCCTACCCCGTGGCCGCATAGTTCGCGCACAACGCCGTACCCGTACTGTTCGCAGTGCGTTTGCACCGCGTAGCCAATGTCGCCCACGCGCTTGCCATGTACACTCTGCTCAATGCCCTTGTAGAGCGACTGGTAGGTCACATGGCAGAGGTGCCTCACCTCATCACTGATCTCGCCAACCGCAAAGCTGTACGCACTGTCGCCCACGTATCCGTTGAGGTACACGCCACAGTCAATGGAAATCAAGTCGCCGTCTTTCAGCACAGTGCCGTCGGGTACGCCATGCACCACAGCGTCGTTAACCGAGGTGCAAAGGGAGCCGGGAAACGGAGGAACATCTTTGCCGGCACGGTGGCCTTTGAACAACGGGCGGGCACCGTGGGCGCGAATGTAGCTCTCGGCGATGCGATCGAGCTCCAGCGTCGTGATTCCGGGCTGCACGTGCTTCCCGACTTCCGCAAGGGTACGCCCTACCAAATCGGCGGCTTCGCGCAGCAGCTTGATCTCGCGGCGGCTTTTGAGGTGAACCACTGATGTCTCCGGCTTAGTAGCGGCGTCCGCGCACGCGGCCCGTCTTCATGAAGCCGTCGTAGTGGCGCATCAACAGGTGGCTCTCGATCTGCTGCAAGGTGTCCAACGTCACCTGCACCATAATCAGCAAGCTCGTGCCGCCGTAGAACGTCGCAAAGCCTGTCGACACCCCTGCTGCCATCGCAAACGAGGGCAGGATGGCCACAAAGCCCAAGAAGATGGAGCCCGGCAGTGTGATCCGTGTCAGGATGTTGTCGATGAACTCGGCCGTCTGCTTACCTGGCCGGATACCCGGGATGAAGCCCCCTTGGCGCTTCATCGTGTCGGCCATCTCCTTCGGGTTGACCGCAATGGCCGTGTAGAAGTAGGTGAAGAACACGCAGATGAAGAAGAAGACGATCGAGTAGCCCGCGCCAGAGATGTCGGTGAACCAGCCCCCGAACTGCTGCATGAAGGTGCTCTCTGGGAAGAACGTGGCGATGGTGGCCGGCACGAACATGATCGACTGGGCGAAGATGATCGGCATCACACCAGCGGCGTTCACGCGAAGTGGCAGGTACTGGGTGGTGCCACCGTAGACCTTACGACCTACCACGCGCTTGGCATACTGCACGGGTATGCGACGTGTCCCTTGTGAGACCAGCACAATACCCGCCGTTATGAGCGCCAACACGCCGATTTCGAGCAGGATGATGAAGATGTTGTCCTTCAGGTCGAACTCGTTCATGAACGCGGCTGGCAAGAACGCGATGATGCTGATCGTAATCAGCAGCGAGATCCCGTTGCCTATACCATTCTCAGTGATGCGTTCACCCAGCCACATGACAAACATCGTCCCCGCCGTTAACACGATGACGGTCGAGATCATGAAGAACGTTGAACCAATCACGATGGCTTGCGAGGTCGCTCCCGACTGGAGCGTGATCGCATACCCAATGGACTGCACGGCGGTGATGCCAAGCGTACCGTATCGCGTGAGCTGCGTGATCTTGCGTCGGCCTTCTTCGCCTTCGCGCTGCAGCTTCTGGAAATACGGGACGACCGCGCCCATCAGCTGGATGATGATCGACGCGGTGATGTACGGCATGATCCCGAGGGCGAACACCCCTGCGCGGCTGAACGCGCCCCCCACAAAGAGGTCGAGAAAGCCAAAGATGTTGTTCGGGTCGGTGTTCTCGTTGACGCTCGCGAGGATGCTCGCATCTACGCCCGGTAGCGTGACGTGTGCGCCAATACGGTAGACCACAAGGATCCCGAGCGTGTAGAGGATCCGGCGCCTTAGCTCCTCGATCTTCCAGATATTCCGAACGTTTTCGGCAAAACTAGCCATGGCAAACGTGTGCTGCGGCCTTGTGGCCTAAGTGGTGGGGGAGCGAGTTATGCGGCGACGGTTGTAGAACCGCCTGCCGCTTCGATTTTCTCCTTCGCCGACTTGCTGAAGGCATGCGCCGTTACCGTGAGCGCTGTCTCAGCCTCGCCGCTGCCCAGAATCTTGATGAGGTCGCCCTTGCTGGCGGCACCCGCCTTCACAAGGGTCTCGGGTGTGATGGCGCTGGCGTCAAGTTTGCCGTTGGCCACCAAACCAGCGATGCGGCTCAGGTTAACCGCCTGATACTCTACGCGAAAACGGTTTTTGAAGCCGAACTTCGGGATGCGACGCTGGAGCGGCATCTGGCCGCCTTCAAACCAAGTAGGAACGCCGCCGCCGGAACGGCTCTTCTGCCCTTTGTGACCGCGGGTAGCGGTGCCGCCATGACCAGAGCCCTGGCCCCGACCGATGCGCTTGCGAGAGTGAGTAGAGCCTTTGGCAGGCTTGAGATTGCTCAGATCCATGATCGTTGTGCTAGGATGCGCCCATGCACCGGGCGCATGGACTCGCTTGAAACAAACCGGTAAAATGGAGAAGGCCGCAAGACGCGCCCTCGCGCCCCGCGGTTCCCGTAAACTGTTATTCGTTGACTTCTTCCACCGAGACGAGGTGCTTCACGACCTTGAGCATGCCTCGGAGCTGGGGGGTGTCGTCTTTGACCACGGTCGCGTTCATCCGCCGCAGGCCCAGCGCCTCTATCGTGCGCTTTTGGCCGCCGGGGCGATTGATTGTACTGCGGACTTGGGTAATCTTGAGTTTAGCCATTGCGGATATCCTCTGTTGACCAACGCTGTGTGCTACCTCAGGTAGCATAAGCGTCAGGTTTAGCCTTCAAACACTTTCTTCAGGGAGATGCCGCGCCGCTTGGCGACTTCGGCTGGATCTTGCAGTCGGTTGAGTGCATCAATCGTAGCCGCTACCTGGTTGTGCGGGTTGCTCGACCCCAGCGACTTCGACAGAATATCCGTGAAGCCTGCGCTTTCCAGCACGGCTCGCACGCCGCCGCCCGCGATGACGCCCGTACCCGCAGCCGCAGGCTTGAGCAGCACGCGACCTGCATCCTGCTGGCCGATGACCTGGTGCGGCACCGTGCCGCCCTTCATCGGGACGCGGATGAGGTTCTTCTTGGCGTCTTCGGTGCCCTTGGAGATGGCATCGGAGACTTCGTTTGCTTTGCCGAGGCCAGCCCCGACCGTGCCGTTGCCGTCGCCGACGACGACGACTGCGTTGAACGAGAACCGACGCCCACCTTTCACCACCTTGGCGACACGGTTGACGGCAACCAGCTTCTCGATCCACTCGCTTTGTGCTTCCGCGGCTTCCTTGCGGCGATTGCGGCGCTTTCTTTCTTTAGCCATGTTCGTTGTCCTTATGACAAATCGTTCGCTGTTCTGTTGATCGGCGCTCCTTAGAACTGGAGACCGCCCTTGCGTGCGCCGTCAGCTACCGCTTTCACACGCCCGTGGTAGAGGTAACCGTTACGGTCGAAGATGACCGCCTCGATGCCTTTCTCTTTGGCCCGCTCAGCCAAGCGCTGCCCAACAGCATCGCCCGCTTCCGAGGGGTTGCCGGAGATGTCGCCTTCCAGCGAACTCGCCGCAGCCAGCGTCTCGCCTGCCACATCGTCGATGAGCTGGGCGTAGATGTTCTTGTTGGAGCGGTAGACCGAAAGGCGCGGCCGCTGGGCCGTCCCCGAGATCTTGCCGCGGATGCCACGCTTGATGCGCAGGCGGCGTTGCAGTTGTTTGTTCTTTGCCATGTTCGTTCACCGCTCTACCGAAAGATTTCCGACCCTTCGGACCGATGCCGGTGCCTGGTTTGGTGTTGTCTGATGGAGCGCCGGTCGGCGTTAGCGTGCTGCCGTCTTGCCCGCCTTGCGACGTACGTACTCGTCGGAGTAGCGGATGCCTTTGCCTTTGTACGGCTCGGGCGGACGCAAGCCGCGGATCTTAGCGCAGACCTGGCCGACAAGCTGCTTGTCGATGCCCTGCACCGTGATGACCGTGTTCTTGCCACGCGCCGACTCCACGGTGATGTCGATGCCTTCGGGCGGCAGGAAGTAGATCGGGTGCGAGTAGCCGAGGGCCAGTTCGAGCACGCCGTTCTTCACGTCGGCGCGGTAGCCCACCCCGATGACGATCAGCTTGCGCGCGTAACCATCGCGTACGCCCACAACCATGTTGTCGATGAGCGAGCGGTAGAGGCCGTGCATTGCACGGTGGCGCTTCTGATCGGTGGGGCGCTTCACAACAAGCTGCCCGTCTTCTATTTCGACCGTGAGTTCCGGATCGACCTGCTGGGCCAACTGCCCTTTGGGGCCTTTCACAATCACGACGTTGCCCGACGTAACATCGACGGTGACTCCGTTGGTGAGCGCGACCGGCTGTTTGCCAATACGTGACATTGCAGTAGTTATCCTAAAGTGAGTAAACCGAGAGGCGCACACGCGCCCTGCTCGCGCTTAGTGGACGTAGGCCAGGACCTCGCCGCCTACGTTGATGCGCCGTGCTTCCTTGTCCGTCATCAGCCCCTTCGAGGTCGAGATGATGGCAATGCCGAGGCCGTTGAGCACGCGCGGTAGATCGCCAGAGCCGACGTACTGGCGGTGCCCCGGCTTCGAGACGCGCTTGATCATCTGGATGGCCGGCGCACCTGCGCGGTCGTACTTCAGGTAGATGCGGAGCAAGCCCTGCTTGCCATCATCTACGTTGAGGTAGCTGCGGACGTAACCTTTGTCCGCAAGAATCTGAGTCATCGCACGCTTCAGCTTCGAAGCGGGGATATCCACGTACCGATGCTGAGCGCTTTGCGCATTGCGGACGCGCGTCAGGAAGTCGGCTACGGGATCCGTAATTCCACTCATGGTTGTGTTGTGATGTGCGCACCTGCACGTTTCCACGACGATGTGGACAATGCAAATGGGCGGGTGTTGGTAAGGTGTTGAGTCTGCGCCTACCAGCTCGACTTGCGGACGCCGGGGATCAGCCCGTCTAGCGCCATGTCACGCAGCTTGATGCGTGAGATGCCGAAGCGGCGGATGTAGCCACGCGGGCGGCCCGTCAGGGCGCAGCGGTTGCGCTGGCGCACCGGGCTGGAGTTGCGAGGCAGCTTCTGGAGGCCTTCGTAGTCGCCTTCGGCTTTTAGACGGCGGCGCTTCTCGGCGTACTTGGCAGCCAAGCGGCGGCGCTTTGTCTCGCGGGCGATAACAGCTTTTCTGGGCATGTCTTTCTATCGTCTTCGTTGGGCTGCCTTATGCGGCAACGGCTTCTTTCTTTTCGCGGCGCACGAACGGCATCCCCATCTCTTTGAGGAGCGCGAGCGCTTCTTCGTCGGTCTCGGCGGTGGTGACAAACGTCACGTCGAGGCCGCTGATACG
>JBCDJT010000044.1:0-34458 GCA_038747545.1 Bacteroidota bacterium
AAGACCCAAGACCCAAGACCCAAGACCCAAGACCCAAGACCCAAGACCCAAGACCCAAGACCCAAGACCCAAGACCCAAGACCCAAGACCCAAGACCCAAGACCCAAGACCCAAGACCCGTATGGCTATCACACGCATCAATCACGTCACACTCGTCGTCAGCGACCTGGAGGAAGCTGTCCAGTTTTATTCGGATGAGCTTGGCCTGGAGCCGCTGCCTGCGTTCAAGTTTGACTATCCGGCGCAGTTCTACAAGCTCAACGACGCGCAGCAACTCCACCTGACCGAATGGGAAGATGCCTTTTCGTTCCGTGGCCACGTCTGCTTCCAAGTCGACGACTTCAACGCGCTCTTCCGACGGATGAAGGCCTTGGGGCGGGTCGACACGGCGCCGTGGGGCAAGGTGCGTCGGCTGCCGGATGGCGCACTCCAGATGTTCATCCGCGACCCTTCGGGTAACCTGCTTGAGGTGTCGGCAGCGCCGGGCACACCGTTGGATGACGATATCCAGGCCGATGCCGAGCTGGTGCAGCAGTACGAGGGGGTGTACGTCTCCAACCGCAACGATGCGCGCGGCCTACAGGCCGAGACAGGCACGCTCTACCATGAGGATACCGCGTGACCATCCGCCTCTTGGAGCGCCTGCACCCCGATGCCGAGGCCGTGCTCACCGAGGCAGGCACAGTGCTATGGCCCAACGATCCGCCCGCCCCAGCCGATGCCATCCTGACACGCGGGCGCGGGCGCGTCACAGCGGCGCTGATGGATGCGTCGCCCAACCTCAAGGCCATTGCCCGCGCAGGTGTGGGCGTGGACAACATCGACGTGGCGGCGGCAACCGCGCGTGCCATCCCCGTCGTCAACGCGCCGGGCAGCACGACGCTAGCCGTGGCCGAGCACACCATGCTACTCATGCTCACCGCCCTGCGCCGCGCCGATACGCTGTATCGCTGGGTCAAAACAGAAGCGTGGGAGCAGCGGCAGCACTACCAGGGTCAGGAGGCCCACGGCCGCACGCTCGGCCTCGTCGGCATGGGCGACATAGCCCAGCGCGTGGCGCAGCTGGCCACCGCGTTTGGAATGCGGGTGCAGTACGCCAATCGTAGTGAGAAAGATGTCCCATACCCACGGGTGCCGCTAGACGTGCTGATGCAAACCTCCGACGTGATCAGCCTGCACGTGGCGCTCACCCCCGCTACGCAGGCGCTCATCGGGACCGACGAACTCGCCACGCTGAAGCCGGCCGCCGTGCTGCTCAACACCGCCCGGGGCGCGGTGGTGGACGAGGCTGCTGTGCTGGCTGCGCTCGAAGCTGGGCGTCTTGCCGTTTATGCGTCGGATGTACTGGTCAACGAGCCGCCTCCGCCTGAGCATGCGCTTGTGGACCATCCAGGCTTCATCGGCACGCCGCATGTAGGCGCCGTCACGCAGGCGGCCTACCGCACGATGTGTCTACATGTGGCCACGCAGGTCGCATCGTTGTTACAGTTTGGGGCCGTTGACGAGGGTTCTGTAGTGAATCGTGAGCGCCTATATTGAATAACTCAATATCATTAGAATACGTCGTGCATCAAGGAGCAAGGTATGGCTGAAGTTGCCATTGTGGGAGCTGGACTATCGGGCTTGGCTACTGCGCGTATGATCGAGCGAGCCGGGCACACGGTGACGCTCTTCGAGAAAAGCCGGGGCACAGGCGGGCGGGCGGCCACGCGTCGGCGCGAGCGGTGCCGCTATGACCACGGTGCCAACTACTTCAAGCTCAACGACGCCATCCGCAACCTCGTACTGCACGAACTGCCCACCGATGGTCTGATTACCATCGATGCGCCAGTGTGGACGTTTGCCAAGGGCGGTGAGCTGAAGCCTGGATCCGAGGGGCACAACACTCAGCCCCGCTACAGCTACAAGCAAGGGATCAACCACCTCACCAAGCTGCTGTACGCGACTTTGGATGCGCCCCTGCATACCCAAACGCGCATCCAGCACATCGAAGGGGGCGACAACATCTGGCATCTGGTCACCACCGAGGGCGAGCGCCACGGCCCGTACGACGCCGTCGTGCTGACGCCCCCAGGGCCGCAAACGCTCGATCTGCTCCGTGACAGTACGTTGCCACGATCCATCGATCACGATGTGTTATGTGCAACGTGGGCTTCGAGTACATACCAGCCGCAGTTCGCGTGTGTTTTTGGGCTCAACCGGCGGATTCTGTTCCCCTTCAGCGCGCTCCTCAACACCGATCGCGAGCACCCAATCGCTTGGTTGCAGGTAGAGCACGCCAAGGCAGGTCATGTGCCCGAGACCACCAGCCTGCTCGTCGTGCAGATGTCGCCCGCGTGGACGGCCAAGCACTACAATCAAGATCGCGATGTGGTTATTGCCACCGCGTGGCCCATCACCAAGCAGTTGCTGGGCATCGAGCAAGCTGAATTCCTCGACTGGGCTGATCTCCAGCGCTGGCGGTACGCGCTACCCACTACAGCCGTTAATGCCGAAGCGTTGGTAGCTAGCGAACAGGCTGGGCTCTACTTCGCAAGCGATGCGCTGCTCGGCAAAGGCCGCGTGGAAGGCGTGTTGGCACAAGGCCTGCAGGTTGGCCAGCGGGTCGCGGCTAGGTTTGCCGTGGAGACTAACGCCATCTAGGAGCAGCACGTCGAACAGTGGTCTCGATGCTCTGCCGCCTCCGATGCTTCTTCTGACGTGGCCTCGCCGTACCAACGCGGCGGATCATAGCCCTGCCCGCCCCACGGGTTGCAACGCCCGATGCGGTGGAGCGCCAGGATGAGTCCTTTGAGGGCGCCATACGTGCGGAAGGCCTCGATGGCGTACTGCGAGCACGTAGGCGTGTAGCGGCATGTGGAGGGGAAATGCGGCGAGATGGCCAGCTGGTAAAACCGGACGCCTCCGATCATCACGCGGCGAGGCAGTTGGTGCAGGAATGTCCACATGGCGGGGCGACGAGAGAGGCGGTACGGGAGGCACAAACAAGGGCTTCCCCATTCGGTTCAGGCGTCCCGTCGAACCCATCCCAACGCACCGTTCGACGCTTCGACGAGCGCGTACCCATCGAAGAAGCCAAGCGCCTGAGTATCCGGCGTAACCTCGCCGATGGAGAGGGCCGACGCCTCCGGCGTGCGCAGTACGAGTGAGGTGGCTTGTGCGATTTGGAACGATGGAACAGCGCGCTGCACCGACCGGCGCAGCACGAAGCCGTCGCGTCCATCCGGGAGTTGGATGTGAAGCCAGCCTGTGGTGCCGCCAAGGCTGCGAACAGCGGTGCGCGCGGGCAGCGAGGCCAGCACCTCGGCGCGGCGCCCTGGAGCAGCGCGAACGGCCGTTTGGGACGCCGTGGTGCGGTGCCAGATGCCGAGGTCGGCGGCGTCAACGCGAGCAGGGCGCGGTTGCGGGGCGTCGGTGTCGATGAACGGGAGCGGATCGTGCGGCCCACGCTGGTAGATGCCGAAGTGGAGGTGTGGCGGCGTGGTGCGGGCGTTGCCCGTGTTGCCCACGGTGCCTAGCGTGTCGCCGATGCGGACCTGCTGCCGCGGCCGTACCGACTGCGAGTCGAGGTGGGCGTAGTAGATAGCAAGGCCGCGTCGCGCATCGCGTTGCCACACGACTTTGCCGCCCAGGTTGGTGTCCTCTACGCGCGTGATGGGGCCGTTGGCAACGGCGACGACGGGCGTGCCCCTGGGGGCAAAGACGTCCACCCCGTGATGCCGCCGCCGTCCGCCATCGCGAGCAGCGCCGAAGAAGCTCAGGATGTCGCCGCTGTCGTGGTCGGCCACCGGGAAGGCCAAGCTGGGCCCCGTCCACAAGCGCGCCCTGACTTGGCCAGAGGCCAGTACCTCGGGCTGCAGGCGCACGATGTACGTGTCGTCACGCCGGATGTCGAGGGTGTGCGTGAAGGTTGAATCTGATCCAAGCACGCGGACCAGCGGCAGGGTGGTGTCGGCGGGGATGCGGAAAAGGTCGAGGAACAGCCGCCCGTCCAGCGTAGGCGCTACATCGATGTGCAGCTGCTCGCCGCGCCGCAGCGTCAGGCGGTAGGCCACGGCTGTGGGCCGCTCAGCCGCGAAGTACGAGACGCCCTCGAACGGCAAACTGGGCGCGGCATCGGTGGTCAGCACGGCCTCGCCACGCGCTTGCCATTGCCGACTCAGCGCGGCATCGAGTAAGTGGGCCGTTTCCAGGTCGAAGAGGTAGGCGTCGTACGGCGCGGATGGGCGAATGCGCGCTTCACCATCGTCCTTGACGCCGCAACTCGCGAGGAGGATGATACCGATCAGCAGGCTAAAGAGTCGATAGATCATGCGTAACCTACGAGGCCAACACGCCCAAGTTTAGGTGTTGCGCTACTCCGCCCGCAATGTATCAGCCGGGTTGACCTGCGTCGCTTTGAATGCCGGATAGCACGCCGCCAGCAGCGCAGCCGCGAGGGCCAGCACGCCCACGGCCACAAACGGCAACGCCTGCACAGGCACGCGATACGAAAACGCCGCCAGCCACTGGTCGATGATGACGTAGGCAATGGGCGCGCCGATGACGAAGGCGGTGATCGTGAGACGGACGAGGTCTTTCGAGAACAGCCCGAGGATCTGTGCGGTAGTGGCGCCGAGCGCCTTGCGCAGCCCGATTTCGCGGGTACGCTGTCGTGCGACGAAGGCGGAGAGCCCGCCGATGCCGAGGCAGGCGATGAGCACGGTGAGCAGCGTGAAGATGGAGATCAGCACGCCCATGCGCTGCTCCGAGGCGTACATCTTGGCGTAGGCATCGGAGGCGAACGTGTAGGTGAAGGGCACCTGGGGCGCGAAAGCCGTGAAAGTCTCCTCCAGGTGGGCCAGCGCCTCTTCCGTGCGTCCCTCGGCAGGCCGCAGGTGGAGGCCCATCCACGTCGTCGTGCTGTACTGCATGAACACGGGGGCGATGGGTAGGTGCAGCGAGTGCGAGTGGAAGTCCTCCACAACACCGACAATCTGGTTGCCCGCATAGTCGTACTCGGGAGCAGCGCCAAACCCTTTACCGATAGCCTCTTGGGGCGTCCAGCCAAGCGCCTCTACAAAGGTTTGGTTGACCAGGACAGCATGGGGCAGGTCGCTGTCTTCAGCACGAAGATCACGCTCTGCATCGAGGTACCGGCCGGCGATGAGGGAAATACCATAGACGTCGGTATACCGCTCGTCGATGCGCATCTGGTACGCTTGCTTCCGTTCGTCGCCTTCCGTGCGGCCGTCCCAGCTGTCGAAGCTGTTTTGGCTATTGATGTTGAAGGGCGAGGCCGAGCCCAGCGCCACCTCCGCGATGGCGGAATGGGCGAGTACTTCCTGGACGAAGGCATCGCGGCGGCTTTCGGCCAACTCACCAGCGTCCAGGTTAGCGCTAAGCACGCCGCTCAGGTTCAAGCTCACCATCCCCTCGCGGTCGTAGCCCATGTCTTTGGTGTTGGCGTAATCCAACTGCTGGAAGACTAGCAAGCTCACGGAGCCGAGCACAATCGCCGAGACAAACTGCCCCGTCACTAGCAGGCTACGCAGCGGGCGGCGCTGCGACCGCAGCCCCTTGGCCTTGAGGATCTGCACCGGGCGCATCTTTGACAACACCAGCGCCGGATAGCCACCCGCAAACAAGGTCGTCAATGTGGCTACACCGAAGAGGATTAGGAAGCCCGGCGCAGAAACAAGGGGCTGGATGGTAATCGTCGCGCTCAGGTGATCGCTCAAGAACGGCAAGGCGAGTTCGAGCATGCCAAAGCCGAGTGCTATTGACGTCAGCACGAGCAGGGCGGCCTCGGCCATGAACTGCATCAATACTTGACTGCGGTGTGCGCCGATCACTTTGCGGACGCCGACTTCCCGGGTACGCAACGCCATTTGCGCCGTGGCCATGTTGACGTAGTTGGTGCAGGCAATCAGCAAGATGAGAAAGGCCGCGCCCATCAGCAGCATGAGCATGCGGAAGTCGGCGCCTGTGGCAAACGCGTCTT
This sequence comes from Bacteroidota bacterium, assembly GCA_038747545.1. Classification (GTDB taxonomy): domain Bacteria; phylum Bacteroidota; class Rhodothermia; order Rhodothermales; family JBCCMF01; genus JBCCMF01. The sequence continues at coordinate 5,984 of JBCDJT010000044.1, forward strand.
TGCTGAAGAGGTGGATGTCGGTGAGCGCCTCGGTGTAGAAGGTGTAGTCCTGCTCGATCCAGTTCTCGGGCAAGTTGGGCTCCACCATCGCCTGGAGTTGTTCATCCAATTCAGCGGGCCGCGTATCTGGACGCGTGAGGATAAACGTCTGGTAGCTGCTGTTAGACCACTCGTCCTGGTTTTGCTCGTACGACGGGTTGCGCATCATCGGAAGCGCGAAGTCGAACTGGATGCGCGAAGTCTCGGGCATGTTCTCCACGACCGCGACCACCGTCGCAGGCTCGTCATCGGAGTAGGTGATGACCTTGCCGATGGCTGAGTCGGTGCCGTAGAGCTTCTCGGCAAAGCTGCGCGTGATGACGGCCTGGTTGGGGGCGGTGAGTGTACCATCGAGCGCGCCTTCCACCACGTCGAAGGTGAACACGTCGAACGCGAACTCATCCGCCCACAGGACGCCGCCGTAGAACCGCTGTCCTTCAGCGTCTTCAATCCATTGGTTCGGCCACGTGGCCAGGACCGTCGCGGTCTCCGCCTGCGGCAGCTGCTCGCGGATGGCCGGAGCGAGGGGCAGCATCGTCACGCCGAAGTGGTCGCTGCCCATGAACGCATTGCCCTTCTGATGCACGACCACGCGGCGGATCTGGTCGGCGTTCTCGTGGTGGCGGTCGTACGAGAATTCGTGGTGGACGTAGAGCAGCAGCGCGCCCATCGCGGCCAAGCCCAGCGCCAGGCCAAAGATGTTCAGGGCAGTGTAGCCGGGGTGGCGCATCAGGTAGCGTTGGGCAATCAGGAGGTAGTTCTTGAGCATAATCCTGTACAGGGTTCGGCGTGATGCCAACGGAGCTTTTCAACAGCCGTGCCAGGGTGCTAAAACAGCGTTAACGCTGGAAAAGCCGAGGTGGCATGTTCGGAATCGGACAGTGCTCGTTCGGCGGTGAACAAGTTACCCCGGTGCGGATCAATTGCGAGAGGCGCTGTTTTGAATTGGCATGCTCATTCCGCCTCAGACTCGCCGCACGCCACGCACGTTGCGCCTGCGTAAGCCCTTGATGCTAGGGGTGGTGCTGCTCGTGCTGCCCGTGGTGCTGGTGCTCACCATCGAGATTGAGGTGGTGGGGTGGGCACTCACGCTCGGTGGTTTCAGCATAATTGCACTGATGCTGGCGTTTTTGGGAACACGTGTGGACGGTCTGCCGTGGCTACGGGCGACGGTGATGTTCTTGCTGCCGCTCTGGATTGGGCAAAGCGTCATCGCCGTGCGCTGGGGAACGCCGCACGTGCTGCTTTTTGCACTGGCGGGTACGGTAGGGGCGGTCCTCGGCGGATATCTTCGCCACCGCCGCGTTGTGCGTCGTTCTTCCGCTTGAGCCCATGCCTCGCATCCTACTGCTCCCGATCCTGGTTATCGTCGTGGCCTGCGCCGTGCTCGACGTGCTGCTGATGCGCGTCGGCGACTTTGACGGCTTTGCGGTGTCGAGCACCATGATGCTCATTATCGTGATCGCGGTGTTCAGTGGCCGGATGCTGCCGCAGCGCCAGGTCGTGTGGGGCTATGCGTACTTGGCCGCGTTCTTCCTCGGCAGCGTACCCGCCATCATCGCGTTTATGGGTATCCCATGGCGCCTCCGCCCCGATGCGCTGGAAACACTGCTGCTCATGGCCACGGCCACGGTAGTCGGCTTCGTCAGCGTCTTCCGCATCATCCGGCACCTCAGCAATCTCCCCACGCGCGTAGACCGAGACGCCGACGACGGGTGAGTCGCGAAGGAGAAACTGGCGCTGGGCCGTGTCGTTAAATGAAGGACTGCTTTGCTGCGCCACCGTGCTACTTCGGGGCATGACACAGCGCGCAAGGCGAGCCAGCCACCAACGTTAGTTGATGGAGAACTGACGGCCATGTCTGCCATGCCTAAATCGTATGACCTCAATGCCCGCGAGCAGCAGATCCTGCGCCTCGTGGTGGAGAGCTTTGTCTCCACGGCGGGTCCGGTGGGGTCGCGGTTTTTGGCAAAGCGCTATCCGCTCGGCCTGAGCGCAGCCTCCATCCGCAACACCATGAGCGACCTGGAGGACCAGGGCTACCTCGACCATCCGTACACCTCTGCTGGTCGGGTGCCCACCGAGTTGGGGTACCGCACGTTCGTGGATGCCCTGATGGAATCGATGCGCCTGCCGCCCACCGAGGCGGCCATCCTCAAGCAGAAGTTCGACGCGTTCTCGCAGGACACCGAGGCGCTGCTCCGCGAAAGCTCCAAGCTGCTCGGCCACCTCTCCAACCTGCTCGGCGTGGTGCTTACGCCCCGGCTGTCGACGGGTACGCTGGAACGGCTCGACATCGTGCCGCTCTCTTCCGACCGCGTGATGTTCGTGCTGAGCATTGCCGGGGGGCTGGTGAAGACCGTGCTGTTCGAGGTCGATGCCACGCTGCGCCGCTCCGACCTGCACCATATTGTGGCGGTGCTCAACGAGCGCTTGGCCGGCCTCACGCTCAAGGAGATCCGCCGCACCTACGCCGACCGCGTGCGCGACCTGGGCGAGGCTGACCACACTGGCATGGTGCAACTCGTTCTCAAAGCCTCCGACCGGCTGTTCAGCGAAGCTTCGCAGAAGCGCCGGGTCTCGTACAGCGGCACGCAGTATCTGGTAGCGCAGCCCGAGTTTCGGGACCCCGACGGCATGCGAAATCTAATCGAGTTCATCGAGGACGAGGCCGGGCTGGTTCAAGTGCTGGAGACTGGCGCCGATACTGCCGAGACACAGCAAGCCACCATCGCCATCGGCCAGGAAAACGACGCCGCCAAGGCGCACAACTACTCGGTCGTGACCGCGCGCTACCAGATCGGCGGCACCGTGGGCACCGTGGGCCTCATCGGCCCGATGCGCATGGACTACCAGCGTGCGGTGGCCCTCGTGGAAGGCGTGGCGGCCTTGCTCGACGACGCCCAAGCCTCTTCTTGACTGACATACAACCCTATGGCAAAGACCCAACCCATGAGTACGCCCGAGCAGGATATTGCCGAGGCACGCGAGGAAATCTCGCACAAAGTGAACGACGGCGACGCGGTAGACATCGCGTGGGCCGCCGTCGATGAACTGGCCGACCAGGCCAAGCAGATCGACGACATCCAAGCCGAGCTCGACAAGAGCAAGGAGCAGGCGATGCGGCAGGCCGCCGAGTTTCAGAACTACCGCCGCCGCTCCGAGCAGGAGAAGAAGCAGGCCGTGGAGATCGGCAAGAACTACGTCATCACGCGCATGCTGGACGTCTTTGACGACTTCGGCCGCTCGATGGAGGCCGTGGCCAAGGCCGACTCCAACGACCCGTCGCTCGATGCCCTGAAGACGGGTGTGGAGATGGTCTATAAGAAGATGCAGGACGAGCTGAGCCGCCTGAATGTGCATCCCATCGAGGCCGAGGGCCAGCCGTTCGACGAGAACGAGCACGAGGCGATGATGCAACAGCCCGCCCCCGATGGCGTAGCGCCCGGCACGGTGCTCCAGGCGTTCCAGACAGGCTACAAGCGCGGCGACCGCGTCTTGCGCCATGCCCGCGTCATCGTAGCCAGCTAACGCGGCGGCCTCCTCAGCAGAACTGACTCCACCCCCGATGCGAGATTACTACGAGATATTAGGCGTGCCCCGCGAGGCCCAGCCGGATGCCATCAAGAAGGCGTACCGGAAGCTGGCGATGAAGTACCACCCGGACCGTAACCCGGGCAATGCCGAGGCCGAGACCAAGTTCAAGGAGGCGGCAGAGGCGTACGAGGTGCTGTCGTCGCCCGAGAAGCGCGAGCGCTACAACCGCTTCGGGCACGCGGGCGTGCGCAACGGCGCGGGCGGCGGCCCCGGCGGTGCGGGCTTCAACGACATCAACGACATCTTCAGCGCCTTTGGCGATATTTTCGGCGGCGGTGCGGGCGGTAGCATCTTCGACGAGATGTTCGGCGGCGGCCGTGGCCGGGGTCGTCAGCGGGGCCGTGGGCGGCCCGGCAGCGATCTGCGCATCAAGCTCCCGCTCTCGCTCGAAGAGATCGCCGAGGGCGTCGAGAAGAAGATCAAGGTGCGCAAGTACGTGGTGTGCGACGAGTGCGAGGGCAGCGGCGCCGAGGATGGGCAAGCGGGGTACGCGACGTGCCCCACGTGCCAAGGCACGGGCGAGATCCGGCAGGTGTCGCGCTCCGTGTTTGGGCAGTTTGTGAACGTGCAGGCGTGCCCCACGTGTCAGGGCGAAGGCCGCATCATCCAGAAGCCATGTAAGGTCTGTGGCGGCGAAGGGCGCGTGAAAGGGGAGGAGACGATCCCGATTGCGGTGCCGAAAGGCGTGATGGAGGGCAACTACCTCACACTGCGCGGCGCGGGCAACGCCGGGCTGCGCGGCGGCCCCTCGGGCGACCTCCGCGTCGAGATCGAAGAGAAGCCGCACGAGCACTTCTCGCGCGAAGGCCTCGACATCTTCCACGAGCTTTACATCTCTTTGCCCGATGCCGCACTCGGTACCGAGGTAGAAGTGCCTACCTTAAAGGGGCGCGCGCGCTTGCAGATCGACCCCGGTATCCAGTCCGGCAAGATCTTACGGATGCGCGGGCGCGGGCTTCCCGAACTCAACGGCACCCGCACGGGCGATCAGATGGTGCGCGTCCATGTGTGGACGCCGCGCAACCTGGACGAGGAAGAACGCCGCACGTTGGAGCGTCTACGCCATGCGCCGTCGTTCCAGCCCAACCCGGAAGCCGACGCCAGCCGCTCCAAATCATTCTTCAGCAAGGTCAAAGATGTCTTCACCTGATGCCATCCCCATGACTATCGCCGACGCCCTGCGCGCCGTGATGCGCTCCGTCCCGTCGCCCGTCACCGTCGTGACCGCTGCTACGCCCGATGGCGAAGTGCGCGGCATGACCATCGGGTCCTTCACGAGCGTGTCGATGGCGCCGCCGCTGATCTCGTTCAACGTGCAGCGCAGCGCCCGCATGAGCGAAATACTCGCCGCGGCCACCCACTTCAGCGTACACGTGCTGGCCGCCGACCAGTCGGCGTACTCCAACCGCTTCGCGAGTCCTAAGATGGACCCCGAAGCGCAGTTCGACGGCATCCCGCACACGTTGGATGCCAACGGCGTGCCCATCCTCGACGACGCACTGGCGCGACTCGACTGCGTGCCCTTCGCCATCCATCCCGCAGGCGACCATATCCTGCTCCTCGGCGAAGTAATCAACGCCGTAGAGCCCGCCGCCGACCGCGCGCCGCTGCTCTACGTCAATCGTGCCTACCGACACATCGGCGAGCCAATCACGTCGTAGCCCGATAGGGTGCTGCCAGTCCCAAAGATTGGTGACGACACTAAGCTCGTGTCATCCTGAGCGACGGCCGAAGGCCAAAGCCGAAGGATCTCCCACTTTGAGGTTGTGCTATCTGTAATCGGGGGAGATTTACCTGCGGTGTGCTTCGCGCTCTCGGCTTCGCTCGGGATGACAATCCTGGTTCGTGTAGCAGTCTCTCAGCGTCTCCCGCTCCGGCACACATGCTAGAGAACCCCAGAGCAGTGGCATCACCCAATGCGGCGCAGCTTGGCGAAGCGCAGCTTGAGCTTCTTTTGCCCAGCATTGCGGAAGAAGACGACCACGTTGGCCTGATCGCCGCGCCCGTCGAGCGAGAGGATCTTGCCTTCGCCGAAGTTGGGATGCTCCACCACCATGCCCGGCGCCAGCGCGCCGCCTTCGCCTTCGTCGTACACGACACGGCGGCCCTGCGGTGCGGGTGACGGCTTTGGCCTGGCAACAGTCCGCGTAGTTTTGCGGCCCGTCTTCTTCTTGCCTTGCCCCGAGAGGCTTTTGCGGTAGTAGTGCGGGTCAGTGTTGTCGTAGCTGAAGCTGCTGCCGCCACCACTTGACGAAAACCGCCCGGTCTTGGTCTGGTATTTCGCGCCCGACTCCATGCGGATGACATCGGGGTTGACCTCGTCGAGGAAGCGGCTGCGGATGCTCGACTCTTGCTTGCCGTAGCGGAAGCGACTGCGGGCATGTGTGAGGAAGAGGCGCTCTTCGGCCCGCGTGACGCCCACGTAGAACAGCCGCCGCTCCTCCTCCAGCTCTTTGACGTCTTGCGCGGCCTTGGCCAGCGGAAACAGTCCTTCCTCCAAGCCGCTCACGAACACGACGGGGAATTCCAGCCCCTTCGAGGCGTGCATGGTCATCAGCGTGACCTTGTTCTCGCCGGCGGGGTCGCCTTGGTCGGCGTCGGTGGCGAGCGAGACTTCCTGGAGGAACGTGCTGAGCGTGGCGTCCACGTTGCTGCTGGTGAACTCGGCGATGGCGCTGATGAGCTCTTGGATGTTCTCCCAGCGCGCCAGGCTCTCGTTGGTGTTCTCCTTGCGCAAGTCGCTCAGGATGCCCGTCTCCTGGATCATCTCCCGCGCCAGCTCGTCGGCGGGGCGGCTGGCGGACTGCGCGGCGTACTTGGCGATGAGGAAGTGGAATTTCTCGACGGCGGTGCGGGCGCGGCTGCTCAGGCCCACGTCTTCGATGCGCTCCAGCGCCTGCCACATGGTGATGCGCTCGTCGCGGGCGAAGGCGGTGATGCGCTCCAGCGTCTTCCCGCCGATGCCGCGCGTGGGGTAGTTGATGACGCGCCGCAGCCCGGCCGTGTCGTTCGGGTTGACGGTCAGGCGCAGGTACGCCAGCACGTCCTTGATCTCCTTGCGCTGGTAGAACGACATGCCGCCCACAATGCGGTAGGGGATGCCGCCGCGCCGCAGGGCGTCTTCGAGCGAGCGGCTTTGCGCGTTGGTGCGGTAGAGGATGGCGAACTGCTTGTAGGCGTAGCCGCCGCGCACGTGCAGGTCGCGGATGGTGCGCTCGATCTTCTGCGCCTCGTCCCGCTCCGACAACGCCTCCGAGAGCACCACATAGTCGCCCTCGCGGTTGTCCGTCCAGAGGCTCTTGTCGAGCTGGTCCTTGTTCTGCTTGATGATCGAGTCGGCCAGCTGCAGGATTTTCTTGGTAGAGCGGTAGTTCTGCTCCAGCCGCACGGTGGTGGCCTTCGGGTAGTCGCGCTGAAACGACAGGATGTTGCCGATGTCGGCGCCACGGAAGGCGTAGATCGACTGCGCATCGTCGCCCACCACGCAGAAGTTGCCGTGTTTGGCGGCGAGCTTCTTGGCGAGCAGGTACTGCGCGTGGTTGGTGTCCTGGTACTCGTCGATGTGGATGTAGCGCCAGCGGTCCTGGTACTTCTCCAGCGCGTCGGGGTGTTGGTCGAACAACTCGATCGGCTTGATGAGTAGGTCGTCGAAGTCCATCGCGTTGGCGCGGCGCAGGGCTTCCTGGTAGGGGCCATAGATGAGCGCGGCGCGCTCCTGCGCAGGCGTGGCCGCCAGCTTCTGGTACTGCGGCGGCGACACCATCTGGTTCTTGGCGCTGGAGATCAGCCCCCGGAGCGAGCGCGGCGTGAATTGCTTCGGGGCGATGCTGTAGCGCGCCATCTGCTCGCGCAAGATCCGCTCGCTGTCGTCGCTGTCATAGATGGTGAAGTCCTTGGAGTAGCCCAGCTTCTCGCCCTCGGTACGCAGCACGCGGGCGAAGATGGAGTGGAACGTGCCCATCCACATCCCCTTGGCGGCCTCGGGACCGATCAGCCGCGTCACGCGCTCGCGCATCTCGCGGGCGGCCTTGTTCGTGAACGTCAGCGCCAGAATCTGATACGGCCGCGCCTTGTTAGCGGCCAGCAGGTAGGCGATGCGGTGCGTCAGCGTGCGCGTCTTGCCCGAGCCGGGACCCGCGATGATGAGCACCGCGCCGTCGGTGGCGCGTGCGGCTTCTTGCTGCGCTGGGTTGAGGCCGTTGACGATGTTCTCGGCGGCCTCCGGGCTGGCCGAGCTGGGCGTGGCGGAATCGAGAGAGAGGGTGAACTGACGCATAGTGGGGTCTCAAGTCGCAAGTCGGCAGGTCTCGGGTCGGGAGGGCAGGCAGCATCGTGCTCAACCCGGACGGGGCTGCAATATACGGGCGAGGGCAGGGGGCTCGGGCGCCAAGTTATCCACAGCCATGCGCCCGCAGCGGATATTGAAAACCACTTCACCATGCGTTAATCTGGCCTGCACGTGAGCCCCTGTCATTACCTGCAGCACGGTAGCCGACGCCATGAGCGATGCGCCGCTCCCAGCGCCTCCAGACCCACCCGCAACACCGCCACCTGTTCGGCCGAAGCGGCCGTGGACGATCCTCGGCCGGCTCTCGAAAGCCCTCCGCGAGCAGGTGGAGGCCTACGTGAACCCATGAGCGACACGCCCCTTCCGCTGGATTCCTCTAGTGATCCGAACCCCGAACCAACGCCCTCGCCGGAGCCTATGGCACCTGAGGTCAGTTCGCCCCGCCCAAGGCCGTGGAACTGGCGACCCAAGGTGCGTTGGTTCGCCGCCGAGTATCTCATCGTTGTGCTCGGCGTGCTTACTGCCGTCGGCATCAACACGTGGTGGGCCGACCGCGACGCGCGGACCCGGGAACGGCTCATCCTCGAAGACCTGCGGGAAGACTTCGCGTTCAACAAGTCCGAGATCCAGCATGTACGAGACCTCTCGGATAGGCTTCTCATCCAGTACAATCAGCTGGCGACGATCTCGGCCGACGATCTCGCAGGTATGTCCCCTGACTCCATCTACACCTACGTTGAGTCAACCTTTAGCAGCGATACGTTCGATCCCGTCACCGGGTCGTTAGACGCGCTGATCGCGTCGGGAGACTTAGGCTTGATACAAGATAGAGTCCTTCGCGAGCGACTGACCTCGTTTATGGAAGCACTCCGAGATAGCGAAGAGGAGAAGCAGGCCGTAATTGACATCGTCATTCAGATGATAAAGGAAATGTCTCGCCTCGGTGGTCCCTGGGGCCCCCCTAGGACCCCATTTCCTGTAAAGCCTGATGACTTGATCCGTCTTCGAGATGACGCTGCCTACATGACGGGGGCACGTCTGTTGCGTTGGGGGGCGTGGTACTACGCTGAGTTGGAGTTGGAGGAGGTTGAGGTCGCGATCGACTCGGTGCTGGTCAGCCTGGAGGCAAACCTTGATACCTGAACGACTATGGCATCAGACAAACACGATGTAAAAGCGGTGCCCGCGTCCGAGAGGGCAGAGAAATCTATGCTAGCTGAGGGTTTAACCACCATGCCATCCCGCCGGAACTGGCGACCGAGGTTCCGGTGGTTCGCTGCCAAGATTGTGGTGGCGGTAGGGGCGGGCGGACGCTGCGCTGTTGGCGGAGACCCGGTCAATGCACCGCCTGATCCGAGCAGAATTAGACCGATGAGGCGCTTTGTCAGCCCCCTTCGCTGGGCGTGTGCCCTTACGGCGCTGCTTATGCTTACCACCGCACCGCTGACGGCGCAGCCAGACCGTGAGCAAGCACAAGTACACTACGCAGATGGCTGGCGCCTCATCATGGATGCGGGTCGCTGGACTGACGCCGAAGCCGCCTTCCGCTCCGCCATGGCCGCTGACGCGTCGTGGGTCCTCGGCCGTGCCCTCGTCGCCCGCATCACCACCGACGTAGACGAGCGCGAAAGCCTCCTTCGGTGGATCGAAGCGCACCTCAGCGATGCCGCGCCTGACGAACGCCTGCTCATCGACTCGTATGTGCTGGGCCTCCGCGCCGCCAACGCCCGCGACCGGGGCGCGTCGATGCCGGAGGGCTTTGCCGAGGAGCGTGTGGCGCTGGCGCTGGCAAACTTCCGCGCCTACTTGGAGCAGCATCCTACCGCGCCGTACATCAGTGCCGAGTTAATTGAGTGGATCCACCACGCCGAAGGGCCGGAGGCGGCGCTCGCCGCGCTCATGGACGAGGTTCACCCTGCAGCCGCGCAGGTGCCGTTCCTCCAACGCTACCGCGCTGTCCTGCTCTCCGAGGTTGGACGGCACGACGAGGCGCTGGCCCAGGCGAACGCTTTCGAGGCCGCGATGACCGACCCGCTGGCACCGTCGCCGCACGTGCTGCACGCGCAGCTCCTCTACGCCCGAGGCCGCTTGGACGAGGCCAAGTCACGCATCGAGACCGCCATAGCAATGGACGCGGCCAACATGACAGCGCAGGGGCTCCAGCGTGCCATTGATGCCGCCTTAGCTGAGCGATAGTCCACACGACGCCCCTGCGAGTCAGCCGGGCTCGCTTTCATCACATCGCAAGCGTTGATCGACTGGCTCAAGGGCGGAAAAACAGGTGGCCGAGCTGTGCTTGCTCAACAGACAGGGCGTTCGCAAGACGGGCTACTTGTAAATCAGATTGCCAATTTAGCCGGTATTCCGCACTGTTTCTCGTGTTTCTGGCTGCCCTATGGCTTTAACAGTGCTTCAGCAACGTAGCTAGATACGGTGATGCTTGCCTCGACGGATTGCGCAGGAAAGAACGGCGCTGATTCAGGACTGTACGCGCTGTGCCGTCGCCGTAGGCGCCTCAGTGTAACTTAGCCTGTCGTCGAGTAGACGTGCATCGATGCGTCCTGACGAACCTAAGGTGGCTGGAGCTGCATCCGGCAATCCGCTGGCGCGCTCGGCATCCCAGGCCTCGCTGGTGACGATAGCTTCGAGATTTTGGATGCGCCGCTCGGCCGCTTCCAGCAGTTTCTGCTGTGCGGCTACCGCCTCGGCTAGCTCGCTGCTTGAGGCCCCAGCTTTCGCCTGTTTGTTTTGGAAGTCCAGCCACATGGCGAACGTGGCAAAGCCGAGGCCGCCTACGATGGAGATGATGATGACAAGCGCAAGCCAGAAGGGCATGATGCTGGGCGGAATAGTTGAGAGGGGGAGGAGATACCGGCGTACGCCGCCGCCGCGTCTGAGTTACGCGATGCTGAAAGCACAGCTGTCGTGGCAAACGGCAGCGTCACAGGGTGACGCGCCGTGTATCTTGTCGGCAGCCACACCGCTCAACTTCCGCCATGCCAGATGCGCATTTTGTCCGTTATTGCACTAGTCGCTTTTGCCATGTCAGCCCCTGTCTTGGCACAGGACGCCCCACCTGTCGCCCAAGACAACCTCGACCTGTTCGCACCGCTCGACCTACCGGCCCCCACTGACCGTCGCACGTATACGGGCGAACCGGGTCTTGACTACTGGCAGCAGGAGGCGCACTACGACATCGCCGTCGAACTGGACCCGGCGACTAAGCGCATCAGTGGCACCGAGACCATCACGTACATCAACAACAGCCCCGATGCGCTCGAGCACCTGTACCTCTACCTGGAGCAAAACCTGTTCGCCGAGGGGAGTCGTGGCGCGATGCTCCAGGGCGCCAACTCCCGCTGGCGCGGCGCCTTCGCGGGCGGCGGCTACGACATCTCCCGCGTCGAGCTGATCCGTGGCAGCGAGCGGGGCTCGGCCGACTACTGGATCGACGACACGCGCATGAAGATCACCCTGGCCGAGGCGCTGGAACCGGGCGGCACCATCGACATCGACTTGGACTTTGCGTTCACCATCCCCGAGTACGGCGCTGACCGGATGGGCTACTTGGATGTGGCCAAGGGCACGGTCTACACCATCGCGCAGTGGTTTCCGCAGATGGCCGTCTACGACGACGTCCACGGCTGGAACACGCTGCCGTACTTGGGCCAAGGCGAGTTCTACTTCGACTACGGCGACGTTGACCTCGCCCTCACCGTCCCCAGCGACTTCATCGTGGTGGCCACAGGCGAACTGCTTAACACCGACGAAGTCCTCACGCCGCGCCAACTGGAACGCTATGAGCAAGCCAAGGTGAGCGAGACGACGGTGATGATCCAGTCGGCTGCCGAAGTGGGGGCGCCGGGCTCGCGTCCACCTGGCGAGACGCTGACGTGGCGCTTCCGCGCCGAGAACGTGCGCGATGTGGCGTGGGCGGCCTCGCAGGCGTTTATCTGGGACGCGGCAAGTGTGAATGGCATACTCGCGCAGTCCGTCTATCCCGAGGAGGGCGTCGGCACGGCGGACAACCCCGGCTGGGAACGCTCGACGGCGTACGTGCAGCACGCGATCCGCTTCTACTCGGAGCAGTGGTTTCCGTACCCGTACCCCGTCGCCATCAACGTAGGTGGGGTAGTAGGCGGCATGGAGTATCCGATGATGGCGTTCTGCCGCGTGAGCGCGCGCGACCAAGACCTGTTCGGCGTCACCGACCACGAGTTCGGGCACATGTGGTTTCCGATGGTCGTGGGCAGTGACGAACGCCGCTACGCGTGGATGGACGAGGGCTTCAACACGTTCATGAACTACTACTCCAACCTCGCCTTCTACGGTGACGCCTCCACCCGAACTCAGCGGTTTGATGCCGACTACATCGCCGAGCTCATGGCCACCGTGCCCCAGGTGAGTAACACGCCCACCGACCGCATCCGAAGCGATTATCACGGCTTCCTGTCGTACCGCAAGCCGGGCAAGGGCCTCCAGCTCCTGCGCGAGTACATCCTCGGCCCCGAGCGCTTCGACCCCGCCTTCCGGGCCTACATCGACCGCTGGGCATACAAGCACCCGCAGCCGAGCGACTTCTACCGCACCATCGAAGACATGGCCGGCGAAGACCTCGCGTGGTTCTGGCGCGGCTGGTTCAACACCAACGCCACCTTCGACCAAGGCGTCGCGGTCGATGCGCGAGGCGATGATGGCTTGGTCACCGTCACCAATTACGGCGGCCTCGTGATGCCCACCGTCGTGCGCTTCACCATGGCCGACGGCAGCTACTCCGAGCGCCGCATCCCCGTAGAAGCCTGGGCCAACACGGACCGCTATCAGTTCTTTGTAGACGGCCTGACGCAGATCCAGCAGATCACGCTCGATCCAACCCAGATCCTGCCCGACACAGATCGTTCGAATGATGCTTGGACTGTGGTCGAAGCACACTCTTTGGATCAATAAAATCTGAGAGAGACAGGAATATGCGAAAGCCCAAATCGAAAGAGAGAAAAACCGGACGCCTGTTGAACCTCGTCCTGCCCATTCATGATTGGGTGCAAACCCACCGCTCCTATGCCAAAGAAATGCGCCATGACCTTACCCAAGGTCAGCGGTTTCAGTATGTGCTGTTGCGGTATTGCAGTTTGCTTTGGGGAGCGTTCCCTGGTGTTTTCGCTGGAATGCTCATGGTTGAATATGCGACAATGACCCCGGATGAACTAGCCAATCCAGACTATGTGCGAACTGTACAGGTACTTGCGGTAACGGCGGCGGTACTTACGTTTCCACTTTCTGCTGCTACGTTCTTCATCCCGTACTACAGAGGTGTGAAAAAGTGGATGAGGAAAATTCGTATTCTCGGGGTGACATTGGGCTGGATCTTTGTTTCAGTATTCACCCTAGATGCGGTAACCCATCTACATTTTGGGCTTGAGCAAGCAGTCATAGTATTGCTAGTGATGGGGACATGTGCGGCAGCGACGGCGAGCTACTGGTTGTGGTACACCAAGTGGGGCATAACAGCAGAAGGAGAAAAAAGCAGTCAGCTTGAAAGATGAAGGACGTCGGAGGGGGCCATGCCTTTCACCGCGCTGATGAGATACTGGTAATACCCGGCAGAGCTGTGCTTCACAACTTCCTGTATGCCGTAGAACATGTTTCTACCTGGGCGTTGGGTGATCGCCCAGTTCGGGAAGGCGAACCTATTCGGCTGAGGCATAGCTGCCCGGCGTGAACAGCTCGGCAACGTGTGCTTCAAACTCCATTGGCTCGCCGAGGTCGATGTCGGCGATGCCGCTGAAGTCGACAACAAAGGTGCGGTTGAACCAAGCGCGGAGCGAGAAGCGGTTTGAGGTAGAAGCCGTGGTGGTAGCGAGTGGCGTGGCGGTCGGTGCGGATGCGAGCGTAGGCATGACGGTAGCGAGGTTGGAGTGCGTGAGACGTTGAGCTTCGGTGGCTCACTTACCCTATCGTCAGCTGCGCATGATCGGGCTCACGCAAAACGAAAAAAGTTGAGCTGATGCTGTTTTTTCTTCGACCCCTGCTGAAAGCGTGTCGCCAGAGATCTCCTTAGACGCACGTGTCACTCGGCCAAGCCCAGTTCGCGCAGTACGGTGCGCAGGTCCTCGCTGGTGATAGGCGTGGGACGGCCATAGTCTTCAATCCGTTGGATGCCAACTTCCAGCAGTGCCTGTGCCTCGGATGGGTTACCCAGGGCCACCAGCGCCCGCGCCAACTCGATCCGAGCGCGATCGCCATACGCGTTACCGGGAGCGGCCGTGCTCGTTACGGCCATAGCCTGCCGAAGCACAGGGAGGGCTTCCTCGGTGCGCGCCGTCTGCCGTAAGCTCTCGCCCAGGCCCGTGAGTGCAACGGTGATGGCTGGGTGGTTCTCGCCGAGTGAGGGGCGGCCCAAGGCAAGGGCATCTCGATATAAGGCCTCCGCTTCGGCGTAGCGTGCTTGGCCTCGCAGGCTTTCGCCCAGGTTCAGTTGGACGAAGGCCGTGCCGGGATGCTGCTCGCCGTACACCTCAGGGGCGAGAGCTAACGCACGTCGGGCAGCCGTCTCGGCCTCCGCGTGGCGGCCCGACTGGTTCAGAAAATTCGCCAAGTTGGAGGTTCCGGTGACCCAGTCTGGATGGCGTTCCCCAACGCTGGCGTCTACCATAGCCAAGGCTTCCCGATACATGACTTCGGCCTCGTCAAGCCGGTCAAGCTGTTGCAGCAGGTAGCCGTAGGCGTTGAACGTGGCCGGGATACTGGTGTCGTCATCGCCCGTCGCGGCAAAGATGGACCGGGCCACCCGGACGGCCTGCTCCAGATAGATCGTGGCGTCCTCCAATCGGCGCTCCCTGCTCAAGGACGTCCCCGTTTGCATGAGTGCTTTGAGGTAATCGAGGGATGTGGTATCGCCAGCTGCTGCCAGGGCATCTACGGCGCGTTCCAGGATGGGTGTGGCACGCGCCCAGTCGGCCCGATAGCTCAGCGTCGAGCCGTGCATGGTGAGGGCAGCGGCATACGCTTGGGTGGCTTCGTCGCGAAGAGGGTCAAGGATGGCGATGGCGCGTGCCAGGGTGGAGTCGGCACCTATGTAGTCAGCCAAGTGGTAGTAAGCGCGGCCCACGGCGTACAGAACGCGGCCGTGGATCAGCGGCGTCTCGGCGAGTTCGCTGTCCGCTCGGGCCACACCGCGTTCGAGGAGGTCGAAAGCGGTCAGGGTGTCGCCCAAGGCGGTTGCGGGTTCAGCACCTTGAAAGAGGTTCGCCAAGAAAGAGGCGGTGGTCTCGGCCGTCAGCGCTTCTTGCTCGGCACGGATGCGTTGTTGAGTGGCTTCGGCAGCTTGCCACAGCGCGGCTCCAGCTCCAGTGACGATGGCTACCACGGCTATGACAGCGGCTGTAGTGGCGGCGCGGTGGCGCCTGACGAAGCGGCTCACGCGGTAGGCCGCCGTGGCCGGGCGCGCCTCTACCGGGAGCTCATCGAGGTGACGTTGGAGGTCGGCGCCCAGCGCCTCAGCGGAGGCATAGCGGCGATCGGGGTCTTTGGCGAGCGCCTTGGCGAGGATGACGTCGAGGTCGCCGCGTAGGGTGGCGGCACGCCCGGGAACAGCTTCTGCGGCTGTCGCCGAGGCCAGCGGCGGCGCCACTTCGCAGACGATACGCTCTGTCTCTGCAGGGCTCAGGCCCGTCGTGGTGTAGGGACGGCGCCCGGCCAGCAGCTCGTACGCCAGCACGCCCAGCGCGTACACATCCGTCGCCGTCGTGATCTCGCCCTGGCGCACTTGCTCAGGCGCGGCGTAGGCCGGCGTCATCCAGCCGGGCACCGTCAGCGTGGGGTCGTGGGCTTCGTCGAGCAGCTTGGCCACGCCGAAGTCGAGCAGCTTGGGCTGGCCGTCCTGTGTGACCAACACGTTGGAGGGCTTGAGGTCGCGGTGGATGATGAGCCGCTGGTGCGCATACGCCACCGCTTGACACACGCTGACGAGCATCGCCACGCGCTCGCGGGTGGATAGCTGGGTAGAGGTTGCGAAGTCGGTGATCGTGTGCCCGTCCACCAGCTCCATCGCGAGGTACGGGCGACCATCGTTCGTGATACCGCCGTCGTAGAGGCGCGCCACGCCCTCGTGCTCCAGCCGCGCCAGCACACGCCGCTCTTCTGCTAATCGCGCCACCAGCTTGTCGCCCACACCGGGGCGGATCAGCTTGAGCGCGACCGACCGCTCGAAGGCGCCGTCGGCACGGATGGCGCGGTAGACGACGCCCTGTCCGCCTTCGCCCAGCACGCCCGTCACGCGCCACGGACCCACCGTCTCGGGCGGCGCATGTCGCGTGATGCCTTCGTCCGCAGCCAGCTGTCCGGCCAGCCCCCCGACGGGCGACCGAAACGCGCCCGCCTCGGTGGCTTCGATGGAGGAGGCAATTAGCGCCTCGGCCTGCCGCAGCAGCTCGGCATCGAGCTCACCTGTCGAAAGGCGACATTCGCGCTGCAGAAACGGGCGGCGTTCCTCCGGCATGAGGTCGAGCGCATCGGGGACGAGCGTGGCGAGGCGGGCCCATTGGTCGTTGGTCATAGCAGGCGAGACGGCAGAGATAGTGAGCAGGGCTCGGATATGCTACCCATCGACAAATCACTATGCCCAGGCTCATCCATCGCCTGATTCCTCCGACATGCGCTGATGCAGCCATGCGCGCGCAAATGTCCACCGCCGCTTGACCGTCGCGGGCGACATGGCCAGGGCTTCGGCTGTTTCTGCGACGGAGAGCCCGGCGAAATAGCGCAACTCGACCACCCGCGCCGCCTCGGCATCGAACGCCGCCAGCTTCCCGAGCGAGCGGTCCAGCGTCAACGCCTCCTCGATGTTGATGCCTCCCTCAGCCGCCCCGGCCTCGACCGGACCTACAGCTGAGAGCGAGACGGGCTTCTCCTTGCCACCCCGCTTCTGGCGCGACTGGCTCCGCGCATAGTCGATGATGACCGCCCGCATGGTGCCAGCTGCCAGCCGGAAGAAGTGCGCCCGGTCGTTGAGCACAATCGCCCCGTCTTTGGCATCGAGCCGCGCATAGACCTCGTGTACCACCGCCGTCGTGTTGATGGTCTCCGCTGCCGATAGCCGCCGCCGCTGGCTCCGTGCCACGGCCCGCAGCTCCTGGTACAGCGTGCCCATCAGGTCGCCAAACGCCGCGTCATCGCCCTGCCGGACGCGTTCAAGCAAGATCGTAGGTGAATCCATTTGCACAGGAAGCTATTGGTGGGCGTTGACCATCACCTGATGTAGATATCACATCCCGATGCTCCGCAATACATGCAAACGTGCAGGACCTTTGATTACAACTCACTCTGAGCCGACCAGAGCGTGATTAGCTGCTCAGCTCGGTCTAAATGCTCTTGACCAAAACCCTTTCCGTTGAAGCCGTTTTTGACATGTACAATGTGATCATCGTCAATGTATGGGCGAATTTCGCTCACTTCGTCATCAATGACCAAGTACTTGTTCCCTGAAGGATGCTCGGCAAGCCATGAGATGATTTCCTCGCCTCGGTTTGAGAGCACTGGTGTCACACCAATCACACGGGTTTCCAGAGGAGCAAGAATCTGGCGCAGTTCGCCCATGCTATGCCCGGAGCGCCAAGTGGAGGTAACAACGATTTGACAATGGTGCCTATGGAAGAGCTGGGCCAGCCAAGCAAATGCTGTTGGGTCAATGCGATCCTCTCGAGTTGCCCAGCTGGTTTCCGTGGTGAACACACCGTCGAAATCAAGAAAAACAGTCATGGTGTTGAGAATAACAAGAAGGTATTGCGATAGAAAGTTAATCGGTCCGTTTTTTATCGGCCCACTCCGTTTCTGCAAGTGACGCTGATGAGGAAAGCTAGCAGCTACAATTTCCCTATTGCCTGCTGCCGCCGTACCTTCGAGCGTCTTGTCACCTCGCAAACTCGGTTATGGAAGTCGTCACGCTCTTAGGTCGCGGTCTCATCGGAATTATAGCCCTGCTAGGGATAGCTGTATTGCTCTCCAGCAATCGCCGTCAGATCGACTGGAAAGTGGTCGGCATCGGCATCGGACTGCAGATCGTGTTCGCGCTGCTGATTCTGAAGACCTCGGCAGGCTATGCCGTGTTCGAGTGGATCGGCGCTGGGTTTGCGAGCTTGCTAGCCTTTACGGACATCGGCAGCGACTTCATTTTCGGCTCTTTCCGCGAGGGCACTATCGAGCCGCCGCTGATCAACTTCGCATTCAAGGTGCTGCCGACGATCATCTTCTTTGCGTCGCTGATGGCCGTGCTGTACCACCTGCGCATCATCCAGCCACTAGTGAAGGGGATGGGCTGGTTCATGGCCAAGACGATGAAGCTCTCGGGGGCCGAGTCGCTGTCGGCAGCGGCGAATGTCTTCATTGGGCAGACCGAGGCGCCGCTGGTAGTGCGGCCGTTCATCGATAAGATGACGCGGAGCGAGCTGATGATGCTAATGACGGGCGGCATGGCCACCATCGCTGGCGGCGTGCTGGCGGCGTATATCGGCATGCTGGGTGGCGAGTCGCTGACGGAGCAAGCCAAGTTCGCGGCGCACCTCTTGGCGGCGTCGATGATGAGCGCGCCCGCAGCGATTGTGATGGCGAAGATCCTGATCCCGGAGACCAAGGCGCCTGAGACGATGGGGCAGTTTGAGCTGGCCGAGGTGGAGATGGGCGGCAACGTGCTCGAAGTCGCCGCTGCCGGCGCTGGTGATGGCCTCAAGCTGGCCGCCAACGTGGGCGCCATGCTGCTGGCGTTTCTCGCGCTTATCGCCATGGTCAACGCGATGCTGGGCTGGGTGGGCAACCCCACGCTGTTCGGCGCCGAGCTGTGGAACCTCAACGACGCCGTCGCCTCCGCCACAGGCGGGCGCTTCGAGGGGCTGACGCTGCAGTCCATCTTCGGCTTCGTCTTCGCCCCACTGGCGTGGGCCATGGGCGTAGAAACCGCCGACATCCTCAGCTTCGGCAGCCTGATGGGCGAGAAGATCGCCGTGACCGAGTTAGTGGCCTACCTCTCGCTGGGCAGCATGCAGGGCGTCATGTCCGACCGCTCCATCATCATGGGTACGTACGCGCTGTGTGGCTTCGCCAACTTCAGCAGCATCGCCATCCAGATTGGCGGCATCGGCGGGCTGGCGCCCAAGCGCCGCACCGAGATCGCCTCGTTGGCCGTCCGTGCCGTCATCGGTGGCGCTTTAGCTTCGTGGATGACCGCCACCATCGCAGGCATGCTGATCTAGCTCGAGTTTGGCTACATCAGACCTTCGACCTGCCGACCTGAGACCTCGCAATGCTCGACTTTCAGCAGCTCCAGCAGCAGTTCGACGGCTTCGGCGACTACCAACAGCGCGAGCGGGCCTTGCTGAAGACCAAGCTGGACCTCGCCGAAGCCGCGTTCGCCACCTGCGCCGCCGATTGGGAACGCTACCGCGACACGCTGCCGCACCTCAAGCTCTCCGCGCTCATCCCGACCATGCTCGGCGACCCGTCGGCAACGTTCACGGCGCCGCCCAGGCCCGATGTGGTCACGGTGGTGGCCACCGATGGCTCGCAGATCTACCCGGACCGCCACCGCGAGCCGTCGTGCTACCTGCTCAACATCAGCCGCATCGCGTTCCACTATGGCACGCACGAGGCGCCGCTGATCGAGTCGGTGCCGCAGTTTCGCTACCGTACCAGCGAACTGCAGGACCACTTCGACGACCTCGTGGAGCGCGCCAGCACCGATGTGGTCTCGGCACTGCGGGACGGGCTGGAGCTGGAGCACCTGCGCCAAGTGGCCGAGGCCGTGCGCACGCCGGGCCGGCCGCTCGTGGCGATGGGGGACGGCACGCTGATCCGCTGGATGCTGCGCTCGTTACACAGCCGCGCGCTGGAAGAAAAGCTCATCGCGCAATACGTGGAGACGCTGGAGGCGTTTGAGCAGCAGCGCATCCCGGTGTGCTCATTCATCAGCCTGCCCGGCAACACCGAGGTCATCAACCTGGTCAAGGCCGTCCGCCGCGAGCACGCGCACGAGCAGTTGGCGCCCGATGCCACGCTCGATGGTCTGCTCGACCGCTGGCTGTTTGAGCGCGCGTTGCCGCTCAGCCATCGCAGCGCCGTGTTCGAGTCGGCCTCGCACGTGCAGACGGCGTACAGCGCAGCCAACCGCATCTGCTACGTCTACATCCACGTGCCCATCGGCGAGCGCCAGTCGGAGATCGCTCGGGTGGAGCTGCCGCGCTGGGTGGCGGATGACGCAGCCGCGCTCGACCTCGTCCATGCCGTAGTCCTCTCGGAGTGCGAGAAGGGCAGGGGCTATCCGCTGATCCTGTCCGAGGCGCACGAGCGGGCCGTCATCCGCAGCAAAGAGAAGGAGGCGTTTTACGAGATGGTGCGGCTGCGCATGGAGGGCGTGGGGCTGCCGTTGCCCGAGTCGCGCAAGGCTCAGGCCAAGCGCCGACCGTTCGTATGAGCGAAGCCGTCAGTTCAGGTCGGCGGGCCAGAAGCGGCGGACGTAGCGCGCCTCGCCCAGCGTGTTGCTGTTCGCCGAGTAGAAGACGTGGAGCCGCACGGAAATGGATACTGCCGCGGAAGGATCGGTGACTTGGTTGCCCGCCATATCCATCATCACAAACTCGGCCAAGCTCATATTCTCAGGGGTGCCGCCGCCTGCCACGCCGTTGACGGAGCGTGTCGTCTTGTAGAGGGTGTACACCGAGTCGGTCTTGGTCGCAGTGCCCACCGTGCTGCGGCTATACGTGATGAGCGAAGGCGACGTATCGGCAGGGTCTAGCTTCCGGCGGAAGGAGAACGTCGAGTCGTTCCACGTGGCGATGTCGGCAGTGCTGCCCGTTACGCCTACGCCGATATTCAGCAGGTCCTCCTCAATCCACTCGTTCATCTGCAAGATCTGCTGCCGGGCGCCCAAGTATTGCAGTTCTTCGATGGCGGTCTCGTTGGAGCGAAACTGCGTGTAGAGCAGGATCACCACTACTGAGATGCCGATGAGCGTGGCGAGTATATGATCGGTAAAGACATGCATGAGCGTCGAAAACGGCTGGCGTCACGGGTACGAGAAAACCTGCGACATCGTCACATTGCTGTTGAGCTGCGGGTGTGTGACCGTGACGGTGACTTTCTTGGCGAAGGATTGGGTAGTGAGTGTGACGTCGGGGTTGTCTTGGTCGACGTACTCCACATCGATGTCGACCAAGTACTCTGTAGGATCGTAGGGTGTGATGTAGATATGATCTTCGATACCGTGGAAGTCATCGATGTCATCAGCCGAGGTGAACGTCTGCGTCGTGTCGAAGGGGAGCGGGGTAAGCTGGTTTGCATTGGTGACCGCCATCGTAGCTGTCACATCGTCGAACTCTTGATAGCCGACGTAGTCGAGGATGTCGAGCGCCACGGCACCACCGATCGTCTCATACTCGTTGGTGATCGAGTTGAGCAGCGAGCGCAGGGCATTCTGCTGGAGGTTGATTGACAGCAGGGTAGCCGTCAACAACGCCAGCACCGCGGTGAGCGTCTGGTTCATGATGGGAGAAGAATAAAGTTGGCCTGAGTATCGGCAGAGCGAGAGCGTGCCTAAGCGCGGCCGTGGTCGGGTGGGCAATCCCGAGCGTGGTGGAGCCTACCGCATGTGCAAAAACTGCGCCGTGGCTAGAATGCGGTGCTGAGGCGGAGGATAAAGTGCCGTGGTGGGGCTAAAAACGCAGGTCGCTCCAGGTAGTGGTAGTCGAACGCGTTCATCATGAGAATGGCGATCTCAGTCTGAGCCCGCCGGTAGGTGAGGCGCGCATCGACGACCTGCGTAGCCAGAAGCACGTCGGCGTCGGGGACGAAGCGGACGAAGTCGGAGTCGAGCCGCTCGGGCGTGCTGATGTAGCGCGCGTCAATGCCGATGCCAAGGCCGCGCCCCAGCGGCGTCTGAAACTGCATCGAGAGGAGGTGGTCGGGGCGGTTGGTGAGCGGCGCGTCGGCATCCAGGTCTACGGCCTCGGTGAAGGTGTAGCCGAGTAGCAGACGCGGCCCGTTGGGGATGATCGCTTCGACGGAGGCCTCGACGCCCGTCACACGCGCCTCCGTCAGGTTGACGAACTGAAACGCCGATGACCGCGAGGTGAACACGGGCTCGATGAGGTCGTCGTAGCGCGTCGTGAACGCGGTGGCGGTGACCGTGACAGGTGTGCGGCCTACCTGCCGCTGCGTCCGGTAGCCCAGTTCGAGGGCGTTGCTGGTCTCGGGGCGCAGCATGTAGTTGCTGACGATGGGCAGAAACGAGCGGTTGTCCACGAAGCGCTCGGCAAAGCTGGGTACGCGGAAGCCCTCGGCGTAGGCGAGCCACGTCGTCTGGTCGGCGCCGAGCGGCACGCTGATGCTGAAGCGCGGGCTCACCTCCGAGACGGCGTTCTGCACATCGACCTGATAGCGGTCCCACCGCAGCCCGCCGATCACCGTGAGGCGACCGAGCTGTTCTTCCCACTGTCCGAACACGGCCGTCTCCGGCTGCGTGCCGATCGCGTTACCGTCGGGGCTGACGAAGAAGCTGGAGTACGTGCTGTTGCCGTCGCCAGCAGCACCGAGGGTGAGGTAGCGCGTGGGCGTGGGGCGCAGGTGATATTGTACCTCGCCGCCCAGCCGCAGCCCGTAGGTGCCACGGTCGGGCTCCTCGATGGCGCCGTCGCGGATGGGTTGGAGCAGCAGCGCGTACGACCGTAGCCGCGCCGTCAGGAATGACTGTGCGCTGAAGAGTCTGGTGTACGAGGCGAAGAAGGTACCGCTGGTCGAGACGTTGTCGTTGGCGCCGTTGGGCTCGGTGGAGCGGGTGAAGCCGAGCTGGCCCGGGCTCAGCGCCGCGCGGGCGCCATTCCAGAAGAGGAACGCCTCGCGGTTGATGCGCCGTGCGCCAACCATGAACGCGAAGCGATCCTGCCCCGTCGGCGACCACAACCACTTCGTGAACAGTCGCGCGAGCCGTTCATTGCTGAAGTCGGTGTAGCCGTCGTCCATCTGCACATCGGCGTTGACCCAGAACGACAGCTTGGGCGAGAGGCGGCGACTGTGCCCTAGCGTCAGGCCGCCCAGCGGCTTGTAGCTGTCGGCACCGTCCCAGGCCTCGCGCCATACCGCGTAGCGGCTGGGCGGATGCATGCCGCCATAAAGCTGGATCTTGGTGACCGGCTCGTCGCCGGGGTCGGCAGTGAGCACCTGGATGACGCCGCCCAGCGCGCCGCCGCCGTAGAGCGCCGAGCCGGGGCCTTTGAGCACTTCGATCTGCTCGATCTGCGTGACGGGGAGCGCGTCGAACGGAATACCTTCGGTGTCGGGCGAGAGGAGAGGGAAGCCGTCGAGCATCATCAGCACGCGACTGCCCACATTGTACGAGAAGCCCGACGAGCCGCGGATGTTGACCTGATTCTCCTGCACCTGCACGCCCGGCAGGTAGCGCAACGCTTGGTCCACGGTGATGATGTTGCGCGCCTCCAAGTCGGCCATCGACAGCACCTCGATAGTCACAGGTACGTCGAGCGCGCGCTGGGCTCGGCGGTTGGCGGTGACGACCACCTCGCCGCCTTCGAGCACCACCTCGCGGAGCGTGAAGTCTACCCGTACCGTCGCGCCCGCCATCACCGTTACTGCTGCTTCCGCTTCTGCATAGCCCATAGCGCTGGCGCGAAGCACAACGGCTCCCGTGGCTCGCGTCTCGAAGGCAAACGTCCCATCGGCTAGCGTGGCCGTGCCTTCCTGCGAACCACCCCGCCACACGTTCACCCCCGGCAGCGGCACGCCCGCCTCGTCCGTCACCCGCCCCTCAACCCGCGCCTGCCCAAACGTCGGCACCGCCACAAAAAGAAGCACCACCCATACCCCAACGCATCGCCACCCCGACGCACTTGCGCGTTCACGCGCCAACGCACCCACGCGCTCCCGCACAGACGCGGCCACGCGCTCACGCCCCAACGCGCTCGCGCCCCAACGTACCCACGCCTTCAGACCTGTGCCCTGCGACCTGCCAACCTGCTGACACACATTCATTCGATCACCGGAGGGAAGGGGGGGCGGTTGTAGAAATCGGACGTCACCTCAAGGGTGGTTGTGGCATTCTCGCGCACTTCGAAGAGCCCGCCGTCGGTCTCGACCAAGCCCACCGGGCGCCACGCGATGAGGTTGCCCGGCTCGAAGTTTTGCGCCACGCCGTTGTAGAGGTAGATGCCCGCCTTCACGTCGTCGATGCGCACGGTCTGCTCCTCCACGAAGTACGTGAGACGGTCGCTGATGACGAGGCGGTTGAGCTGCAGAAAATCGCTGGTGTCTTGGGGGATGAACTCCATCGCCACGAAGCGCAGGTCGCCCAGGGAGTCGCGCGGTGGCCACGGGCCGGGGTAGCGCACCGTCACCTCCACGGCGCCCGTGGCAGCGGGCGGCGGCGGCTCCAGGCCGTTGTCGCAGCCACCAAGCAGAAGCACAGCGCACAAAACGCCCGTAAACGCCGAGAAAACAAGAAGTCGAAAACGTTTTCGCATGCTGCTGTCACAACCCATGAAAGACGCAAGTCACCGTTTGGACCAGGGGGGAAGTTGATCCTATATTCACAGCCCTTTGCCCAACACCGCCATCCGCTCAGGCTGTCCCCCCGCATGAAGCTTTCGGACTTCGCGTACGAGTATCCTCGCGACCTCATTGCGAAACACCCCGCCGAACCCCGTGGCAGCTCGCGCCTGATGGTCCTCGACCGGGCGTCGAAAACGATCACGCACAAGATGTTCGCGAACATCGGCGAATACTTTACGCCGGGCGACGTGATGGTCGTCAATGATACGAAAGTCTTCCCGGCGCGCCTCTATGGCAAGAAGGAGAAAACCGGCGCCCGCATCGAGTGCTTCCTCCTTCGCGAGCTGAACGCCGAGAGCCGCCTGTGGGACGTCATCGTGGACCCGGCGCGCAAGATCCGCATCGGCAACAAGCTGTACTTCCCGAACGGCTTAGTGGCTGAGGTCATCGACAACACCACGTCGCGCGGCCGCACCATCCGCTTCGTGTTCGACGGCACCAACGTCGACCTGTACAAGAAAATCGACGAGATCGGCCAGACGCCCATCCCGCCGTACTTGCGTCGCGAGGTCAACGAAAACGACCGGAACGATTACCAGACGGTGTACGCTGCCAAGCGCGGTGCGGTGGCTGCACCAACGGCTGGCTTGCACTTCACCGCGGAGATGATGGACACGCTCCGGCAGAACGGGGTCAACATTGAAACCGTCACGCTGCACATTGGGCTGGGCACGTTCCGGCCCGTAGAGGTGGAGGACCTGACGAAGCACCGGATGGACTCCGAGAACTACCTCATCGACTACGGCACGGCCGCCTCGGTGAACAAAGCCCTACACTCCAAGACCAACCACGTCACCTGCGTGGGCACAACAGTGGTGCGCGCCATAGAGTCGAGCCTATCGGCCTCGGCAGACCTGAAGGCGAATGCGGGGTGGACGGACAAATTCATCTACCCCCCGTACGAGTTCAAGATCGCCGAGCGCCTGCTGACGAACTTCCACATGCCCAAGAGCACGCTGTTGATGCTGGTCTCGGCGTTTGCGGGCTATGATTTCCTGAAAGAAGCCTACCAGGAAGCCGTCAAGGAGCAGTACCGCCTCTTTTCGTACGGCGATGCCATGCTCATCCTCTGAGATGAAGTCATGCCCCGACCTCGACAGAAGAAGCCCGGCCAAGTAGCCGTGATCGTGCCCGCTGCGGGCTCGGGAACACGGATGGGCGGCACGCGCAAGCAGTTCCGTCGGCTCGGGGGGCTGCCGCTGCTCCTGCAGACGCTACTGGTGTTTGAGCGCCACCCCGATGTGCATCAGATCTACCTCGCGGCGCCTGCCGATGCGGTCGACGTCTTGCGGATGGAGCTGGAGGCCGACGGGCTGACCAAGCTGCGCGATGTGGTGGCCGGAGGCGGTACGCGTCAGGACTCGGTGCATGCTGCGCTGCGTGTGGTGCCCTCGGATGTAGAGGTGGTTCTCGTACACGACGCCGTACGCCCATTCGTGGAAGCCAACCAATTGGCCGTACTGATCGCCACGGCACGGGCCGAGGGCGGGGCCTCGCTCGCCATCCCTGTCACGGACACGCTTCGGCGCGGCCATGACGAGCAGTTCCGGGAGACCGTCTCCCGCGAACACCTCTACCGCATGCAGACGCCGCAAGCCTTCCGCCGCGAGTGGCTGGCCAAGGGGCACCAGCACGCTGAGCGTTTAGGCATCCAAGCGACCGACGACGTCAACCTGGTGCAAGCCATCGGGTGCCCGGTGCAGATTGTGCCCGGCAGCAGCATCAACATGAAAATCACCACGCCTGCCGACTGGGATTTGGCTACCATCTTGTGGCCACACTGGGAAGCTTCACACGAGAATCGCACCGCGCCACCAACGGACGCCACGCCAGACGCGTAAGTTCAGGCGTGTTTCCGTTGATGCTAACGCACTCCACTACTGTGAGCCTCGATCTCTTACGGCGCCTCCGCACGGGTATGGGCTACGACGTGCATCGCTTGGTGCCTGACCGCCCGCTGATCCTCGGCGGCGTACCCATCCCGCATACGCTAGGCCTGGACGGGCACTCCGACGCCGACGTCCTCCTCCACGCCATCACTGACGCCCTGTTGGGCGCTGCGGCCCTCGGCGACATCGGTGCGCACTTTCCCGACACGGACCCTGCGTGGAAGGGGGCCGACAGCGTGAAACTCCTAGCGGCCGTCGTCGCGCTACTGCAGGAACGCGGCTTCGAGCTAGTCAACATCGACGCGACGGTGGCTCTGCAGCGCCCCAAGCTGCGCTCGCACATCGACGCGATGCGCGCCAACATTGCCGCCGCCACCCAACTGCCCGCTGAGCAGGTCTCGGTGAAGGCGACGACCACGGAGCGGCTGGGCTTCGTCGGTACCGAAGCTGGCGCGGCAGCCTTCGCTACCTGCCTCCTCGTGGCGCCCTGACGTGATAGAAGATCTCTTCATCGGCTTCTTCGCCTGGATGGAGGCGCTGCCGCCTACATGGGCGTATGTGGCACTCTTCGCCATCGCGTTCGGCGAAAACGTGCTGCCGCCGATTCCGGGCGACTTGGCCATCGCCTTCTGTGGCTACCTCGCCTCGGTGGGGACACTCTCGTTCTGGCCTGTCGTTGGGCTGGCGACGGTGGCGGGCGCCCTCGGTTTCATGGCGATGTATGAGGTCGGCGATCGGCTGGGGCACATGGTTAACGACCCCAGGCGTATGAAGTGGCTGCCGAAGGAGCAGATCGGCACGGCGCGGCGCTGGCTGCAGCGATGGGGGTACGCCGTGGTGGCTGCCAATCGCTACCTCAGCGGCGCTCGCTCCGTCATCTCGCTGGCCTGTGGCATGGCGCACATGCATCGCGCCAAGACGGCGCTCTGGTCTACCGTCAGCGCCTTCGTCTGGACTGCCATGATCGTGTACGGCGGCTACACCGTAGGCGAGAACTGGAGCGTCATCGGCGACTACCTTGCCCAGTATGGCCGTATTATCGTCGCCGTGATGGTCGGCATCGGTGCGGTTGTGCTCATCCGCTGGTGGCGTAGGCGCGGTCCAGGGGCACCCCCTGAAGTCACAGGGACGCGCGAATCGACCAGCGCCTTCACCGACGATTAAAGTCAGTACTGTTGACACGCCTAGAGGCTCACCCTACCTTAGCGAGCCTCAAAAATTTGAGCGCGTTGTTCTTTAGAGAAGCTGGTGTAGCTCAATTGGTAGAGCAGCTGATTTGTAATCAGCAGGTTGGGGGTTCGAGTCCCTCCACCAGCTCTGCTTCACCGCACCAGCAACACACACTGGGCAGGTTCCCGAGCGGCCAAAGGGGACAGACTGTAAATCTGTTGGCTATGCCTTCGGAGGTTCGAATCCTCCCCTGCCCACACCCGGTCACGAGCGGCGAACGTCGCGTTGTGGAACACGTTTTCGCAGCCGTCATACCACTCCGGCGCCGATTAGCGGGGGTAGCTCAGTTGGTAGAGCATCAGCCTTCCAAGCTGAGGGTCGCGAGTTCGAACCTCGTCCCCCGCTCTTTCTTCTCTTTTGCAATAGCGTTCATTCTTCAGGAATGACCGCTATTGCCGCTTCTAGTAGAGGCGGAAGGTTCACCTTTCCACACTATACGCAGAGGCCAAGGGAAAAGCGCAATAACATGCCTTCGAAGAAAGCGTATTATTGCAAAGAAGAAAGGCCGCCTTAGCTCAGCGGTAGAGCACTTCCATGGTAAGGAAGGGGTCCCGGGTTCAAGTCCCGGAGGCGGCTCACAGGAACGGCGTGTTCTGGCTCCCGCCAGGATACGCTTTTTACTAACCCGAAGGTGGTGCCTGACCACCGCCCCGGCACACGGCTCGGGGCTTGTACAACCTGTCTGACATCATGGCAAAAGAGCAATTTCAACGTACGAAGCCGCACGTGAACGTCGGCACGATCGGTCACGTCGACCACGGCAAGACCACCCTCACCGCCGCCATCACCAAAGTGCTGGCTGAGAAAATGGGCGGCCAAGCGATGAA
>JBCDJT010000045.1:0-34450 GCA_038747545.1 Bacteroidota bacterium
TGGACGGCTTCTTCCAGGTCGCTGACGACGAGTGTGACGTGATTGATGCGTGTGATAGCCATACGGGTCTTGGGTCTTGGGTCTTGGGTCTTGGGTCTTGGGTCTTGGGTCTTGGGTCTTGGGTCTTGAAAAATTCGGCTCCTCTGCTCGGTGTCAAGTGAATTCAGCCTATTGAAACTCTTTAGTTATTGAGACCAATCTCTCAGCCTGCCGCCCCCAAGACCCACAGCGAGCAGAGCGAGCGTCCCAAAACCTAAAACCGAAATCGAGAGCGTCCCAAGACCTAAAACCTAATCCAATCATTGCGCATATTTATCGAGGAAGGCTTGGCGCACGGTGACGCCGAGACCGGGTCGTGTGGGTGCAGGCAGCGTGCCGTCGGCGAGGGCAGCGATGGGTTCTTCGATCATCTCGTGGAGCATCGGGTTGCCGCCGAGCGAGAACTCCAAGATGACGGCAGCGGGCGCGGCGAAAGCGATGTGGAGACCCGCGTGGAACGACAGCGCCGAGCCCCACAGGTGTGGCGCCACCTCCACTTGGTACGCATGCGCGAGGTGGCAGACGCGCATCGTCTCGGTGATGCCACCGATGATGGCGGCGTCGGGCTGGGCCACGTCGATGCAGCGGGCGTCGATGAGGTCGCGGATGTCGAAGCGGGTGAACTCGCTCTCCCCTGCTGCAATGGGGATGGTGGTCTGGGCGCGCACCTCGGCGAGCCCCACGCGGTTGTCGCTGTTGACGGGCTCCTCGAACCAGCGCAGGTCTACGTCTTCAAGCTGTCGGCAGAAGCGCCGCGCCTCGGGTACGCTCATGGTGCCGTGCGCATCCACCATCAGCCCGATGTCGGGGCCGAGGTGATTCCGCGCCGCCCGGACGCGCGTCACACTCTTCGATACGGAGCCGTCCATGATGCCCACGCGCATCTTGACCGCGCGGAAGCCGTGCCTCGTGTAGCCTTCCAACTGCGGACCGATGCCCTCGGCGTCGGCCCAG
Source organism: Bacteroidota bacterium (assembly GCA_038747545.1). GTDB lineage: Bacteria > Bacteroidota > Rhodothermia > Rhodothermales > JBCCMF01 > JBCCMF01. Next base: position 994 of record JBCDJT010000045.1, read on the forward strand.
CCGCCGCTGGCGTAGGCAGGCATGTGGTCGCGGCACGCGCCGCCTAGCAGTTCGACGACGGGCACGCCGTGGCGCTGCCCGGCCAAGTCCCACAGCGCAGTGTCGACGCCGCTCATGGCAGAGATGAGTAAGCCGCGGCGCCCCAGGACGGGGAAGCCGCGCCCGTGCTGGAGCGCGTAGTGCGCCCGCGTGTCGTTGTACATCACCTCCCACAGTCGGTTGATGTGCCGTGCATCTTGCCCGACGAGTAGCGGCCGCAGCTCGCTCCGCACGCAGGTGACGATGGACGCGCCCGAACCGGTGCTGCCTACCGCTGCCTTGGCCTCGCCGTATCCCTTCCGGCCGTCGGCGGTGGTGACGACGACGACGGTGGCATCGAAGTGCGTGAGCAAGCCAAAGTCGGAGCGGTGCTGCCGCTCTTTTGGGATGGGCGCACGCAGCCAGTACGCCTCAACATCGGTAATGCGCGAACCGTCAGCCATCAGATCAGCGGGAGCAGCACATCGGCCGATTGCTTGACGAGGCGGTCGTAGAAGGCGCTGCTGATCACGTTGCTGCCGTGATCTTCCAAGAACTTGCGCTCGCTCTCGGTAATGCCCTCGGGGTTGGTGTCGATGGCATCGGGGTGCGGATTGGCGGGCGTGCGGTCTACGGGCGGGCTGAACTCGACGGAGATGGCGCCGTCATAGCCCGTCGCCTTCACGGCGTCGATGAGCTTGGGCCAGTCAAAGTCGCCCATGCCCGGTGCCATGCGGTTGTTGTCAGCGACGTGGACGTTGGCGAGGCGGTCGCCCGCGCGCTCGAACATGGCGAGGGTGTCACCCTCTTCGATGTTCATATGGAAGACGTCGAGGCAGATGCCGCAGTTGGGGCCTACGGCTTCGGCCAGCGCCAGCGCCTGATCGCCCCGGTTGATGAAGTACGTCTCGAAGCGGTTGATCGGCTCGATGGCCAGCCGCACGCCCAGGGGCTCGCTGTGCGCATAGATCTCCTGCATCGTTTCGATGGCCCAGCCCCACTCCTCGTCGGGGGTGGCGTCCGGCACCAGCTTGCCCACCGTGCCCGGCACGATCGACATCACCTCGCCGCCCAGTTCGGCCACCATGGTGATGCAGTCCTTCACGTACTGCACGGACCCTGCGCGCTGCGCGTCGTCCTTCGCCAGCAGGTTGCGCTCCTCCAGCATCAGCGTCACCGAGCCCCAGCAGCCCACGTCATAACGATCAAGCAACGCCTTGACGGCCTTCGTGTCGTACTTGTAGGGCTCGCCCTGAATTTCGATGCGCTTGTAGCCGTACTTCGCCAGCCGCGCCACTGCGACGTCCAGCGGCTCGACTTTCATCCAATTGTGTATGGCTAGATCCATGCCGGTAAGGGATACTGATTTCGGAGGGGATACCGCTGGAGTCTATCGCGTGGCGACCGGAAATACAATTGGCGGAGGCGAATAATTCCCGGCATGCCGCGAGGACTTGCGATTCCCGACGCTAACGCGTTGTTTGAGCGCTGATCCCTTGCTCGGCTCATCCCGCCGAGCCCACTGCACCTGCTAGCTGTCGTTCTATGCGTACCTGCCGATCTACGGCGCTCCTCTGCGCCGTCGTGCTCACCTGTTCGCTCGTCGGGTGCTCCCCGACCTCGCCCAGCGCTTCGACTGACCTCGCCCTCTCTGATGACGCGACCATCGTGCTCGTAGGGGGCAACGTGGCGTCACGGATGATTCACTCCGGCCACTTCGAGGCCGAGTTGCACGCGCGTTACCCCGAGCACAACCTCACCATCCGCAACATGGCCGACCCGGGCGACACCCCCGGCTTCCGCCCGCACTCGTCGCGCAACGATCCGTGGGCCTTTCCAGGCGCCGAGCAGTTTCAGACGGACCTCGCCACCGACTCTGGCAGCGAAGGCCACCGCCCTACAGACGACGAGTGGATGACGCAACTAGGCGCCGACATCGTGCTCGGCTTCTTTGGCGGACCCGAGTCGTTCTCCGGTCCCGAAGGGCTCGAACCGTTCAAGCGCGAGCTCGACGCCTTCATCCGCCACACCAAGGGGCAACGATACAACGGCACCTCGGCACCGCAACTGGCGCTCGTGTCTCCTATCGCCTTCGAAGACCTCTCAGCGCGGTACGATTTGCCGAATGGCTTCACCGAAAACGAGAACCTGCAGCTCTACACCGAGGCCATGCGCGAGGTCGCGGCCACGCACGGTGTGCCCTTCGTCAACACCTTCGTGCCCACCAACCGCTGGTACGACACCACCGATGAGCCGCTGACGATCGACGGGCTCCAGCTCACCGACGCAGGCTATGACCGCTTGGCTGACCTGCTCGCCAACACCCTCTTCGGCGATGCCGATCACGCTGAGGGCGCGGACTACGAGGCCATCCGCACCGCAGTGCTCGACAAAAACTGGTTCTGGCACAACGACTTCAAGATCCCGAATGGCGTACACGTGAACGGGCGGCGCTACAACCCCTTCGGACCCGATAACTACCCATACGAGATCGAGAAAATCCGCCAGATGACCGCCAACCGCGACACGGCGATCTGGCATGCCGCCCAAGGGGAGCCCTACGACCTCACCGCCGCCGATGCGCGCACGCGACCGCTGCCCGCTGTCGAGACCAACTTCCGTGAGGTTGACGGCGCCAACGTGGCAGCACGCTACCTGTATGGCGACGAAGCGCTTGAGACGTTCACGATGGCTGAAGGGTATCAGATTGAGCTGTTCGCCTCGGAGGAGGACTTCCCCGAACTCGCCAACCCCGTCCAGCTCGCCTTCGACAACGCGGGGCGCCTTTGGGTCTCGACCCTGCCCAGCTACCCGCACTACAAGCCCGGCGATGCTAAACCCGACGACAAGATCGTCATCTTGGAAGACACCGACGGCGACGGCAAGGCCGACAAGAGCACCATCTGGGCCGACGGCCTGCACCTGCCCATCGGCTTCGAGATCGCTACCGACGGCGTCTACGTCTCGCAAGCGCCCGACCTCGTCCTCCTCCGCGACACCGACGGCGACGACCGCGCCGACACCAAGGACGTGCTCCTCAGCGGCTTCGACGACCACGACACCCACCACGCCATCAGCGCCTTCGTCGCCGACCCGTCGGGTGCGATCTACATGGCCGAGGGCATCTTCCTCCACACCAATGTAGAAACGGCCTGGGGCCCAGTGCGTGCCACCAACGGCGGCTTCTTCCGCTACAGCCCGCAGCGCCGCCATCTGGAGCGTGTGGCGCAGGTCAACATCCCCAACCCGTGGGGCATTGCCTTCGACGAGTGGGGCCAGGACTTCTTCGCCGAGACCTCGGGGCCGCCCGTCCGCTGGATGATGCCCAGCTCGGTCAAGCCGCGCTACGGCGTCAGCACGCAGATGACCGAAAACCTCATTGACCCCGACGACCGCGTGCGGCCCACGTCTGGCCTGGAATTCATCTCCAGCCGCCACTTCCCCGACGAGGTGCAGGGCGACCTGATCTACAACAACACCATCGGCTTCCTGGGCACGCGGCAGTTCCAGGTCGAGGAAGACGGCACAGGCTACGACCTCACCTTCCGCCAGAGCATGGTGCAGGGCAGCGACGGCAACTTCCGGCCCGTAGATCTCGAGATCGCGCCGGACGGCTCGCTCTACATCGTAGACTGGCACAACATCCTGATCGGGCACATGCAGCACAACGCCCGCGACCCGCTGCGCGACCACGTCCACGGCCGCATCTACCGGGTGACGTACCCGTCGCGCCCGCTCGTGCGCCCCGCCTTCATCGCCGATGCGCCCATCGACACGCTGCTGCACAACCTGACGCTGCCCGAATACCGCACGCGCTACCGCACGCGCCGCGAGCTGCGGGGCCGCGATGCCGTCGAGGTACAGTCGGCCATCAACACGTGGGCGCAGACTCTCGATGAAGCTGATCCGATGTACGAGCGGCACCTGCTGGAAGCGCTTTGGGTGACGTGGGGCCTGAACGCGGTAGACGAGAACCTGCTGCGCCGCCTGCTCAATGCCGAAGACCACCGCGTGCGGTCGGCGGCGGTACGCGTGCTGCGCTACAGCGGCCACCAAGTCGATACACAAGACGACCTGCTGATGGCCGCCGCGCAAGACGACCACGGCCGCGTGCGCCTGGAGGCGATGACGGCCGCGTCGTGGCTCCCGCCCAGGGTGGGCATTCCCATCGTGGAGGCCGCGAGCACGCGTCCGCGCGACGACTGGATGACCGATGCGCACGCCACGGCGCTGGCCCACCTGAACGGCAAGTCGCTGACAGAGCAGCAGAACGAGACCATCAGCACCAACCTCACGGGCGACGCGCGCGAGTTGTTCATCGCGGGCCAGGAGCTGTACCAACGCGAAGGCTACTGTGCCACGTGTCACCAGATGGACGGCACGGGCCTGGGCGCCTCCGGCTTCCCACCCCTGGCAGGCACGGAGTGGGTGACGGGCAGCGAAGACCGGCTCATCAAGATCACGCTGCACGGGCTGATGGGCCCGATCGAGGTCAACGGCAAGCAGTACCCGGGCAACGTGCCGATGACGCCGTTCGGCGGGCTCATGGACGACACCGAGGTCGCTGCGGTGCTGACGTACGTGCGCAACGCGTTTGGCAACGAAGCCGCCCCCGTCTCGCCTGAGACCGTGGCGCGTGTGCGTGCAGAAACGGAGGGCCGACGCGTGTTCTACACGGTCGAAGAACTGCTGAGCGAGCATCCGATGGAGTGAGCATACTGAACGACGCAAGGGGTCCCGTAGCGCTGACCCTACGCTGAGCGTAGCCGAACGAGGACATTGCGTATCCCCTGTGTCCACCTGCATCCCGCGCATGCCTCCACAGGGGCCGCCTCGCCTCTTAGCGCGACATGGGCACAGTGCTTGGTTTGTGCTACGGCGTGCCACAGGCCCCCGTCACGAAACCACACACCCCTCTCATGCTCCGTTCCGTTACCGCCACGTTCATCCTGTTCGCCATTGTTCTCGCGCCTGCACACGCGCAAGTTAGTGCATCGCTACCGCCCGACGTACAACAGGCCTTCGACCAGACCAGCCTACACATTGAGCTACCAGGCCTTCAAGCGGTGAGCAGCTACGGCGATACCGTGACGTTTGGCGACTCGCATCACTGGACGGCCTACCGAGGCTACACGCGGCTGTCAGAGAGCGACTTCTTCGCCCTAGCCAACCAAGACGCGCTGGCGCAAAGTGCCAAACGAACCAAGCGCGCCCGCTACCTGGCCATTGGCCTGGGCGGCCTCAGCTTCATCAGCGGCGCCTTGCTCTTTGGTTCAGGCGGTGGCTTCGACAGCGCGGGTAACCTGAACACGTCTATGCGCCCGCAGATCATTGGCGGCTTGCTGATGGGCGCTGGCAGTGTGTCCGTGGGCCTGGGAGCCATCGGCCTCACGCAACGCAGCGTTCCCTACTGGATGGCTCAAGAAGTAGCCGATGACTACAACGATCAGTTGATCCAAGCCCTCTCGCAGGAGTGATTTTGGGCGCTCAGCGTACCTCCCTGATCGGCGGGCGCCCGAAACTTGCTCAGTTGGGGCGTCGTTCGCCGGGGAAATTGCTGAGGATGCCTGTGCGCGCGTTTTTATTGGTCCTGTTGATGGCGTTGCCAACCGTACCGGTTGCGTATGCGCAGGCCACCGTGCAAGCCCAGCAGGCCTTTCTGCAAGGCCTTCGGGCAGCCTACGCCGACAACCATGAGGAGGCCCTGAAGCAGTACGAGCGGGCTGCTCAGCTTGGCGCAACGCAGGCCGGGCTGCTGTATGCGCAGGCCCAATCGCATGAAGCGCTTGGTGACTATGCCACGGCGCTGTTCATGGCCGAGCAGGCGCGTTTTCTTGATAATACGGTTGTTTCGTATGGATTGCTTCAGGCAACGCTTCAAGCGCAAACAGGGCAGCCCGATGCAGCGCTCAGCACGCTGCAAGCCCTGCGGCAGCAGTTTCCCAACGACGTGGCCGTGGCGCAATCGGCGGGCGAAGCACTCCTAGCCTCAGGCCAACCCGCCGAGGCGCTGGCTGCGTTTCAGCACCTGCTGACGCTCACCGGCGAGTGGCTACCCGTACGCCAGCAGGTTTACGCGTTGCAGTCGGAGTTGAGCGATGCGGAGGGGCAGATGGCATCGCTACGGCTGTTGATCCGCCATGAGCCGACGCGCCAGACGCACTACCACGCGTTGGCGAATCTGCTGGTTGAGGCGGCGCAGGTGCCCGAAGCCATCGCGGTGCTCCAGGATGCCATCAGGGTCAACCCGGCGGATGCGCAGGCCGCGCAGCAGTTGCTGCCGCTGTACGCCGCGACCGGGCAGACCGAGGCGCAGCAGGCGTTGGCGCAGCAGACCGCCACGGTCCTGAGCGCGTCGCCCGAAGCGCTCTTCGACCGCGCACGCACGGTGCTGACCGCCTCCGCTGTGCCATCGGCCGATGACCGTGCGGAGGCCGAGCGGGCGCTTCGGCAGGTCTTGGCCGCTGACTCCGATCACCCCGAGGCGGGCTACCTGCTCGGGACTTCGCTGTACGCGCGTGCCGCATACGACGAGGCCGCGCCTCTGCTCGCTGAGGCGCTCCGCCAGCGGGAGGTTGATCTCAACTTGTGGATTCAGACGAGTGCCGCCCACCTCCGAGCGGGGCAACCAGCTGACGCGCTCCGCCTCGCCGACGACGGCCTGCTGCTGTTCCCTGGGCAACTGGCGCTGCTGCGGGTGGCGGGCTTCGCCGCGATGGAGACCTACGCGAACCGCCAGGCCATCGACTTCTTCGACCGCGCCTACCGGATCAGCTTAGAGTCGGAGGTGAGTGCCGATCAGCGCAGCGAGTTTGCGGCGGCGCTGGGGCTGCTTTACGGCCGTACCGACGACCTGGCGGCATCAGACGACTACTATGCACGCGCCCTCGAACATGCGCCCTCGAACGCCGTCGCGTTGAACAACTACGCCTTCACGCTGGCCGAGCGCGGCCTTCAACTGGGCGACGCGCAGCGCATGGCAGAGGCTGCCGTAGCGCAAGAGCCCGACAATCCGGCGTTCCTCGACACGCTGGGCTGGGTCGCCTTCAAGCGAGGCGATCTGGACACCGCCGCAGCACTGCTCGAACAGGCCAGCGGGCACCCAGCAGCTTCGGCCAACACGCTGCATCACTACGGCGATGTGCTCGACGCCCTGGGCCGCACCGACGAGGCGCGGCAGTTCTGGCAACGCGCCTACGACCGTAACCCTGCCGACCCAGCCCTCCAACAGAAGCTCGATCGCCTGTGACTCCTCGTTCCCGGTATTGGCTGCTCCTTGTTTTCGGTCTGCTCATCCTCCACGGCTGCCGCAGCGCGCGCACGCTGGTGCCAGAAGCACCGCCGCCCGCCGACTTCCCCAACCACTCCGCCGATCAGATCCTGGGCGCGCTGAGCCTCGGTCTCGACTCGCTGCAGACCTACGCGGCTAAGGCGTCGATGGCGGTCAAGTCGCCTGCGCAGAGCGGGAGCTTCAGCGCCACCATTGCTCACCGCCGCGCCGACTCGCTCGACCTCACCATCAGCCCTGGCTTTGGGCTCGTTGTGGCCCGCAGCTTGGTCACGCCCGACAGCTTCTTCGTCCATGACCGCTTCAACAAGAAGTTTTACCTCGGCCCCCTCAACGCCCGCACCGATGTACTCCCGGCGCCGCTCCGGTCTGGCGATGTGTTTGCCAAGATGCTCGGCCGCCTGCAACCCGACCGCGCCAGCTACACCGTGGGCGTGGAAGACAACCTGTACGTGCTGCGCGATTCAGGTACCTTGATGCACACCTACTGGGTCGACCCTGCGCTGTGGCGGGTGGTGCGGTTTGAGCATCGCCTGCGGAGCGGCATGCTCCTTGAGCAGCATGTCTACTCCGAGTTTGCGAACTTCGATGGGCATATCATGCCGTCGCGGATCGAGATCGAGCTGCCTGAAGAGGACACGTCGATCCGATTGACCTATCGCAGCCTCGACCTCAACCCTGACCGCCTCGCCTTCCGCTTCACGCGCCCCAGCAACATTGAAACCCTCGTTATCCGATAATATCTGGCTTTGTGTCTTCGTCGCCCTCTTTGGGTTGATGGGACGGCCCTGCCTGGCGCAAGAAACGCAGGCAGACGTGGAGGCCCGCCTGGAGTCACTGCGCCAGCAGATCGCGTTGGAAGAGGATCGGCTGGACGAGATCACGGCGGAGGAGCGCGACCTGGAACGCACGCTGCGGTCGTACCAGCGGCAGATTGCGCAGCGCGAGGAGTTGGTGGACACGTACCAGCGGCAGGTCAACTACCTCAACAGCGTAGCCGATTCGCTGACCCTGTCTATTGCACAGTTAGAGGTGGAGATCGATGCCCTGCGGGCAGAGTACCAGGCGCGGGCGGTGCATGCGTATCGCTTTGGGCGGCTGCACGACCTGGCGCTGATCCTGTCGTCGAATTCGATCAACCAGATGCTGGTGCGGGTGCAGTACCTGAACCGCTTCACCAAGCAGCGGCGCGCGAAGTATGACGGCATTCAGGAGCGCTCGGCCTCGCTGGATGCACGGCGCGAGGCGCTCGAATCCAACCGCCGCGAGACGCAGACCCTGTTGGCCGAGACGCAGAGCGAGCAGGCGGAATTGCAAACTCTCTACCGACGACAGCGCGAGACCGTAGGCGCCATCCGCTCGGAGATCTCCAGCTCACGCGAGAGCATCACGGCCATGCAAGCGCAGGAGCAAGAGCTGGTGAGCCAGATGCGGTCCATCATGGCGGCTTCGTCCAGCCGCTCCCGGACGGCAGCGGAAGAAGCCGCGTTCAACAACCTCTCGGCGAGCTTCGGCCAGAACAAGGGCAAGTTTCCGTGGCCCGTACAGGGCGCTGTGAGCGAGCCGTTTGGCGACACGTTGAACCCCGCCACCGGCACCCGCACGCCCAACCCCGGTATCGTGATTACCACCACGCCCCAGGCCGAGGTGCGTTCGATCTTCGCAGGGCGCGTGAGCAAGGTCGATGTGATGTTGGGCTTCGGCACCGTGGTCTTTGTGGAGCACGGCAGCTACTCCACCGTCTACGGTAACCTGTCGATGACGTATGTGGCGGAGGGTCAGGAGATCGGCGCGGGCGACGTGGTGGGCCGCTCGGGCACGCCTACGCAGCCCAAGGGCGCAGCGCTGTTCTTCGGGCTGTTCAGCCAAGGCGGGCAGCAAACCAACCCCGTGCCGTGGCTGCGGCGCCGCTGAGCGGGCTTGCCCCCGCCGAGTGCGGCGCCTAGATTCCAGCTTCGCTTTACCAGCTGCCCATGCCCCGACGCCCCCTCATCACCGCTGCCGACGTGGACCGCGCCGCTCGCAACGGGCACCAATCGTTTGCTGTGCCCCCCGATGCCATCGTCACGCCCATGGCCTACGACGCGTTGCGGCATCACGGCATCGACGTCGTGGCGCCGTCGTCCGCCTTACCGACGGCTTCTGCTCCTTCCTCGCCATCGGCGGCCGCTTCGACCATGACGCTGGCGATTGGCAGCGACCACGGCGGCTTCGCCTACAAAGCGGAGTTGAAGCAACACCTCGACACGCTCGGCTGGCAGGTCATCGACGTGGGCACACACACGCCCGAGTCGTGCGACTACCCTGACTTCGCGTATGCGGTGGCGCGGATGGTGCAGCGCGGCGACGCACCCGTCGGCATTATGATCGACGGTGCTGGGCTGGGTTCGGCGATGGTCGCCAACAAGGTGGCTGGCGTCCGGGCCGCGTGTGCGTATAACGAGTTCACCGCCTGGAACGCGCGCGCCCACAACAACGCCAACGTGCTCACGCTCGGCAGCCGCACGATGGGCATCGAGGTGGTCAAGCGGATGGCTCAGGTATTCCTGGCTACCGACTTCGAGGGCGGTCGGCACCAGCGCCGCGTCGGGAAGATAGATGACCTCGATGCGGGGCGCTGAACGCGACCGCTGCCATTAGCATGGTTTTGTGACAACCCGTCCTGTTGCTCATCGTACAAGCCGCATAGCTACTTCCCCTCCGCATGCGCCGCCTGCCCGTCTACATCGTCTTGCTGCTTATTGTCTTCCCAACGTACGGGCAGGACGATAGCCTCGTGCGTGGGTGGCTGGAGCAGCAGGAGGCCCGCTTCGGCGAGACCGACAGTGTCGTGGTGCTTGAGGCCTATACGCTGCGGATGGAAGGCTCGTTCGGCGAGCGGACGCGGTCTCAGGAGCGTGTGAAGCGGTTGTGGCCTCCGCCCGAGCGTCCTGGCCTGGAACGCTCCCCCGCACCGCGTCGCCTACGGAGCGGCATGCGCGAGCGCCGACTGCCGTTCAACCACATCGACGCCATGCTGCGGCTTCAGATGCCCCGCCTGTCCCTGGCCGCCACCGCAGCAGAGCAGGTGGAAGGCGAGCAGGCCATCAGGCATACGCTACAAACGACCGAGCGGCGCAGCCCTATCCAGACGGCGACGCTGTGGATCGCTCCCGGCACGCAGCGCCTCCTCCGCTCGGTCATCGAGGTGCGCCTCCCGTTTCAGGAGGAGCCGATGCGCGTGGTAACCACATATCGGCGCGTAGACGGGCTCGACGTCCCCCTCGTCCGCACTGCCGAGGGCCACATGCGGCGCAAGCGCCGGGGCCGGACCTTCAGTCAATACCTCTCGTTCGAGGCGCGCTACTCTGATGTCGTACTTGTGCCCCGCCTTTGATGCCGCCGTACGCTGCGTTCGTTACCGCCCTTGCCCAGCGTCTGCAACAGCCGCTGCCGGGCCAAGCCGCACAGTTCACGATGGCACCGCTCCGCCGCCAAGATCCGGTGATGGCGTCCGTCGAACATAAGCGATGCCGCGAAGCCGGTGTGCTTGTGCTGCTCTACCCTGCTGACGATGACACGCCGTACCTCGTGCTCACCGTCCGCCGCGCCGATCTGCGCGACCACGCAGGGCAAGTCTCCTTCCCCGGCGGTCAGCGCGAAGGCGACGAGACCTTGGAAGCCACGGCACTGCGCGAGGCCGAGGAAGAGGTGGCCTTCATGGCCGACGAGGACTTTGCGATGCGTGGCCCCCTCACGCCGCTCTACATCCCCGTGTCCCGGTTCTGTGTTCACCCGTTCGTGGGCGTAACAGCAACAGCACCGCGCCTCTTCCCTGCCGATGCCGAGGTCGCTGAGATCTTGCACATACCGCTCGCGCTATTGCTCAACCCAACCACGCGGCAGTCTGAGCTTCGCGTGCTGCATGGGCACCCGGTGGACGTCCCGTTCTTTGCCATCGCAGGCCATAAGGTGTGGGGGGCGACGGCGATGATGCTGGCCGAGTTTGCGACGGTGTGCGAGGAGGCGCTGGCGCTGGTTGCGTAAGCCGAGGTAAGGAAGCAGCGCATCGCCCTGTCGATGGAGCGTACTGAATATTTCCATCCTACCTTCCTACGATTCATGAGTGACACTCGCATTGCCCTCATCACAGGAGCCAACAAAGGCATCGGCTTCGAAACCGCACGCCAACTCGGCGCACAAGGCCTCACCGTCCTCGTCGGCGCCCGCAGCATCGCGCGCGGCGAACAAGCCGCCGCCGACCTCCAGGCCGAAGGCTACGACGCCCGGTTCATCCACCTCGACGTCACCAACAGCGACCAGATCCAAGCGGCGGCCCAACACATCGCCGACACGTTTGGCCGGCTTGACGTGCTCGTCAACAACGCTGGCGTGCAGATCGAGTCCGATAATTGGGGCATCAACAACGCCACCTCGATCCCCGTCGGCACGCTGCGCGACACGTTCGACATCAACTTCTTCGGCTTGATCGAGCTAACGCAGGCGCTGCTGCCGCTGTTGGAGAAGAGCGACGCGGGCCGCGTGGTCAACGTCTCCAGCATCCTCGGCTCGCTGACGCTGCACGCGCAGCCGGGCTCGCCCATCTACGGCTCGAAGCTGCTGGCCTACAACGCCTCGAAGACGGCCCTCAACCAGTTCACCGTCCACCTCGCCGCGCAATACGCCGACTCTGCGCTACGCATCAACTCCGCCCATCCCGGCTGGGTACGCACCGACATGGGCGGCTCGGATGCCACGATGGATACGGAATCCGGCGCCAAGACCATCGTCGACCTCACCGCCGCTGGGGATGACGTGCCGAACGGCGCGTACGAGCACCTCGGCCAGACGCTGCCTTGGTAAAGATTGCCCCATGGCTAATCAGAGAGCCGATGGCGGCTTAGGAAGGCCCACGCGGCACGAGCACCCTCAAGATCGCCGTTCGAACGGCTGCTCACGCCTTGGATCGGGCGGCTATTGACCGGGTGGGCGATGCTGGGCACCAAGTGCCCGCCGCCGTCGATTCGGTAGGCCTCTACAGGTGCGCCCCTTGGCCCCGCCGCGCCATATCGGTACCGGGTGGGCACGCTACCATCAGCCCGGTCCAGGTCGGGGAGTTGCTCTACGAGGGGCAGCTCCCCGATCCCGTGTACCTGGGTCCAGTACGCCACCGTAGCGCCCGTCGACAGCACGAAACCACGGCCACCGAAGGCGATGGCACCGCCGCGAAACGGCATCAGCGGGTCGTCGGTGCCGTTGGCGATGAACACGGGCACAGGGCGCGACGGGCGGCGGCACTCGCTCTGCGCAGGCTCGTTGGCCACAAACGCGGCGATGGCGGCGATGCGGTCGTCTAGCTCTTGCGCAAGGCGGTAGCTCATCATGCCACCGTTCGACGCCCCCGTGGCGTACACGCGGTCGGTGTCAACGGAGAAGTTCTCCTCCGCCCACCCGATGAGCTGGCGAATGAACCCGACATCGTCTGCTGTAGTGGCGGCCTCCGGCGCGTCATCTTGCGGCCGGCAGTCGTTCCAGTTGAGCTCGTCGCCCGATGGCGCACCAGTGACGGGGTCGGTCCCGTTGGGCAGGATGAGGATAGCTTGCTCCTCCTCGGCGATGAGGGGCCACTCCAGCGACCCTCCGCGCAGCACGTTGTCGGCACTGCCCGTGCCGCCGTGGAGCAGGAAGATAACGGGCATAGCTACCTTGCTCGCATCGCGCTCGGGGAGGTAATAGCGAAACGGGCGCACGAGACCGTCGTGGGGCAACGTGCTTTCTTGCCATCCCGTCACGGGAGGAGGTTCAGTCTCGACCGACGATGGCAGGGCCTGCCCACATCCCAACCCGATGCTCAGTAAGACGATGTACAACAGCCCGTGGTACCAACGCATAGTGCCTCTAGCGATGAAGTGCGCAGGTAGGATACGGGTAGCGGGACGGTCGATGTGTGTCAGATGTGTCGCAAACCTTACACGTTTCGGAGCGGCTGCCCCACGCACGTCGTCATGGTGCGCACGCCCGCTTTAACCCCATCTCCATCCTTCGGGGCGTAGGGCATGCTAATTTGCAAACTGCAAGCGCGACAGGCTCTGTCGTAAAACCTGATCTTGTAGATCAATGTGCAAGGCCTGGCGTCCACGCTCGTCTCGAAGTCTCCTCCCCTAGCAAGGAGAGGGAGCCCGTTTTGCCAATCTCAGAGATAGTTGCCCCAAAAGAACGCCTGCGCAGTCAGATCCTCCAAATTGATTAGATCCCTTCGACTATGACCCTCGTCATTCCGGCCATCGACCTGCTCGGCGGCAAATGCGTCCGGCTGTACCAAGGCGCCTACGACCAGGAAACGGTGTACCACAAGGACCCGGCGGCGATGGCGCTGGAGTGGCAGACCGACGGCGCTCGGGTGCTGCATGTGGTCGACCTCGACGCGGCCCGAGGCGATCGCGTCAACAACCGCGCAGCCATCGCCTCCATCTGCGCCGCGCTAGAGATTCCCGTTCAACTCGGCGGTGGCATCCGCACGATTGACGACGTGACGGCCGCGCTCGACCTCGGCATCTACCGCGTGATCATCGGCACGGCGGCGGTGCGCACGCCCGAGCTGGTCTCTGAGGCCATCGCGGCGTACGGCTGCGAGCGCGTAGTGGTCGGGATCGACGCCAAGGACGGCGAGGTGAAGGTGCAGGGGTGGCTCGAAGGCAGCGGCATCGACGCCATCGACCTAGCGCTCGACATGGAGCGGCGCGGCGTGCGGCGCATCGTCTACACCGACATCAGCCGCGACGGCACCCTCGCGGGCCCCAACGTGGAGGCGTACCGCGCGCTCGGCAAGCGGCTGACCCAGGCGCGCATCACGGCCTCGGGCGGCGTTGGCGCTCCCACTGATATCGACACCATCCACACGCTGCGCGATCACCAAGTGGACTCGATCATCGTAGGCCGCGCCCTGTACGAGAACAAGTTCGCACGTCCCGTCTCGTGGTGCTGGACCGAGGGCGAAGACGCCACTGCGACCAATGCGTTCGTGGCCGACCACCTCGCTGCCGACTGCTAACCTGACTGCTCTGCCGCTATGCTCGCCAAACGCATCATCCCCTGCCTCGATCTGGACCAAGGCCGCGTGGTCAAGGGCGTCCGCTTCGTCGACATCGTCGATGCCGGTGACCCCGTGGAGCAGGCGCGCTTCTACGACGCCGCTGGTGCCGACGAGCTCGTCTTCCTCGACATCACCGCCACACACGAGCAGCGCGGCATCATGCACGACGTCGTCCGCCGCGCCGCCGATCAGGTCTTCATCCCGCTGACGGTGGGCGGCGGCCTGCGCACGCTTGAAGACATGCGGGCCATGCTCCACGCGGGCGCCGACAAGGTCTCGCTGAACTCTGCGGCCATCCGCACCCCCGAACTGATCACACAAGGCGCCGAATCGTTCGGGACGCAATGCATCGTCGTTGCTATCGATGCCAAGCGCGTCGCCGATGATCCGCTACGCTGGGAGGTGTTCGTCCATGGCGGCCGCAAGCCGACGGGTATCGACGCACTGGAATGGGCGAAGGAAGCCGAGCAGCGCGGCGCTGGCGAACTCCTCGTCACCTCGATGGACCGTGACGGCACCAAAGACGGCTACGACGTAGAGCTACTGGCGGCGCTCGACGCAGCCGTCTCCATCCCGATCATCGCCTCTGGCGGCGCTGGCACCCTCGATCACCTCGCCGACGGCCTGAAAACAGGCAAGGCCGATGCCGTGCTCGCCGCCTCCATCTTTCACTTCCGCGAGTACACGGTAGCCGAAGCCAAAGCGCACCTCGATGCCCAAGGGATCGCCGTTCGGCTCTAGCCCGAACCTTGCTGCGATGCAATAGTACGCATCAGGCCTAACGCCATACACTGCGCCTCATGGAAGCCTCTCGCCGCCTCTCGCCTGCCGAATACTTCGCGTTCGACGCCGCATCGCCACAAAAGCATGAGTTCTACAATGGCCATATCGTAGCGATGGCTGGCGCCGAGCCCGACCACAACGACATCAGCGCCAACCTGATGATCCGCATAGGCAGCCAACTCCCCGAGCATTGCCGCATAGTCTCCTCAGATCAACGGGTACAGCTAGACGATAGCTATGTGTATCCTGACCTCGTCATCACATGTGGGGAGCGTCGTTATGATACAAATCGCCCCAGAACGCTTCTCAACCCGCTGGCGGTTATCGAGATCATCTCCCCATCCACATCCACACGTGACCGACGTGATAAGATGGGCTCGTACCTACGCTTGCCGTCGCTTCAAGAGTATTGGATCGTGGAGACCGACGTCGCCCACGTCACGCAATACACGAAGCACGGCGACACGTGGATTGCCAAGCCGCTGATGGGCCGCGCGGCTACTGTCGCAAGCGAACCCCTCGGCGTTAGCCTCACGCTGGCGGAGATCTATCGCGGCCTCGACGCCATCTTGGACGAGATCCCGTGGAAAGGCGACGGGCCCCTCGAAGAGACCGCTTAGTTGTCGCGGATGGTGCGCTGGTAGGCTTCGCCTTCGCCCTGCCGGAACCGCTCCAGCATGCGCTGGCGCTCGTCGCGGTAGGTCTCCATCGCGCTGTCCACCACCTGGCGCGCACGCGTGGGCAGCGGGTCAAGCACATCGGCCTGGATGAAGATGAGCAGTTCCTGCTGCGACACCGTCGTCGTGCCGATACTGAAGACGTGCTTCAGCAGCGGGAGGTTCTTGAGGATGGGCACGCCGCGCCGGCCTTTCTGCTCCACGCTGTTGTAGAGCCCACCGATCACGGTCTGCTCACCGTCCAAGAGCAGCTTCTCTGTGGTCGCCGTGCTTCGGTTAATCACGGTCCCAATCGCTGAAGGCTGCCCGCTCGAGTTCTCCACGTTGACGATCAAGTGGACAAAGCTGAACGTCTGCCCCGTTTCGGGATCGGTCTCCTCTACGAGCGTCGGCACCACGTTAATGATGATGCCCGTCTGCACGAACTCGGTGCGCGTGTTGCCTGCGAAGTCGCTGGTTTGGATTGGGATGTCGGAGCCCACCTGGATGCGCCCGCTCTTGCCACTCTGTACCGACACACTCGGATTGCCAATCGTCTGGCCAATCCCCTCATCTTCCATCACCCGGAAGAGCCGGCCGAGTTCACTGAACGGGATGGCATCAGGCCCGATGACCACATTGCGAAGTGGATCAAAGAGCTCATCGGTCTTCAACGTGAGATTGATCCCGGTCTGATTCTCTTGGTTGAGTCCACCGCCGACGGCTCCACCTGCGGCCCCACCACCGCCCGCCTGCTGGCCAAAGATGGCGCCGTAGTTTACCCCTAACTCACGCGCTTTCGTCTGATTAACCTGGAAGAGGATTGCGTTGATCTTGATCTCTCGCGTGGCCGAGGTGGCGGGCTGCAAGGCCGCTTGGGCTGTAGAGTCTGCGACCACACCGCCCTCCGCAGCCAACGGCCCCGTCGGCGCTACGTTGAGTTCTTCGATGATGAAATACCGATCCGTCTCGCGGTACGTCAGGTCGTTGTAGTTCAGCACCAGTTCAAACGCGTCCAGGTAATGCATCCCCGTGATGTTGATGTCGATGGGGATGGCGCGTTGCTCGGGGTCGATGACGATCTTCCCAGATAGCCGTTCGAAGATCGGGTTGATGAACTCGATGAACTGCGGGAACGGCGTCTGCGGCTGGAACGACACGAGTTGGTCGGGCGGGACGTAGGTACGGATGACGCGTTGCGGCGGCTGGTCCTGCGCTATTGCAGGCGCTGCACTTGCCCAGCACAGCAAAAGCCCGACGATGAGAGTGCGTTTCATGGTGTGTTATGCGGTTGGGGTGGTATGCAGGGTGGGTATCGACCTGTTTCTCCACACCTTAAAGGGCTACGGCATGCCCGATGCCAAGCCCCCACACTGTCTGATTATCCCTCACCGTACTATGGTTCAACCAGCAGATCATCACACCGGCTTCATCCCATAATCAGTCACCTATTGTACTATTATGAATCACTTTAGCCAGATTTATGGCGAGTGTACGCCGTTAACCGCTGAATTATCTGATTGCGCGTGCATGGTTTCTTTTTGGCGCGATTCGTGCCTCATTGTGCAACATAGATAACAGGTGTCCATCAATTACGTTGACTGCCTCTACCATGCAAAAGAAAGTTTGCCTCTTGGGGGCATCGGCTGTTGGCAAGACTAGCTTGGCCTCGCGGTACATTCGCGGCGTCTTTTCCGAACGGTATCTCACCACCATTGGGGTCAAGATCGACAAGAAAACGATTGAGGTGGACGACCAGGCGGTGGACTTGCTCGTGTGGGATCTCAACGGCGAAGACCGCTTCCAGCGGCTCTCGATGAACTACCTGCGCGGCGCAGCGGGCTACGTACTCGTGGCCGACGGCACGGCGGACGAAACGCTGGAGAAGGCGCTGACTTTGTACGATCGCGCCACGAGCACGTACGGTACGGTCCCTGCCGTGCTGCTGCTCAACAAGCATGACTTGAAGGACGAGTGGACGCTCACCCAGGGGCAGATCGCTGCGCTGGAAGCCGCTGGGTGGACGCTCTTCTTCACGAGCGCAAAAACCGGCGAGAACGTTGACGCGGCCTTCGCCTACATCGCAGCGCAGACGCTGCACTTGAACTGAGGGCATTGGACCATGGCTACTCTTCCTGCTGCCCCCCTGCTGCACGACGTCACACACGCGCTTGGCGTTGCCATCGCACACGTCACCCCTGACGGCAGCCTGATGCTAGAGCACCCTGTGCCGGACTGGCTGGCGCGTCTCTGGCCCGGTGCTGTCACCACGCTTACCCGCCAGCATTCGTTTTTCTTGGACGACTTCCTGACGCAAGCCGAGGCACACTGGGCTGCGGAAACAACACGGCCCTTGTGGTCTGAGCCGTGGACGGAGTCTGGCGTTGACGGCCATGAGGTGGTACTGGAAGCCGCTGCTCTGACCGCGCAGGGCCGGGCCTTGTTGATCTTGCGGCAAGCCCAGGTCTCAGCCGAAGATGCCCGGCATGTGCTGCAAGAGAGCCTCGCCCAAGCACTCGAGATGCGACGGCTGATGCGCGAGGTGAACAAGCGCGAGGTGCTGCTGCACTGCATCATCCACGACCTCTCCACCCCGCTAGCAGGTATCAAAGGCAGCCTCACCCTGCTGCAGCAGGACCAGCTGGTGGAAGCCGAGGGGGACGAGTTGTTGGCCATCGCACTGCGGCAAGCAGAACGCCTGCAGACCCAGATCCGCGACGTGGTCCGGGATTTCGCGCACGACGTGCAAGGGGTACTGCCTACCCTGAACAGCAGCGCTGCGCCAACAGACCTGCACGCTGTCGCCGTGGATACGGTACAAACACTCCGCACCATTGCAGAACCGCGTGGGGTCACGCTCACGCTCGACGTAGACGGCGCCGGGCCATGGACGGTCCGTGGTCAAGCCCAGCAGCTGTCACGCGTGCTTCAAAACCTGTTGGACAACGCGCTGCGGTTCGCTCCCGCTCACTCCGCCCTTGTCGTCAGGCTCACGCAGACCGCAGACGAGATTCAGGTGGGTGTACTGGATAAAGGACCAGGCGTAGCGCCCCAGTTGCAACCCCACCTGTTTGATCGCTTCTCCCAAGGGACCCAAGACGCTGGCACGGCTGGCCTCGGGCTGTTCTTCTGTCGCATCACCATTGAGCGGGCAGGCGGCCATGTGGGCTACCGCGACCGCCCTGATGGCGGCGCCTGCTTCTGGTTCACCCTCCCCCGCACGTTTTCTTGACCCCCGCACCCATGGCCCTTAGCGTTTTCTTGGTCGACGATGACCCCGACTACCTCGCCCTGCTGCGCTACCAGTTCGCGCGGCGCACTGAGGCAGACGTCCACTTATTCCACTCTGGCGAGGCCGCGCTCAAGCAGGTCGATAAGCTATCACCAGACTTGGTATTGCTTGATGTGGTGATGCCCGGCATCGGTGGGCTGGAGACGCTGCGTCGGCTCCGCGCTACACATCCCGACCTGCCCGTCGTCATGGTCTCCGCGCAATCGGTGGTGAGTGTGGCGCTCGAAGCGCTGGAGCTTGGCGCGTACGATTACATCACCAAAGGCCACGATGACACGGCTAAGCTACAAACGCTGATCGTCCAGATTGCCGAGCGGATAGCGTTGTCGGAGGAGGTGGCGTCCCTGCGCGATCAGCTGCCCGGCGCCCAAGGCCTCAGCAACCTCGTGGGCGAGAGCAAGGCGATGCGCCAGGTCCTCGCCACCGTCCGCAAGACCCTGCGTGGCGACCTCACCGTGGCCATCCTGGGCGAGAGCGGAACAGGCAAAGAACTCATCGCCGAGGCCATCCACTACAACTCCAAACGGCGGCACCAAGCGTTCGTGATCGTCAACTGCGCGGCGATCCCCAGCGAACTGATGGAGAGTGAGTTCTTCGGGCATGAGAAGGGCTCATTTACGGGCGCGTACAGCCGCAAGCTGGGCAAGTTTGAGCAAGCCCATCATGGCACCATCTTCCTCGACGAGATCGGCGAGCTCAGCTTGAGCCTGCAGGCGAAGCTGCTGCGCGTGCTACAGAACCAGCAGCTGCAGCGGGTAGGCGGCAGCGACACCATTACCGTCAACGTACGCGTGCTGTGCGCCACCAACCGCGACATCATGGCCATGGTGCGTGAGGGCAGCTTCCGCGAAGACCTGTACTACCGCCTGTTCCAGTTTCCCGTCCAGCTGCCGCCGCTGCGCGAGCGCGACCAGGACCCGCTGCTCTTAGCTGACCACTTCCGTCGTCTATTCCTGGAGCGCCATCCCGATGTGGAGTCCCGCCCCTTTGCCACCATCACGCGCCGCGCGTTGCTCAAGTACCAGTGGCCCGGCAACGTCCGCGAGTTGAAGAACGCGGTGGAGCGCGCGCTCCTCATCGCCGACGGCGACGAGATCATGCCCGCGGACTTGATGCTGGGCAATCCGTTCAGCGCCCCGTTTGAGGCACCGCCAGCAGCAGCGATCACCACGGCCGAGCCCGCTGGCCCAGCCCACCCGAAGCGTGTCATCACCCGCGCGCAGACGCCCGACGACGTGCTGCCAATGGAGGAGGTGAAGCGTATCGCGCTGGAGCATGCGTATGCCTTATGCAAGGGCAACATCGAGCAGACCTCACAGCGGCTTGGCATCACGCGGTCCACGGTCTACCGCCTGCTCAAGCGTCACAACATTCGCGGCTGATCGACAAGGACGTTACGCGGGCATCTCCTGCAATAAATATGGCGCGGATGTAGTTTAGCGCAGTGTTCCATCGCGCTAGCTACCCGCCTCATGTCTCGCCTCCACCGCACCACTGCCCTCCTCGTCTTTGCCTTCTCGCTCGGCCTCTATGGGCTGACGGTCAGCCCCTCTACGGCCCTCTGGGACACGGGCGAGTTCATCGCGAGCGTCGACGGTTTGCAGGTCATGCATCCCCCCGGCGCGCCAGTCTACCTGCTCCTGGGCCGCGCCGCCGCCATGTTCGTGCCCGATGCCTACGTGGCGCTGGCCGTCAACCTGCTGTCGGCGCTGGCGAGTGCGCTGACGGTGCTACTGACGTACCTCATCATCGTGCGACTCGTCTGGCGCATCAAGCGCGCCACGCGGCCATCGGCGGAAGCCATCCTGGCGGGCGCAGTGGGTAGCCTGACGTTGGCCGTATCAGACACGTTCTGGTTCAGCGCGGTCGAGGCTGAGGTCTATGCGCTCTCGATGCTGCTGGCAGCGGCAATCGTTTGGCTGGCGCTGCGATGGCAGGAGCAGGCGGCGGCCGAATTCGCGCAACATGGCACCCGGTTCGACGCTACAAGCAGCCGTAGCCTCTTGTTGATCGGCTACCTGTTCGGCCTGGCCGTAGGCATCCACCTGATGGCACTGCTGACCTTCTTCTTCCTCGGCTACCTGATTTACTTCACCTACTTTGCTCAGCCAGCAGCGTCACGCCGTGCGCAACTGCTTCGGTTCGGGCTCGCCTCAGGCCTCATCCTCCTCAGCTTTGGCCTCCTCTATCCCGGCGTGGTCATCACGCTGCCCGGCCTGGCCGTGGCCTCCGGCGCGCCGACGCTGTTCTTCATCGCCTTCGTGCTGGTGCTCACCGCTGCCATCGTTATCACGCAGCAGCGGCGTATGGCGATGGCCAACGTTGCCGTGCTGGCGCTGACAGCTGTCGTGCTCGGCGTCTCCACGTACGCGCTCATCCCGATCCGCAGCGCCAGCAATCCCCCTATCGACCTCAACAACCCCGAGACGGCCGAAGCCCTCATCCCCTACCTGCAGCGCCAGCAGTACGGCGACACGCCACTCGTCAAGGGGCGCACCTTCGACGACACCACAGGCGCGCTCAGCCGTGAGGAGGCGTTCTTCCCGCGCCGCCACTCGTTCGACCAAGCGCACCTGGCTCTCTATCGCAATTACACCTCAGACGCCGACTACTTCCTGAGCTACCAGCTCGGCCACATGTATGTGCGCTACATGCTCTGGAACTTCGTGGGCCGCGCCAGCGATGTGCAAGACGCACCCGCGTACAGCGGCTTCTCCGCTCCCCCTGGCGAGTACCTGTACACGACACCGAGCGAGCGTGCCGGGCGCAACGCGTACTTCGGCTTCCCGCTCCTGCTCGGCTTACTTGGGCTGCTCTACCACACCCGCCGCGACCCGCGCATGGCCTTCAGCATGGGCGTGCTCTTCTTGATCACGGGCGTCGGCTTGGTGCTTTACCTCAACGAGATTCCGCGTACGCCGCGCGAGCGCGACTACATCTACGTGGCCAGCTTCTTCGTCTTCGCGATATGGATCGGCCTGGGTGCCTTGGCGGCCGTGGATGCCGCCCGACGGTGGCTGGCTCTGCTGCCTGCGCGTCCCGTCTTCGCAGGACTCGCCAGCGTGCTGCTCCTGCTGCCCGCATGGATGCTCGTGCAGAACTACGACGACCACGACCGCTCGGGCAACGTGCTGGGCCGCGACTTCGCGTACAACCTGCTGATGAGTGTGGACGACGATGCTATCCTGTTTACGGGGGGAGACAACGACACGTATCCGCTGTGGTACCTACAGAACGTGGAAGGCGTGCGCCGGGATGTGACCGTCGTCAACCTCTCCATCCTGAACATGCCGTCGTACGTGGCGCAGCTCAAGCACAACCGCATGCTCGACGCTCCCCCTGTGGCCTTCACCCTCTCAGACGCGGCGATTACGGCACTGGAACCCGCCGCGTGGCAGCCCCGCGAGCTTGCCGTACCCGTGGACACGGGCCTGTTGGTGGGTGAGACGGAGATGCGTATCTCGCTCGAAGACACCAGCGGCTTCGACAACCCCATGCGCTGGAGGGTGGAAGGCCGGCCGTTCGCGCCCGACTTCAACCTGTTGTATGTGCAAGACCAAGCCCAGCTCGACATCATCATCACCAACGCCGAGCGGGGCTGGGAGCGGCCGATCTACATCGCTGCCACCGCAGGCTACGACGCCCGGCTCGGCCTCGATCGCTACCTGCAGCGCGAAGGGCTCGCGTTCCGCGTCGTCCCCATCCCGCATGACGAGCCCGAAGGCCGCGTCGTCCCCGCACTCATGGCCGAGCGGTTGGAGGCCTTCCGCTTCACCAACATGGCCGACTCCAGCGTCTACTTCGCTGACGACGCGCGTGGCATGGCGGGCTCTCACTACCGCCTCGCGTTCACTGGACTCGCCGAGGCGCTTGCCGAAGAGGGGCGCACCATCGAAGCGCTAGACACGCTGGACCGTGCGATGGCCGCCGTTCCGCCAACCACCATCCCCATCAATCCCTACACGGCCTTCCCGATGGCTGGCCTGTACGAACAGCTCGGCCGGCCCGAGCAGGCTGTCCACTTGATGCAAACCATTGAGCCCGCACTGGTGCGTAACTTCACCTATGCCTCAACAGATGCTACCCAGGCCCAAAGCTACCGCATGATGCAAGGCGCTTTGGCTGTCTACCTGCGCGCCGAAGCCTTCGATGCCGCTGCTGCATTCAGCACGCAGGTTGCCGAAGCCACAGGTGACCATGAGTTCAAGCAGACGCCAGATGAGTTCCGCCGCCTCTACGAGCAGATGGTGCAATAGCAAAGGGCCCCGCACAACGTACGGAGCCCTTTCCATCACAGCTAAGCTGTAATCGACTATCTATCGATGTTCAGGAAGGCGTATAGTGGCAGCCTCTCCACAACCTCGTTCCCGGTGGCGGGGTCGATCCAGGTGTAGTCATGAGCTATTGGCCCGTCTTTTTCGGAGGTGAAGGAACCACTGGCGAGGCGGTTGAAGTGCTCAAACGTGCCCATTTCGTGTGAGTCCGTATGGACCGTGACGAGCAGCCCCGTGACGCCTTCGGGCGTGGCGTGACTTACGGGCAACGTCTCGGCGAGCGGGATGACGATACCTTCCGTTTGACCGGGTTCAATCTTCGTGAACCCAGCTTGCACGTTGCCAGCCCCTACGCCAATAACGTAGACGCCTCCATCACCCGACTGGATCAGCGCGCCATCGACGACCACGGAGGCAAAGACCGCATCGTTCTCGATCATGTGATCGATGATGATCGAGTGGCTGGCTGCGTCGTAGCGGGCCTGGAGTGGCTCCGCATCGGTATTTCCGCCGAAGGCCGCTACGTCTTCTGAGGTCAGCATCTCGTCTTCGGCCGTGGCGTCGACGATGCTATCCTGGCAGCCAAGAAGACCAAAGACCAGTAAAACGCTGAGTAGCGCTGAGGGCTTACGCATGGGTACTACCTGTAGAATGAGGAGGAGGAGCAGGTATTGTGGCAAAGGAGCCGCCCTGTACTTGGGGCCCTTTGCCTTTGCACGTAAAGGCATCTCTTTTGCAAATACAAGCCCAAAAATGCCCTAGCGCTCGCGTTGTACATTCTTCACTTTTATCGAGGCAAGCTCGTCAGCCATTAGTCACTAAAGCAGAGAAGGGCGCCGCACAGCGTGCGACGCCCTTCTCCGTCACTCTTGACTTGATCAGTTCACTACACGTCGATGACCATAAAGGCATGAAGCGGAAGCGTCTGGGTGAACTCGCGGTTCGAGGCTTCATCGGTAAACGTGTAGTCGAAGAGCACGGGGGCATCGCGTTCCAACAAGAACGATCGGCCAGGTGCCACCCGCAGCGTATGCTCGAACACGCCTAGTTCGTGCGTGTCCGTGTGGAAAGACACAATGAGTCCAGCTTTGCCATCGGGTTGGGATGTGCTTTGCGGCATGTCATCGACGAGCGGGATCACGATGTTCTCCGTTTGCCCCGGCTCTATCCGAAGCAGGCCAACGAGCGGGTTGTCCGTTCCTCCTGCGCCAAAGACATGAGCGTTCAGACGCTCCGAAGGCGGCGAAATTGCAGGATCGATGATCACAGCGGCGAAAACGGCTTCGTTCTCGACGACTGTATCGACGATGACGGCATGCGCGTCGGCGTCGTAGCGCGCCTGCACAGGGGCATCGTCGGTATTGCGAGCAGCGACCTCTTCGGCAGTGAGCGGTTCGACATCAGCCGTAGCGTCGACGATGCCGTCCTGACACCCCAAAAGACCAATGAGTACGACGAGGCTGAGTATCCCAGGGAGCTTACGCATTGTTCTCTGATTGCTTGGTTTAGGATGTAGCTCTGAGGAGGTGGCGCGCAGATGGGCGCGGGCATCGTGTTGGCTTAGAACATGATGTAGGCGTGTAGCGGCAGCGTGGTGGGCGTCACTTCATTGGTGTCGGGGTTGGTGAAGCTGTATTCGTGCGGCACAGGCACATCGCGGCCCCAAGCCTCCGAGTCCGTGTTGGTCAGCATTGCGTGCTCGAACGTGCCCAGCTGGTGTGAGTCGCGGTGCAGGGACACAAGGATGTTGTTGGCATCGTCAGGCACGGTGCCACTTAGCACAATCTCGATCCCTTCGGTGACGCCCTCTTCCAGCCGTACGAAGCCAAGCAGGTTGTCTGAGAGTCCTGCGATGTAGATCTGGTTGCCCGAGATGGACAGGGTACCCTTGTACCAGACCGCAGCGAATACCGCATCCGAGGCGATCATGGAATCGATGGTAACGGTGT
Organism: Bacteroidota bacterium; assembly: GCA_038747545.1. Classification (GTDB taxonomy): domain Bacteria; phylum Bacteroidota; class Rhodothermia; order Rhodothermales; family JBCCMF01; genus JBCCMF01. The sequence goes on from JBCDJT010000045.1 coordinate 26,326, forward strand.
TGGTCGCGGCGTCATACGTAGCCACTACAGGCGGCTGAGCCAAGGCATTGTCTGGTGCGGCGATGTCGTCCGGGTTGACCTCCACGACTTCGTCGGGCCCTGCTTCAGGCATGGGGTCTACGACCGTGTCGTCGCACCCGAAGGTGAAGACGGCTAATGCTAAACAGAGGACGCCAGTGAGGTTGCGCATGTGTACTACCTGTTTGCTGTAAGAAGATGTGGATATTGCGATCTACTAACTGCTACGTATATCGCCTGTACTAACGTATACAGTAAACATGAAACACCTCGTATGTTCAAGTCACATTGGCACTTATCTCCGCCTGCACACGTCCAACCTGCGTTTTGTTACAATTCACTGCAGGTACCCACACCCTGCGCCAGCAAACTGGAACCCCTTCCAGCGTTGTCGTAAGAACGCCCGTCATATTTACAGGGGTAGCATCGATGTATCCAGCGGTTGCTGAACTGTGCGAAGTCGGACCGCGCGACGGCTTCCAGTTCGAGGCCACGCCCATCTCCAGCGCGCGCAAGATCTCGACCATCACCCGCCTGGCCAAGGCCGGCCTCAAGCGCATACAGGTAACGTCGTTTGTACATCCCAAGTGGGTACCCCAAATGGCCGACGCTGAGGCTGTGGTCGAAGGCCTCCCCAGCTTGGAGGGCGTCGTCTACACGGGCCTGGCCCTCAACCAACGCGGGGTGGCCCGAGCCGCACAGACACGCCTCACCCACATCGACCTCTCCATCGCCACCCACCCCCAGCACAGCCGTGACAACGCCAACATGACCGTCGAGGAAGGCGTGGCCCAAGCCGAGGCGATGATTGAGGCGGCGCACGGCGCAGGGCTCCGGCCACAGTTGGGCCTCCAGACGGTGTTTGGCTACGCGGCTCCAGGCGATGTACCGCTGGCCGAGATCGAAGCCTTGGCCCGCCGTTTTGCAACGCAGGACCTCGAATCGTTCTCACTCGCCGACTCTACAGGTATGGCCAACCCCGTGATGATTCGCGAGCGCGTCCAGGCCATCCAGGCCATCTTGGGCGACGTGCCGCTGGTGCTTCACCTGCACGACACCCGCGGCTTGGGTATGGCCAACGTCGTGGCCGCGCTGGAATGCGGCATTGCGCGCTTCGACACCTCACTGGGCGGCCTCGGCGGCTGCCCGTTCATCCCCGGTGCAACGGGCAACATCGCTACCGAAGACACGGCGTACCTGCTCGGCCAACTCGGCGTTGAGACGGGCATCGACCTTAATGCCGTGGCCGCTGTCACGCGCGACACGGCATCGTTCCTGGATAAGCCACTGCCGGGCAAGCTCTACACGCTCATGTAGCTGCTCCCCGTTGTGGATATGCGTGGTCTCCCCTACTATGGCTACCTGTCCACTCGCGTCACAGCTCCTATGCACGCTCTCTGCCTCGCGCTTGCCCTTGCCTTCGCTCCTGCGGCAGCCCCTGACACGTCCCAGGCGCTCCCACGCAGCACGCCCGAGGCCGAAGGCATCGCTTCTAGCGCACTCTTGACCTTCGTTGAAGCCCTCGACACCCAGGTCGATGCCATGCACAGCGTGATGCTGGTGCGCAACGGGCAGGTGATAGCCGAGGGCTGGTGGACGCCGTACGACGCCGAAACACCCCATGTGCTCTACTCCTTGAGCAAGAGCTTCACCGCCACCGCGGTGGGGCTGGCCATCGCCGAAGGCAAGCTGAGCCTGGATGACCGTGTTGTTGATGCCTTCCCCGGGGAAGCCCCCGCAGAACCATCGTACTATCTGCAAGCCATGCGCCTCCGCGACGTGCTGCGGATGAACACGGGGCACGAGACGGAGCCGTCGTTCTGGCGCGAACGCAACACGCCGGGCGCCACATGGGCGGAGCGGTTCTTTGCGCACCCTGTTCCGTTCAAGCCGGGTACGCGCTTCGTCTACAACTCGCCCGCGACCTACATGGCCTCGGCGATGGTGCAGCAAGCGACGGGCGAGACCGTGCTGGAGTACCTCCGCCCTCGGCTGTTCGAGCCGCTTGGCTTTACCGACCCATGGTGGATGACGAGCCCGGAAGGCATCACGGCTGGCGCGTTTGGCTTGTCGGCAACGACGGAGGAGATCGCCAAGCTGGGCCAGCTCTACCTGCAACACGGCGCCTGGAACGGCGAACAGCTCCTGCCCGCCGCGTGGGTGGCTGAGGCCACAAGGCTGCAGACCGCGAACGGCTCCTCGCCTACAAGCGATTGGGACCAGGGCTACGGCTATCAGTTCTGGCGCTCGCGCTACGACACGTATCGCGGCGATGGTGCGTTCGGGCAATACTGTATGGTCTTCCCCGAACACAACGCCGTGCTCGCCATGACGGCTGGCACCCGCGACATGCAGGCTGTGATGAACCTCGTCTGGGAGCACCTGCTTCCTGCGCTATCCGCTGAGGCACTGGACGAGAACCCGGGCGCACACGCCGCACTCGCTGCCAAGCTAGGCAACCTCAGCGTCGCGGTACCCAGCGGTGAGGCAACATCACAAGCTGCCGAGCACATCCAGGACCAATGGTTTGCCTTCCCTGATAATGATCGTGGCCTGCGCGCGATCAAGCTCAGCCTGGTTGGCGATCAAACGACCTTGCACACCCGAACGGCCGCTGGCGAAGACGCGATGCCCATCGGTCACGGCAGGTGGATCAAGAGCAGTAGCGCGTTCTCCAACGGCATCGGCGCCCTGCTGGGCGTCCCTCCGATGCCTCGCATGGCCGCCAGCGGCGCATGGACTAGTGACGCCACCTTCACGCTCAAACTCGCTGCGTACGGTACGCCGTACACCTCCACCCTCATCCTTCGCTTCGAGGACGACCGGGTGGTGCTTGAGAGCAGCTACAACGTCAGCTTCGGCCCAACGGAGTTGCCCCCGTTGACGGGCTTGCGGCACCAGGACTGACGGCGCGCCTTGCCCAAATGACGGTGCGCTGTTTATCCCAAACGCCTGCGTCGTACCTTGCCCTCACTTCGCTCACCTACCCGTAGTGCTATGCCGCGTCTCGCCTGCCTCCTCCTCTGCCTTGCCCTCGCTGGATGCGACTTCCTCATGCTGGATGATGACGCCAATACGGCCGCCTCCTACGGCCCCTTCGAGGATGATTATTACGAGGCGCCCCTAGCCACCGACTCGCTCCAAATTGACGGGGTGGGCAACGAGGCTGTGTGGGAGCGCGTGACGTGGAACCCGATCCGGCATGTGTGGCTGGGGGAGGAACCATCGGCGGAGGACTTCTCGGGGCGGTACAAGATGGCGTGGGATGCGAACACGCTGTATGTGCTGGCCGAAATCACCGACGACGTCATCAACGACCACTTCGCCGACGGGCTCGAAAACTACTGGCGCGATGACTGCCTGGAGATCTTCCTCGACGAAGACGCGTCGGGCGGCGACCATACGTACAACCACAACGCTTTCGCCTACCACATTGCGCTGGATGGACAGGCCGTTGACCTCGACACATCCCGGCAACCGCGCTACTATACCGACCACATCCGCATGGAGCGGGTGCAGACGGGCAACACAGCCGTGTGGGAGGTCGCCATCACCGTGTACTCACGCCGCTATCGGGATAACCGCGACAACAACACGGCCGTAGACCTTGGCATCGGGAAGACGATGGGGTTTGCCATCGCGTACTGCGACAACGACGGCGGGGACGAGCGTGAGCACTTCATCGGCTCCGTGTTCATCCCCGGCCCGGACAAGAACGTGGCGTGGCGTGATGCGTCGGTGTTTGGGCGGGTTCAGCTGATGCCGTGAGTGCCCGCGTTGAGCACCTGACGAGGGTATGGGGTATAGCCTTGGCATGCGTAGCCCTCCGCGTTTCCTTCGACGTCAGCTTCGCCTACCGCTATCCTACCCTATGACGCGCCTGCTTTGCCTCACTGCTCTGCTCTGGGTGGCCCCGCTCTCGCTTTCGGCGCAGACCCTCACCACCGAGCAGACGCCCCCCAACGAGCGGTGGCTCCAGCTCTCGACCGCCCACTTCAACGTCATCTTTCCGAAGGGACTGGACGCCGAAGCGCAGCGCACGGCCAACACGCTGGAACACCTCTACACGCGCGCTGCTGAGGCACTGGACACACGGCCGAAGAAGCTGCCCGTCCTCTTGATCAACCAGAACGTGACCGCGAACGGGTTCGTCTCGCTGGTGCCACGGCGTACAGTATGGTTCAGCACGCCCGCCTTCCCCGGCGCGTCTAGCCTCGTGGGCACGAGCGAGTGGTACAACCTCCTGGCCGTCCATGAATACCGCCACGTGGCGCAGTTCTCGGCGCTGAACCGCGGGGTTATCCGGCTGGGGAGCTTCGTCGGCGGCGACTTGGCGCGCTCGGGGCTGTCGTTCTTCTCCACGCCCATCTGGTTCTTGGAAGGCGACGCGGTGGGTGCCGAGACGACGCTGAGCCGGTCGGGGCGCGGGCGGCTGCCCAGCTTCGATATGCACATCCGGGCGCTGCTGCTTGAGGACATCCGCTATCCCTACCACAAGGCGCTCCACCGCTCGTTCCGCGACTTCTACCCGTCGCACTACCAGTTGGGCTACGCCCTCACCACGCACATCAACCGCCACTACGACGCCTCCACATGGGCCAACGTGCTCCAGCAGACGTCGCGCTTGCCGTTCTGGCCGCTGTGGTTTTCCAACCGCCTCAAGCGCGAGACCGGGCTGAACACGACGCAGACGTACGATGCGGCCATGGACGAATTGCAAGGCCTGTGGACCGCGCAACAGGAGCGGCTGACCCTCACGCCAGCTACCATCCACACGCCACGCGCCAACCGGAACTGGACCAATTACATCCACCCGCACTTTGACACCGACGGGTCGGTGGTGGCGATTAAGTCTGGACATAGCCACGCGCCCGTGCTGGTGCGCCTCTCGCCCGACGGGCAGGAGACGAAGATTCGCGGCATCGACCGTGATGCGAATAGGGCGTTTTCCGTGGCGGCGGGGGCCGTGGCCTTCAGCCATAACGCTCCGCACCCGCGCTTCGGCTACCAGAGCCGTTCCAAGGCGACTGTGGCACGCATCGGCGGCGGGGTCACGATGCAGACGGCGGGCACGAACCTGTTCATCCCCGAGCTCTCGCCCGATGGCCAACGGCTTGCGGCGGTCGAGTTCACGCCTGCGCGCGAGACGGCGCTGGTGATCTACGCGGTGGGCTCGGGCGAGGAGGTGGCCCGCTTCCCGAGCAGTGAGTGGATCTCGGGCCTCGCGTGGCTGCCCGATGGGAAGCACCTTGCCTACATCCACTCGGGGCTCTCGACGGGGAAAGCCCTGTCGCTGCTGGAGGTGGCCACAGGCGATACCGACGCACTGATTCCCTACCAGCACATCGACATGACCAACCCCACGGCGATGGAGGGCTACGTGCTGTTCCAGACGCCGTACACCGGCATCGACAATATCTTCGCTGTCAACGTAGCCACGAAAGCGCAGTACCAGGTCACCTCGCGGCCTGTGGGTGCGTTTATGCCCGACGTCTCGGCCGATGGCACGCAGCTCGTCTTCAGCGATTACACGGTGTTGGGCCATGATGTGGCCACGATGCCGCTGGCGCCTGACACGTGGATACCGCTTGATGACGTTGAGCGCGACCCGGTGGTCTACATCTCGCCGCTCATCACCGAAGAGAGTCAGGCGACGCTGGACGAGGCGAACATTCCCACCGAGACCTACGCTACCCGCCCGTACCGCCGGGCCGCGAACGCGCTGCGCTTCCACAGCTGGACGGCGGCCGCCGATGAGAACGAGGTCAGCGTGCAGCTCCTCTCGACCAACCTGCTCAACACCCTCTCGCTCTCGGTTGGCCCTACGTACAACCGCCAGCGCGAGACGTGGCAGGGCGAACTCAACCTGGCCTATGCGCGCTTCTTCCCCATCCTCACGCTGGATGCGTCGTACGGTCAGCAAGCGCTGGTCCGCACCGTGGATGGCGAGCGGCAGCGACTGGACTGGACGCAGACACAGGTGGAGGTCGGCGTGCGGGTGCCGCTGTTCTACCAGCAGGGCATCTTCACGCGCGCCATCAGCGTGGCGAGCGAGGTGGGCTACTTGCAGGTGGATGGCGTGCAGTTGTTCAACGGCGGTACCACCTTTGTACCCGTCCAGCACAGCCTTGCGGCATCGCGCGCCCAGGACCGAGCCCCCCGCGACCTCATCGCCCGTAACGCGCAGTCGTTTGTCGTAGCGCTACAGCATGCGCCGTTTGAGTCGGAGGATGTGGGGACGAAGACGTATGGGCGCCTTCGCCTCGGGCTACCCGGACTGGGGCGGCACCATGGCATCGCGCTCGTCGTGGAGGCCGAACGCAACACCACAGGCGGGCTCTTCGGCAGCGACGTCACCATGCCGCGTGGCTACCGCTTCTTCAGCTACGACGACTACCTGCGCGGCTCGGCCAACTATGCGCTCCCGCTCGCCTACCCCGACCTCGGCTACCGCAACTGGTTCGGGATCACCCGGCTGAGCGCCAATATGTTCTTCGACTTCGCCGCAGGCACGATCACGTCGAACGACACCCGCATTCCCAGCATTACCGACACGCTGCCGAGCGCGGGCATCGAGTTCATCGCCGATGTGGGGGCGTTCGAGCTGATCTTCCCGCTCAGGATGGGCTTCCGCGTAGCATATCGGTTCGAGGACGACACGGTAGAAACCACGTTCACGTTCGGCCAGATCGCCTTCTAGCACACGGCTAGGGCGCTGTGCAGTCTTGGCGCAGGTCGAGTGCCTCGGCAATTTCGGCCCAGCTGAAGGCGCCAACATTACCGTCGTTATGCACGGCATAGAAGGCGCCTGCCGGAAAGCCGGGCAGCGGGGTTTGGGTGAGCGCGATGCCGTCGGTATTGCGCACTACCTCGCCGGTGAAGCTGCCGAGGTAGTCCCGCGTCATGCGGTCGAAGACGTGGAAGGCGTTGGCCGTGTGGCTCTGGTCGGTGGCGAGCCAGTAGCCTGTGTCGGCACCGCAGGCGTACAGGGCAAGCCCCTCGGCTTCGCTCGGGAAGAATGTGGAGGGTATCAGCTCACCCGCAAACGTCCCGTCAAGCTGGTAGACCTTCACCGATGACTCGCCCTCGTTCTCCTCAGCGATGAGCAGCACATCGTTGGACACATCAGCATAGATCGACTCAACGACGCGCAACACGCCTGCCCCGGCGGTCTCGCCGAAGGTGTTTGCGAGCGTTGTCGAGAGCGCAGCATCGGTGATCGCCACCTCGTACTGCCGCACGCGGCGGCCCAGTTCGCTATCGGGCGGGACGGACTCGTCGGGCTGCTCGTAGTTATCGGTCACGTACACATGATACATTCCAGGCGACGTTTCGAAAGCCGTGAGGCCATAGGGGTTGAGCAGTTCATCCATCCCGAACGCACCAAGAGAGGCAAAATCGGGCAAGGTGAGCACCTGAACGCGTCGGTTGTCGCGCTCCACCACCCAGGCCAGGTCGTTCAGCACCAGCACTCCGTTGGGACGCTCCATCTGCCCCAGCGCCGTGCCCGATCCGCCGAGGCGCTTCAGCGGCTCGCCCGTCGAGGCATCGTAGGCGATGAGCACATCGGTGTACTTGGCCGTGGCTAAAAGCCAGTGCTCACCATCGGGGCCGTGCCACACCGCAGGCGAGTCCACATTGTCCAGCGTGTCTCTGGGTGTAAGAAATGCTTCTTGGAGGACAACGGGCGTGACGGATGCGGCGGTCGATGCTGGGGCAGGTGCATCGGTGGCCGACTCTGCGCTGGGCTCGCAGCCCAACCCTCCAACGATGATGAAAGCTTGCAATAACAGTAATAGGTGTCGCATGAGGCTCCTCGCGGAAGCATAAGATTCGTGCGCGAGGGGCAGGCATCCGTACAGCCCGATGCCTGCCCCTCCACGCGTTCACATCGTACGGCGGCCTGCTAGAAGTCGTACTTCACGCCAAGGTTGAAGCGCGTGTTGTAGAACTCCGACTGGATGAGTCGGCTGCGGGCGCCCTGGTAGTAGCGCAGCGGCTGGTTGGTGAGGTTGTTGGCCTCGAAGAAGACGCGCAGCCCCTGGCGGAACTCGTAGGCGGCGTTCACATCCACGTGCGTGGCGTACATGTAGTAGATGTCGTTGAA
>JBCDJT010000046.1:0-33898 GCA_038747545.1 Bacteroidota bacterium
AGGGCAAGTGGTGTTGCAGAAACGGCAGCAAGGCAGTAGACTCGGTCATGGACAGTCAGCGGTGAAGTAGCTAGGAAGGTGTGGTTACCATCCAAAGTAGCTTCGCTGGCTGACTGATCCTTTTTTGTCGTGTAGTGAGCTCCTTCACTAAACACATACTATGCGATGAGCTGTAGCCTGACTGTAACATTCGCTGGTTCGGGCTGAGCAGGCCGCCAACTCGTCAGCGCATGGGCTTTGGTATTCGCCACCACAGCGCTCTTGCTATTTACTCTGCAGGGGGGGAGTTGGGTGAGCGCATCGCGTTGGATACAAACGTATGCCATGTTGTCGCGTCGAGGGGAGGTTGCGAGGCGCCCAGGAAGGCCACGCCACGCCGCCTCCAACCGTGGTCTACCACAAGCGCGGCTTGGCTCTTGTCATACGCTGCCAAGCGTTCGCGTCCGTAGAGTGCCTCAGCCAACGCGCGTCCTGATGCGGTGTCTACATCGAAGCCCGCGACGGCGAAGCGCTTGTACGATTCATCAGTGGCAGCCTCATCCGTTAGCCAGTCCCGCAGTTGTGTGGGGTGGCCGCGCTCGGTCGAGTAGAAGTAAACGAGCAGGGTTCTGCCTTCGTCGGCGGCGTAGGTAGCAGCTTCAACGTAATCGCTGAACTGCGTAGTCTGCGCCTTTGCTGTGGATGCCGCCAGTAGGACAAGAATGGCGACAGAGAGTAGACAACGAAACGCCATGGGAATACCTCCTCAGTGATACGTGATGAACTTGGTGAGTGGTATCGGAGAGCGTATGCGCGGCTTCTTGGGCAGAGGTTTGGGATGAGCTTCTGCGGGTTATACCCAGAACAGAATGCTCATACCCATCAGCGCATGGTCCAAGAACGCCATCGCGTCGCCAAAAACTACGCTGTCGGAATCAACGAGCGCTTCGCCCACGCCAGATCGGCGAGGTACCCCCAATTCGTGTGAGTTACTGGGAGTCGTCGTAGAAGAGGATGGCCATGGCGAGGGTCATGAAGAAGACGATGACGATGGGGATGGCCCAGAGCACGCGCCAGTCGGCGGTGGGGGCGTAGCTGCCGACGAACGTGTTGAAGATGAGCCCGGCCACCTGCGCGCCCATCAGCATGCCGATACCGGAGCGTACCATCACGAGCAATCCCTGCGCTTGCGAGCGGATGTCGGGCGTGGCGCGGCGGTCGATGTAGATCTGGGCGGCGATGTAGACGAAGGTGAAGCTGAGGCCGTGCAGCAGGATGCCTGCCATGATGAACGTGCTGGGCGAGACGGCGTCGGCGGCTGCGAAGAAGAGGCCGTAGCGGATCATCCACGAGCCCATCCCGATCACCACCATCCACTTGATGCCCAGGCGGGCAAAGGCCCACGGCAGGATGAGCATCACCGCGACCTCGGTCCACTGCCCGAACGTCAGCTTGAACGCGGGGGCGGCGACGTCCAGCGCGGTCATGTAGAGCGGGACGTACGCGTAGTAGAGCGCATACGGGATCGCCACGATGACATCGCAGATGAGGAACGTGTAGAACGGCACGCTGCCAAGCGTCTTGAGCGCGTCGAGGCCGAGGACCTGCCGCACGGTGACCTGTTGGCCTGCTGCAGGCGGTGGCGTGTGCGGCAGCGTGAACGCGTACAGGCCAAACGCCAGCGAGCCCAGCGCAGCGATCTGAAGGGGGAGCGCCGTGGCATCGGCAGCCAGCCATCCGCTGACCACGCCGCCTGCTGCAATCCATCCGAGCGTGCCGAAGAGCCGCACGCGCGGGAAGTGCCGCTCGCGCTCGGTGATGTGGTGCAGCGCCACCGAACTGGCTACCCCGAGCGTGGGGAAGAAGCAGAGCGTGTGGGCCAAGAGCAGCACCACGAACAGCGTCGGCGAGTCCACGAACGCTGAGGCGAACATAGGCACGGCGCCGAGTACGCCCAGCACGCCCAAGACGCGTTCGGCGGCAAAGAAGCGATCCGCCACGAAGCCGAGGAAGAACGGCGTGAGCAGCCCGGCCAACGGCCCCACGGTATACGCCCAGTGGACGTGCGCCGTCCAGCCCATCGCCGCCATGTAGTTGCCCGTGGTGGCGTACCAGCTACCCCACACGAAGAACTGCAGGAACAGCATCGTGCTCAAACGCGCAAGCACAGGCGTGGTCGTCTCAGGGCGCAGGTCGGCAGGTCTCAAGTCAGCTGAGCGTGTGCGCGTGGATGCGTGGGTGCGTGAGCGCGTCGGGCAGGGTTAGCGGCTCAATCTGGTGAGCACCACGGTCTTGATCTGGCCTACCTCGCCGTTCGGAATGGAGGTCGCGCGCAACGTGACATCGGTAGTGCCAACGGGTAGATCGAGCGTGCCGAGGTCGAGCGTGGCCCACGTCTTCTCGTAGACCTCGCCGCGGTAGACGCGGTCAGGGCTGTGGCGGTACTCGGGATCGTGCGCCTCGGCGAGTGTGCCGCGTACCGCCGCGCCAGCGACATCGACTTCGAGACCCGCGCCCGTGTGGGCTTCGGGGACGGCGTACTCGATCTGCACGCGGTACGCACCCGCTGTAACGACGCGGATGGGCCAGGTCGCATAGGCGTCGGCATCGGTCCAGGTGTCGAGCCAGTCGTTCGACCAGCCTTGACCTTTGTGGTACCACAGTCCAGCATCGCCCGTGCGGTGGACGATGGCTTCGTGGCCGGGCAGGCGCAGCGTCGGGTGGGAGGCGTGGCCGAGTTCAGCGGGGATGGGCGCGAAGCCCTCCGACGTGACGTCGGCGAACCAACTGGTCCACGCCTCGGACAGCTTGGCCGTCACGGTAGTGTAGAGGGTGGCGACGTCGCTCTGCTGCATCGGGTCGGTGAGCATGTCGTACAGCTCCCAGTCGCCGCGCGTGTTGACAGCCAGCCAGCGCTCGGTGCGCACGGAGGCGGGCGTTGGCTGCGGCTCGCCCATGGTGACATGGTGGTTGAAGATCATGCGGTCGGGCAGCGTGTCGGCCTCGCCGCGCAGCAGCGGCGCCCAGCTCACGCCATCGAGCGGCTTGGTGCCGGGGTTGTCCAGGTCCAGCCAGTCGACCAGGGTAGGCAGCACATCGATGTGGGCGGTGATGGGGCGGACGACCTGGCGGGCAGGCAGCATCCGCGGCCACTGCATCAGCATCGGCACGCGCGTGCCGCCTTCGTTGACGCTGCCCTTGGTGCCCTTCATGCCGCCGTTGTAGCGCTGGCCGTTGGGGCCGTTATCCGTTAGAAACATGACGAGCGTGTTCTCGCGCTGCCCGGTGGCCTCCAGTGCGGCCAAGAGGCGCCCCACGTTGTCGTCGATGTGCTCCACCATCCCGTACACCGACGCGTTCTTATCGTTGAAGCCGCGCCGCTTGTACTTCGCGAAGTAGCGGTCGGGCAGTTGGAAGGGGCTGTGCGGCGTGTTGTAGGAGACGTAGGCGAAGAACGGCGCCTCGCGCTCCTGGCGCATGTAGTCCACGGCCGCATCGGTCAAGACATCGGTGACGTAGCCCTCGGTGCGGACCATCGTGCCGTTGTGCTCCATGTCGGTGTCGAAGTAGTTATTCCAGTGGCCCATGCTGAAGCCGAAGAATTCCGCGAAGCCCTGCCCGTTGGGGTTGTGTGGGAAGTGCGAGCCGTTGTGCCACTTGCCGAAGAGCGCCGTGTCGTAGCCGTTGGCTTGTAGCACTTCGCCCAGCGTGGTCTCCTCGGCGCGCATCGTCTCGTGGGCACGCGTGACGCCGTGGGTGCCCGTGCGCAGTGGGTAGCGCCCAGTCAGCAAAGCCGCCCGCGTAGGCGCACACACCGGGCTGACGTAGAACCGCTCGAAGCGTGTGCCCTCAGCGCCGAGACGGTCCAGGTGCGGCGTGTCGATCTCGGCGTTGCCGTGGCTGTAGAGGTCGCCCCAGCCCTGGTCGTCGGTGAGGATGAGCAGGATGTTGGGCCGATCCGCTGGCTGTGCGAACACGCTCGGCGCGCAAACAAGAAGGGCGAGAAGCAACAGGCAAGAGCGCATGACGACGGGCACTGGTGAAGAGGGATGCGCAAGGTACACGATTCGCGGCATACATGACGGGATAGTAACCGATGTCATGCATGTCACCGCGTATGGTCACCGGATGTCACAATCGGCGGGCAATGTGACGCTCTCCTGCCGCTAATGCTGGATGGCCTAACCTGGCGCACGAGGGCGGCGTAGCGCGGCGTGTTACCACTCACGTTGACCACGATCTCCCATGCGCCTCGCCCTCCTGTTCCTCGTTCTCTGCGCCCTCGCCGGGCCCGTCTCGGCGCAATCGCTCGACTGCACGGCTACCCGGTATCAGCAGCCCACCTTCGCCACGCTCAACGTCACGCGCGACGTGGTATACGGGCAAAACACGACCATGGGCGGCATGCAGCAGACGCTGCGGATGGATGTCTACGAACCCCAGGGCGATGCCCTCGCGCAGCGCCCGCTCATCGTGTTTGCCCACGGCGGTGCCTTCGTCTCCGGCGACCGCTTCGACATGAGCTGGTTCGCCTACCGCTTCGCGCAGCTCGGCTACGTGACCGCCACCATCGACTACCGCCTCATTGACATCGCCATCACCGACTCCACACAGCTGTTTGAGGGCGCCTTGCGGGCCTCGCACGACATGCGGGCCGCCGTGCGCTACTTCCGCGAAGATGCCGCCACCGATGACCGCTTCGGCATCCACCCGGACTACATCTACGCGGGCGGCGTCTCGGCAGGTGGGGTGATGAGCCTGCACCTGGCGCACTTCGATGCTGGCGATGCCGTGCCCGAGCACATCCAAGCCATTCTGGACGACCTCGGTGGCTTCGAGGGCGATACGAGCGACAACACGCAGTACGCGTCGAGCGTGCGCGGCGCCATGAACTACGCGGGCTCGCTCATCCGCGCCGACTGGGTCGACGCCAACAGCGCGCCGTTCTACAGCGCCCACGACGACCGCGACCCCATCGTGCCTTACGGCTACGGCACCACCGACGCGTTTTCGTTCCCCGCCTTCTCGTACGGCAGCGCCGCCGTCAAGCAAGCCGCCGATGCCGTTGGCGTGCCGAACCAGCTCTTCACCGTCCGCAACAGCCGCAGCCACCTCAGCTTCCTCTTCTCACGCGATAGCACCGCCGTGTTCAGCGGCACCATCGATTTCATGCGCAACCTGACGTGTCCTACCTCGACCTCGGTAGAGGCCGACGCACCCGATGCGCGCCCCGGTCTGAGCATGTATCCCAACCCAGCTGCTCATGTGGTCACGGTACGCAACGCATCCACGGCGCCCTACGACGTGACGGCCTACAACGCCCTGGGGCAGCAGGTGTACCACGCCACCCAGCAACGAGGTGAGGTGAGCATCCCCGTCTCGGACTGGCCTGCAGGCACCTACTTCATCGCGTGGCGAAGCAGCACGCCCGCTACCCATCACGGGCACGAACGCCGGGTGGCGCCGCTTGTCATCGCCCGCTGACGCTGCGGGTCTCGACGGCTTCCAGCCACAGGATCTCGCAGGCGCCCATGCCCGCATCGGTGCGGCTGCGCGAGGTGCGCCACTGGCTGCCGTCGGGTGCAAGGGCGTCCACCAATTGGCCACGGAGCGTGACCACGTCGCCATGTCGTAGGCTGGCTACGCGTCCGCCGAGCCCTGATGACGCCGGCACGATGTGGATGTTGGTGCTGTGGCGGATGATGGTGGGCGTGTCGGGGGCGCCGTCGCGGCGCGACCAGCGGTAGAGCCTGTCGTGCTGGGCGATGTCGAGCCGTTCGAGCACGGCGGTGTCCGACATCAGCCCCCAGCCCAGGGCGATGTCGTACGGTGCGAGGCGGCCGTGCCGCTGCCCGTGGTACCCCTCCACACCCAGCACGCGCGCGGTGACTTCGAACGTGGCCACCGGGAGCAGCGTGTAGCCGCGATGCGCCAGCGGCTCGGCGCTGAGGCTGACTTGCACGGGCGGGTCAGGAGCCAGGACACCGGGCGGCGGTGGACTGCTGCAGCCCCAGCAGAGGGCGAGTAGGCTAAGGACAACCCGCGTCACGCTCCCGGCGCGAAGTGCTGTTCTAGGACGGCTGTAAACTGCGCTGCCGTGAACGGCTTGTTGATGTAGGCGCGGATGCAGGCGTACTGCTGGGCGCGGCGCGTATCCTCTTCGTGCTTCGAGGTGCTCAGCATCAGGATGACTGGGGCTGTGTCAAGATCAACGGCGGCCTCATACGCCTCGGCAAATTCAAAGCCATTCATCCGCGGCATGTTGATGTCCAGCAAGATGAGATCCACAGGTGGAGCATCGGGCGTGGTGAGGGCTGCAAGTGCCTCATCGGCATAGGTATACGTGTCAATCTGACTCACCCGGCCCGACTCTTCCAGCACCATCTGGTTGAGGAAGAGGTCTGCGGTACTGTCGTCAATCAAAACAACGCGATCGAGATAAGCGTGAGCCATGTGTAGTGCGGTACTAGAGTGTGGTGGGGAGGGTAAAGAAGAACGTCGTTCCTTCGCCCGGCGTGGAGGTGAGCCAGATGCGGCCGCCGTGTTGCTGGATGATGCGCCGGCACAGCGCCAGCCCCAGCCCCGACCCCGCGTACTCGCTCGCGTTGTGCAAGCGGGCAAACAGGTCGAAGATCTTCGCGTGATGCTCCGGCGCAATCCCGATGCCGTTGTCGCTGACGCCGAAGGTCCAAGCGTACGGCGTGTGCGTAGCGGTAATGCGAACACGCGGTATGCGCTCGGATGGCGTGAACTTGACGGCGTTGGCTATTAGGTTCTGGAAGAGCTGCTGGAGCCCAGGCGCGTGCGCACGCAGCGTCGGCAAGTCCGCCCATGTGACCGCAGCCTCACGCTCCGAGACGAGGGTGCCTAAGTCCTTCACCACGTTGGCGACCAACGCGGCAACATCAACGCGCTGGAAGCTGATAGAGCGGTTGGTCAGGCTCGAATACTGGCTGATACCCTCCATGAGGTCCTGCATGCGGTGCGCCATGTTGGTGGCGAGCGTGAGCATGTGCTGTCCCGTGGCGTCGAGCGCGCCGCGCTGCTGGTCGAGCCGTTCGAGCAGTGCCGTGAGCGAGTTCAGCGGATTGCGCAGGTCGTGGCTGGCCGCGTAGGCGAATTGCTTGAGCTCGGCGTTGGCCTGCCCAAGGGCAAGGTTCTGGCGTTCCAACTCCGCCTCTGCTTCCTTGAGCGCCGTGACCTCGGTGTGGGCGCCCAGCATGCGAATGGGCGTGCCGTCGGCGTCGCGTATAGCCAAGCCCCGGCAGCGTACCCACACCATCGACCCGTCCTGATGGCGGTAGCGCACCAACTGGTCGTACGGGTGGTCGGGATCGGCGCAATGCTTGTTAAAGTTGTCCAGCGCCACCGCCAAGTCGTCGGGGTGGATCATGTCCTGCCACGCATCGGCCCGGTGCGGCTTGGTAGCCGGGTCATAGCCGAAGACCTGCCAAAAGCGCGCGCTCATCCACTCCACCTCGGGGTCGGTGAGGTCCCAGTACCAGATGCCATCGAGGGAGCCCGCTTGCAAGAATTCGAAGATAGCGGGGTCACGTTGCACAAGGTCGTACAACTCGTGCTTTAAGTAGTGAGCCACGGCAGCCACAGGCAAGGAAGTGAAGAGGGCGGTGAGGCCCACAGTACTGGCCTTCGCCCAAAAATATCCGTGCCCATTGGACGTGGTCAAGTGGGGCAAACCCTGATCTGGGGTACACGCGCAACGAGTCAACAGCATTGGCGAGGCGGTCCCAAGGCCCGGTGAGGGAGGCATCGAGGGGATCATGAGTAAATGAGGAAGATCGGAGGCGAGGGCCAAATTGAGATACAGGACTCGGCTACGTTGTCTACTTTGACGCCACTTCCCAAAGCAGGCTCGTTCTTTTTTGAGTGCAGCGGGGAATGCCTTACCTCCATGTGACGTAGTGGTTACGTTTCCATCTTGTCAGTCCTACAGGTTGGGCAACAACCCCCCACCACATGGACGCCTCGCGCCGTTCTGGCACCGTTGTACCTTACTGCTGTAGTTCATGAATCGATTGGTATTGGCCCTGCTGCTCGCACTCGGCGCAGGGCTGTGTGCCCACCGGGCTGAAGCACAAACCGCGACGATCCGAGGGTTCGTCACAGACGGTGCAGACGGAGAGCCCTTGGAGGGCGTCAACGTCATCCTCCTCAACGATCAGGACCTCTTCCTCGGCGCCTCAACGGATGGCGATGGGTTCTTTGCCATCTCGAAGGTACAGCCCGGCACCTACGTGCTGCGCGCCTCGTACATCGGCTACATCGCCGTGCAGGACACGCTGGTCCTGGCCGGAGGCGACCTGCTGACCCGGCGGTACGAACTCACCGCCGATGAAGCCCAAATCGATGAGGTCGTGGTCGAGGCCGAGCGCGAAACCGCCGGGGCAGCGCGCGTGGTAGCGGGGCAGCAAACCGTGCGCGCCAGCGACATCGAGCTCATCCCGTCGCCCGATGTCTCGGGTGACATCGCCAACTACCTCACTACGCTGCCCGGTGTCGTCTCTACGGGCGACCGCGGCGGGCAGCTCTTCATCCGCGGCGGCGAGCCCACACAAAACTTGGTGCTGCTCGACGGCATCCCCATCTACCAGCCCTTTCACATCGTCGGCTTCTATTCCGCGTTCCCGTCCGATATCATCAACTTGGCCGATGTGTATGCCGGTGGGTTCGAGAGCAAGTTTGGCGGGCGCCTCTCGTCGGTGCTAGACATCTCCACGCGCAACGGCAACAAGCGTCGGCTGGGCGGGGCGGCCTCCGTGGCGCCGTTTGTGAGTGCGCTGCGGCTGGAAGGGCCCATCGTGCGGGACAAGGTGTCGTTCCTGTTCTCTGCGCGCGAGTCGCTGATTGAGCAAGGGGCCTCGCAGCTGGTGGATCAGACCCTGCCTTACAACTTCGGCGACCGCTTCGGGAAGATCCATGCCAACCTCAGCGAGAGCAGCCAGCTGTCTGTGACGGGGCTCAGCACCCACGACCGTGCCGACTTGGGGGCGGGCATCGAAGACCAGCTCATTGATCTGGAGGCCACAGATCAAGAGGTCAAGTGGTCTAACAATGCCATCGGGTTGCGCTACCTGCTCTTGCCGGTCTCGCTGCCCATGCTAGCCGAAATCCTGATCAACGGCACGCAGCTAGACAGCGAGGTGGGCACGCCCGGCAACCCTGAGCGCCGGGCCATGACGCGCCAGGTCAACGTGGCTGTCAACGCGACGTCGTTTATGCGCCGGATGGACCTCAACTGGGGGTTCTTCCTCAATGCCTACACGCTTGAGAACGAGCTGGGTAATCTGTTCGACAATGTCACGTCGGACCGGGAGTCCCTGACGGAGGCGGGCGCGTACATGCAATCGGACCTGCGCCTGAGCCGTGATCTGAACATCGTGGGCGGGTTGCGTCTCCAGGCGTTTCCGAGCAAGGGCGTGTCGTTCATAGAGCCGCGCCTGAAAGGGGTATGGCGCTATGGAGCCCAGCGCTTCAGCGCCGCATGGGGCATCTACCACCAGGAGATCGTGGGCCTCACCGACCGCCGCGACGCGGGCAACATCTTCACCCCATGGACCGCCTCGCCACTGGGCAGTGTACCCGAAGCCATGCATGCGCTCGTGGGGTGGCAGGGCTCGTTTGGCGCGCTTGATGTGTCCGTGGAGGGCTTCTACAAGGACCTCAAAAACCTGTACATCTCCGAGTGGACAGCGCTGCCGCGGTCGAGCACCCGCCTGCAGCAGGCTGATGGCACGGCGCAGGGCCTCGATTTCCGTATGGAAGTCACGCGCCCCGGCTTCCATGTCCTGGCCAGCTACGGCTTGGCCAACGTAGAGTACGAGGCTGGCCAGCGCACGGTACCCATCTGGTATGGCGAGGAAGGCGCGCTGTTCAGCCCGCCCCACGACCGGCGGCACCAGCTCACATTGCTGCTCAACGTTGAGATAGCAGGCTTCCGCCTGAACACGCAATGGCAGTACGGCTCGGGCGTCCCGTACAACCAAGCGATCGGGTTCGATGGGTATCTGCTGGTGAGTCGCCCCTCGATCAACATCTTCGAGCGCGAGCCCTTCCAGCGGGTCATCTACGACCGTCCGTACGGAGGGCGCCTGCCGGACTACCACCGCCTCGATGTTTCGCTGGAGCGCGACGTCCGGCTGCACAAGCATGCGATGGCCACCTTTCAGGCTGGACTCATCAACGGGTACGACCGCACCAACCTGTTCTACCTAGACCTATTTACCCTCGGGCGTGTAAACCAGCTGCCCCTCGTGCCGTCCTTCGGCGTAAAAGTGGAGATCGACTGATGCGTTACCGTTGGCACCTCATTCTACCGCTACTCTTTGTAGGCACGCTGGTCCTGGCCGCGTGCGAAGACGAGCTCACGCCCATCGTAGGCACGGAGCGACCGTACAGTATGTATGGGCTGCTCACGGGCGAGAGCGATACCCAAACCGTGCTCGTGGTGCCCATCCGCGACGAGCTAGATCCGGGCGATCCTGACGCAGGCATCGACGCCGTCGTCCGCTCCATCGACCTGACCACGGGCGAAACACGCGTCTGGCGCGACTCGCTGGTCGTCTTTGCCAACGGCAACTTCGGGCACGTCTTCTTCGACCTCTTCCGGCCCACGCCTACCAACGACTACCGCCTGGAAGTGACGCGCTCCGACGGCGCCACCTCATACGCCGAGGTGCGCATCCCCGCTGACCCCGTCGCGGTCATTGAGGAGCCGGCAGCCTTCAACCGCCTGTACACTCAAGAGGTCGTGTGGTCGGGGATTGAAGAAATGATCGAGCTCAACGTGGACTACCAGGTGCGCAGCGTCATCCCGGGCTCGCCGCTGACGACGATCACCATCCCCTACGAAGGCACGTATGACGATGACAAGTTTCGAGTGCGTCTTGCGCTGACGGAAGATCGTTTTACCGTCTTTGACCAGCTACCCGGTGGCAACGGCAGCCTGTCGGCCATCCGCATGCGTGGCTTCGCTGTGGATCAGCAGTGGGACCCACCCGGCGGACGCTTCGATTTCGAGACCCTGGTTGAGCCCGGCTTGTTCTCGAACGTAGAGAACGGCTTCGGCTTCGTCGGGGCAAGCGTCGAGGCCCGTGTGAGCTGGTTTTTGTCGAACGAGATCGCGCAACTCGTGGGGTACGAAGCGTTCGTCCCCGACACCACAGGCGATGGCACATGCGACCCCGAGGACATCCGTTGCAACGGCGGCGAGACGCCGTAGTCAAGGTCTAGGCGTGCCCCCAACAAGCGACGATGCGACAACGGCCTGCCGGGCGCTAGCCGAGGCGCCGCATGCCATACAGGCCTGCGATGATGAGTGCGCCGCCCACGAGCTGCTGCCACGTAATGACCTCACCGAGGAAGAGCGCGCCTGTCACCAAGGCAACGACGGGTACGAGATTGCCGAACGCCGAGGTATAAGCCGCGCTCGTGTGTTTCACGCTGACGTTCCAGAACACAATCGCCAGCCCTACTGAAAAGGCGCCCGAGTAGACGATCGCCATCCACAGTGACGCGTCCAGCGCATGGAAGGCTGTGCTATCCCAGTGGGGAAGCGCCAACAGGACGAGCGCAGGCGCGGCGATGACAAGGTTGAGGAACGTCAACGAGATGGCGCCCACGTGCCGTAGCGTGTTCTTGCTCAGCGCGGTATACGCCCCCCAGCAAAAGGCCGCGCCTAGCATCATCAGGTTGCCAAAGAGCGAGGTGCCGCCAGCGGTAAGGGCGGTGCCGTCCTGAAACACCACGAGCAGTGTGCCACTGATGGTAACGGCCAAGCTGGCCCAGCCCCACCCGGCGAGCCGCTCGGTACCCTGGATCTGGGTGATGAGTGCGGTCCACAGCGGCGCGCTGGCGATGATGAGCGCGGCCATCCCAGCCTGCGTGTTGGCCACGCCCAGGATGAAGCATGCCTGGTACAGCACGTAGCCGATCACGCTGAGGCCTACCAGCGCCTTGCCATGCTGCCGGAGCGGCGCGAAGAAGCCCTCGTTGGCGCGCCGCTGGGCGTGGTAGTGGAACGCACCGAGTACAAGCCCAGAGAAGGCGAACCGCAGCACGTTGACCACATGCGGATGCAGCACCTCCATCGGCCCCTTGATCACGGGGAAGTTGACGCCCCAGATCAGGACAGCCAGCAAGAGGAGGGCATCGGTTTTCCAGCGTGTCACGGGCGTATGCGACCAGAATCAGGCAGCGCAAGATATCGGTGGATGTTGTACCTTTCGGCCACGCTGGTGTGTGCGGGTTCTAATTGCAGGCCTCTTCACACAGGAGCAAGCCATGGCATCGGAGGCGCTATGAAGAAGCTGTACCATTCCATCCGCGAAGTCGCTGACCGCTTCGAGCTGAACACCAGCGTCCTGCGCCATTGGGAGGAGGAGTTTGCCGAGCTGTCTCCGCGCCGCAACCGGGCCGGGCAGCGCGTCTACACCGATGCCGACATCGAACTGGTAGCCCGCATCAAGTACCTGCTGCGCGACGAGAAGTACACCATCGAGGGCGCACGGCAAGTGCTGCGCCGGAGTACAGCGCCCGACGTACGCCAGCAGCTCGTTGACCTCCGTGCATTCTTGGTTGACATCCGGGGAAAACTGGGCTGAAGCGGTGCGCGAGAGGTATGCGGGATGCCGCCTCAGCCGTATCTTTACCCCACGCCAAGGCGTCAAACGAGGCGCAAAGCGCGAAGCACCACGGCGCATCCTGCCCTCGGCCGTCTCCTCAACTCCTTCCGTCGTTTTCCCAAAGTGCCGTGACGCCCGACTCCACTCGTCCACTGACCGTCCTGTGCATCGCCAGCTACTTCAAGGGTGGTGCGTTTCTCGAAGAGTGCAAGCGGCAAGGCTGCCGCGTGCTGCTCATCACCTCCGATAAGTCGGAGCATGACCCGTGGCCGTGGGACAGCATCGATGACGCGTTCTACGTCCCCGGCGACCGCGACCGGTGGGACGTAGGCGACTTGGTCAAAAGCGTCAGCTACCTCGCGCGTACCGAGGCTGTCGATCGCATCGTGCCGCTGGATGACTTCGATGTAGAGAAGGGAGCGGCCCTGCGCGAGCACCTGCGCGTGCCCGGCATGGGCGACACGCGCACGCGCTACTTCCGTGACAAACTCGCCATGCGTGTGCAGGCGCGCGATGAAGGGATTCCTGTCCCGCCCTTTGTGCATGTGCTCAACCACGCGCGCATCCACGCCTACACGCAGGAGGTGCCCGCGCCGTGGGTCCTCAAGCCGCGCTCGCAAGCCTCGGCGATGGGCATCAAGAAAGTCCATACCGCCGACCAGCTGTGGCCCATGATTGAAGAGCTGGGCGATGACCAGTCGTTCTATGTGCTGGAGCGCTTCGTGCCGGGCGACATCTACCACGTAGACTCGGTGGTGTACAACCACGAGGTGGTCTTTGCCCGTGCCAACCGCTACATCGACACGCCCATGAGTGTAGCGCAGGACGGCGGTATCTTCCGGTCACAGACCGTAGTACACGGATCGGAAGAGGAAGAGGCGCTGCTCGCCATGAACGCCCAGGTGATGCAGGCGATGGGGTTGTGGCGCGGCGTCTCGCACACCGAGTTCATCCGGGCACACGAAGACGGCCAGTTCTACTTCCTGGAGACCTCGGCACGCGTAGGCGGCGCCAACATCGCCGAGATGGTCGAGGCGTCCAGCGGTGTCAACCTGTGGCAAGAGTGGGCGCGCATCGAGACGCTGCGGCCGGGACAGGCGTACCAGCCGCCCCAGGCGCGGCACGACTATGCGGGCATCATCGTTTCGCTCGCTCGCCAAGAGGCGCCGGATACCTCCGGCTACAACGACCCCGAAGTCGTCTGGCGGATGGATAAGAAGAATCACGCGGGCCTCATCGTGCAGAGCGACCAGCACGAGCGCGTCGGCGCGCTGCTGGAGGACTACACCCGCCGCTTCTATGCGGACTTTCACGCCAGCGTCCCCCTCGGCGACTCGGCCCCCGGCTGATGACGCACGCCACCGTGTCCCGAGTCTGGGGTGGTTTTGACATCGTTCTGTGACGTATCGGGGGCAGCAGGCGGGCTACGTTCAGCCTGTACCCCCTCTGACGCACCTTGAGGCTCCTTATGTTGTTGCGCGGCTTTACGATCGCTCTGCTAGCGCTGCTCGCATCGCCGCTGGCTGGCCTCGGGCAAGCGCAGCCCAACGTCCTGATCGTCATCGCCGATGATGTGGGCGTGGATGCGCTGGGGATGTATGGCATCGGCACCGATCAGCCCAATACGCCCAACCTAGACGCGCTGGCTGCGGAGGGCATCCGGTTCGATAACGCGTGGGCGTACCCCACGTGTGCGCCTACCCGCGCCGCTATGCTCACGGGGCTCTATGGCAACAAGACGGATGTGCTGACGGTGCCGGGCCACCTGGACCTCGGCTTCACGACGCTCTTCGAGCAGGTCGCCGCCGTTACCTCGAGAGCGTACGCCGTCGCCTCGATTGGGAAGTGGCACCTGGCGCGCGGTAACAACCTGACAAACCCGAACGACCAAGGCGCGGATCACTTCGTGGGCTTCATGGGCGGCGCCGTGAGCGACTATTACGCCTGGGAGCGGGTCGAGAACGGCGTCGCATCCGCGTCCACGGCCTATACCACGTCGCAGCTTACCGACGAGGCAATCGCGTGGATCGGAGAGCAGCGCCAGCCGTGGCTGCTGTGGCTCGCGCATGGGGCGGCGCATACCCCGTTCCACGTCCCGCCCAGCTCGCTCTTCACGCGCACGCGCACGGCTTCAAACCTCGATCAGTACCTCGCCACGATAGAGGCGCTAGACCACGAGATTGGCCGCTTGCTGGACGCCATGCCGCCTGCCGAGCGCGCGAACACGCTGGTGCTCTTCGTGGGCGACAATGGCACGCCGCGCCAGGTGCTGCAGGGCTTCCCGTCAGGCCGTGGGAAGGGGACGCTTTACGAAGGCGGCCTGCGCGTGCCGCTGATCGCCGCTGGGGCGGGAGTGACGCGTGTGGGCGAGACCGAGACGGCGCCAGTACATGTCCTCGACGTATTCGCCACGGTCACCGAGGTGCTGGGGACGGACCTCGACGGCGGCATCAACAACAGCTTTAGCTTCAAGGACCTGCTCTCAGACGCGGCTGCGCCCACGCGGCCCTACAACCTCTCGGAGGTGACGTCGGATACCCAAGATGCGGTGGCCATCCGCGATGCGCAGTACAAGCTCATCGCCTCGGCAGAGGGGCAGCAGGAGTTCTATGACCTGCTGGCCGATCCCTTCGAACGGAACGACCTGACGCTGTCTGGCCTCACTGCGGCGCAGTTGGCTGCCCTCGCCACGCTGGAAGCCGAAGCACGGGCACAGACGGCGGGCTGGTCGTGCAACGATGGCATCCTAAACGGCGACGAGCAGCCGGGCGACTGCAGCGTGGCGACCAGCACGCAGGACGCGATTCCGGGGTCGAGTGTTGTTCTCTGGCAGAACGCCCCCAATCCGTTCCGAAGTACGACAACAATCCGGTATACGCTGCCTGAACATGTGATCACAGTGCGTTTGGCGGTCTTCGACATGATGGGACGCCGCGTGGCCACCCTCGTGGACGAAGCTCAACCTGCTGGCCTGCAGGCGGTGTCCTGGCATGGGACAGACGCCGCCGGACAGGCGCTGCCCAGCGGCGTCTACCTGTATCAGTTTAGGGCAGGCGCAGTCACACACACGCGCAAGATGGTGCTGCTGCGCTGAGACATGCAGGCTGTGGACGAAGGGGTTACCACGTGGCACGGAGCACGCGTAACCAGTTCTCATGCGTCACCTGACGCAGCGCGGCGTCGTCAAACCCGGCATCCCGCAGCGCCTGCACGAGCTTGGGCAGCCCCGCGGCATCGCCCAGCGGGTGCGGAACCACGGTGCCGTCGAAGTCGGAGCCGAGCGCGACGTGGTCGATGCCGATGCGTTCAGCGATATAGATGATGTGACGTACGATCTCGGTGAGTGGCGTATCGGGCTCGTCTTTCCCGTCGGCCCGCAGGTCGTAGATGGCAAACGTGACGCCCACGACCCCCTCCGAAGCGCCGATGGCGTCGAGCTGCTTGTCGGTCAGGTTGCGCGATGAGGGGCAGAGCGTGTGCGCCCCGGCATGCGTGACCACGAGCGGTGCGGAGGAGTGATCGGCCACGTCCCAGAAGCCGCGCGCGTTGAGGTGCGCCATGTCGATCATGATGCCGAGCTGGTTGCACGCCTGCACGAGCGCCTTGCCAGCATCGGTCAGGCCCGGCCCCGTATCGGGCGAACTCGGAAAGCGGAACGGGACGCCGTGGCCGAACGCGTTCGGGCGGCTCCACGTCAGCCCCAACGACCGCAGGCCCGCATCGTAAAACGCGGGTAATGTCTCTAGGGCCGTGTCTATGGGTTCGGCGCCTTCAAAGTGCAAGATTGCGGCAAGCACATCATCGCGAAGACACGCCACAAGTTCGTCGGCAGTGCCCACGGTCTTAACCTGCCCATCAGAGGCCGCCTCGATGGCGCGTAACTCGTCGATGAACTCGTGGGCCACGCCATAAGCGTAATCGGTCTCGATAGGTGCAATCGGTGGAATCTCGTAGCCATTGGCCGTGGCGACGCGTCCTCCGCCCGTGCGCTTCTCGACGGGAGGAGGAATGTACGCGGCGAAGAAGCCGCCGCCGAAGCCGCCTTCTTGCGCGCGCGGTAGGTCGAGGTGTCCCATCTCGCTACGGACGAAGAACGAGCGCTCCTCGCCTCCGCCTTCGCCCTTGCGGCCAAGGATGAGGCGAAGCAAGGTGTCGTTGTGACCGTCGAAGATGCGATCGGCGGGAAGTGGAGGCATAGTCAGGGGGAGCAGGGCTGAGATGAAGAAGCGGCATTTACGCCCAAGCCGGTTGGCTTCTCCGTGAAGCTATGGCGCAGGCCATGCGGCCTCTGGGCATCGGAGATGGTATACAGTGGTAACGGAGGGCGTGAACCTTGTCCTGCTAGCGACAGTAGGCCTATTTTGGCAGCGCGTCTACTGTGCGTCAGCCCTTCCCGTTTGTGCTAGAGGTTCCTACTTGAGCGAGCAAACTACCCTCCTCCGGCAACTCGGCTTTTGGGACGCGCTGACCATCGGGGTCGGCACTATGATTGGCGCGGGCATCTTCCTGCTCTCGGGCGTAGCTGTCACACTCACGGGGCCTGCGGCCATCTTCTCCTACCTCGCGGCAGGTCTGGTGTGCGTGATCACGGCGGCGAGCACCGCTGAACTCGCGACGGGCATGCCCACCTCGGGCGGCGACTACTACTTTGTCTCGCGGGCACTCGGCCCCGTCTTTGGAGCCATCTCCGGCATCGGGATCTGGCTCAGCCTCACGTTTGCGATCGCGTTCTACCTCTTCGGGCTCGGCGAATACATCGCCCAGTTCGCGCCGCTCACGCCGTTCTGGGGCGCCTTTGGTGGTGGGGTGCTGCTGGTCGCGCTCAACATTCTCGGGGCGAAGGAGTCGGGCAGGGTGCAGGTGATTGTGGTGCTGATCCTGCTGGTGATTCTCGGCGGGTTCAGCGCGATTGCAGCATTCAACATCGAGGCTGAGAACTATACGCCATTCTTGCCTTTCGGCACCAGCCCCATCGCTGCCACGACGGCGCTGGTGTTCGTCTCCTTTCTCGGCTTCGTCAAGATTGCAGCGGTGGCGGAGGAGATCAAGGAGCCGTCGAAGAACCTGCCGCGCACGCTGATCGGCTCGGTGTTGCTGGTGACGTTGCTGTACATCATCATCGTGCTCGTCATTGCTGGGCTCTTTCCGCAGGAGACCATCGGCGAGGTGCGCGACCCGCTCACGGCGGCGGCGCGGTCGCTGCTGGGGCCGCTGGGGGCAGGTGTCATCATCTTCGCAGGCGTGTTGGCTACGCTATCTTCGGCCAACGCCAGCATCTTCGCCGCCTCCCGCATCAACCTAGCCATGGCGCGCGACCGCATGGTGCCCAACTGGCTGGCGGCCATCCATCCGAAGCGCCTCACGCCGTACCGCGCCATCCTCATCACGGGTATCCTCACGCTGGCGCTGCTGATGATCGAGAGCCTGGAGACGCTGGCCAAGACGGCGAGTGTGCTGCAGCTCTATAGCTACGCCGCACTCAACATTGGGTGTGCGTTTTTGCGCGCGGCGCGGCCCGACTGGTACCGGCCGTCGTATCGCATTCCCGGCACGCCCTACGTGCAGGTCTTCGCCGCCATCGCGTGTCTAGGCATCATCGCCTACTCGGGCCTGTTTGCCCAAGCGGCGCTCGTTGCGTTGATCCTGTTCAGCCTGACGTGGTACATGGTGTGGGGGCGCAGCCGTGTCGCAATCACGCACGCCGTGGCGCACTTCAAGGCGCGGTACGCCGACGCTGGCCTGCGCGTGTTCTTCGAGCCCGCCGTGGTCTACGCCAGTGAGGCCGCGGGCGAGGAGCAGGGCCGGATTATCATCGAGACGAAGGAGCCGCGACGCGTGCTCGTGGCCGTAGCCAACCCCTCGCACGGTGCCGCCCTGCTACGCCTCGGTCGGTACGCCGCCACAGGCGCCGAGGCTGGCGGTGAGGTCGCGGGGCTCAACCTCGTCCGCGTCCCCATCCAAACGCCGCTGACGACCGCCCGCGAGCGGTTCGCCGCCGAACGCCCCGCCATCGAGCAGACGTTACATCGCCTCGTGGATAAGGCCCTGCGCGACCCCAACACGTCAGACAAGGTGGCGGCAGCCCTGCAAGACACGCGCCTTACCACGAAGACAGATGTGGCGTACGATGTTTTCGGCGGGCTTGTGGCCGAGACCAGCGCGCGCAAGGCCGATCTGCTGCTGATGGGCTGGCGTGGCGGCTTCTCTGGCCGGGGCAACAGCGATACGCCTGTCAAGCGCATCATCATGGAGACGCAAGCCGACCTCGCGGTGCTGCGCGATCGCGGCGTGTCGCAGGTCAAGAACATCCTGGTGCCGTGGGGCGGTGGAAAGCACGCCCACCTGGGCCTGGAGCTGGCGCTGCGCATTGCCCGCGCCACCGGAGCCGCTGTGCATCTGCAACGCATCATGCGTGCTGATGGCGATATGACGCAGGAACGCCTGGCGCTGGTGAAAGACGTAGCCTACCTCGTTGAAGACTACAACCCGGTGCTCTACCACGTGGATCATGCTACCGAGGTAGTGGAAGGCATCGAAGGACGGCTGGCTGCCGAGACCTACGACCTCGTCATCATCGGCGCCTCGCACGAGTGGTCCATCAAGACAGCCATCTTTGGCACCATCACCGATGTCATCGCCGACCGCGCCTACTGTTCGGTGATGATGGTCCGGCGCTTCGGCGCCTGACACCTGGGCAGCCGATCTAGCGCGCTGCAGTTGCTCTTTTCCGATGCTGTCAGCGATCTTCGGGGCAATCCGTCATCATCCTGCAACGCATCATGTCCGTCTCGCGCTTCGCCCACATGCTCCTCGCCATGTTCATCGGGCTGGGGCTTCTGGCGCCAGCGGTCTGCGCGCAGGCATCGACCAGCTACAGCGACCTGTTGACCTTCTTCGAGGAGTGGCGGGCCTTCGAGCAGCCCCCGCTGCTGGATGGGGCGCCGGACTATACGGCTGAGGCCTTCGATGCGCGCCACGATATGTTCTTGGCACTCCGCGATCAGCTTCACGCCATGGATACCACTGGGTGGTCGGTGCCGCAGCAGGTGGACTGGCACATTGTGCGCGCTGAGATGAACGGCTACGACTTCAACTATCGCGTGCTCAAGCCCTGGGCGCGCGATCCGGCCTTCTACCAATCCATCTGGATGGCCCGCAGTGACGTGCCTGCGCACGAGGGGCCGACGCACCACGCCGTCACCGAGCTATGGACGTACGATTTCCCGCTCAGCCCCGCTGAAGAACGCCGCCTCATTGCCGACCTGCGCATCATCCCGCCCCTCATGCAGCAAGCCCAGCGCAACCTGACAGGGAATGCCAGGGAGCTATGGATTGCAGGCATCCGCAACATCAGGACGCAGGGGACCAACCTGTTTATCATCCGCGAGCGCGCGGGCGATCAGGCCAGTGCCGAGCTGCGGGCTGTGCTGGACGAGAGTACGGCAGCGACTGCAGCCTTGGTCGCTTGGCTTGAAGCAGAGGCAGCCAGCAAGGATGGGCCGTCGGGCATTGGCAAGGACAACTACACGTGGTACCAGCAGAACGTACACTTGGTACCGCTCACGTGGGAGGAAGAGGTGCAGCTACTGAAGCGCGAACTCGACCGGGCGTGGTCGTCCCTGGCGCTAGAGGAGCATCGCAATCGAGAGTCGCCGCCGATGGTCGCTGCGGCCACGCCCGAGGAGATGGCCGCAAAGAACGACGAAGCCATCGCCCGCTTCATGGCGTTCCTGGATGAGGAGGAGATCCTGACCGTCACCGACTACATGGAACCCGCCCTGCAGGCCCATCGGTTACCCTTCGTGCCCGAGGCCACGCGCAACTTCTTCTACATCGGCGCGCACTTCGACCCGCTGCCGCTGTTTACGCACTTCTACCACTGGCTGGAGCTGGCACGCATGGATACCGAGCCGCATCCCAGTCCCATCCGCGGCCCGTCGCTCTACAACATCTTCGACAGCCGCAACGAGGGGACGGCCACGGGCGTCGAGGAGATGTTCATGCATGCTGGCCTGTATGACGACAGCCCTCGCACGCGTGAGATCGTGTGGATCCTGCTCGCGCAGCGGGCGGCGCGCGGCCTCGGGTCGCTGTACGCCCACGCCAACCTCATGACGATGGAAGATGCCGGACGCATCCACATGGATGGCACCCCGCGCGGCTGGATGGAGACGGAAGAAAAGCTCCTGCTGTTTGAGCAGCACCTCTACTTGCGGCAGCCCGGTTACGGCACCAGCTACATCACAGGGAAGTACCTACTCGAACGCACGCTGGGCGACTACGCCCGCCTGCGCGAAGATCAAGAGCCTCCCATGCGGCTCAAGGAGTTCTTCGACCGGCTCAACGCCATCGACAGCATCCCGATCAGCCTGGCGCGATGGGAGATGACCGGTCTGGACGACGAGATCCGAGCCTTGACGGCGCAAGAGTGAGGCGGCAACCCGGCATCAGGCAAGGCGTTGAGACAAGCCGCCATTCTTTTGCCTCGCTCCCCACCGATGAATCTGAACGATGACGCGCTGACGCTTCGTGCCGAAGGGCTCACCAAACGCTACAAGAAGCGGACGGTCGTCAACGACGTTGCGCTCGAAGTGCAGCAAGGCGAGATCGTCGGCCTGCTGGGGCCGAATGGGGCAGGAAAGACGACCACGTTTTACATGATCGTGGGCATGGTGCGGCCCAACGCGGGCCGTATCTACCTGGGCGACGCCGAGGTGACGCGCCTCCCGATGTATCAGCGCGCCCGTCGCGGTATTGGCTACTTGGCACAGGAGGCCTCCGTGTTCGCCCACCTGACGGTGGAGCAAAATATCCATGCCGTCCTCGAATTCCAGCCGATGACCAAGGCCGAGCGCCACGAACGCGTCGAATACCTCCTCGACGAGTTCAGCCTGCACCACGTGCGTCAGTCGAAAGGATACGTCCTCTCAGGTGGGGAACGACGGCGTACCGAGATCGCCCGTGCGCTCGCCACGCGGCCGCGCTTCTTGCTGCTCGACGAGCCCTTTGCCGGGGTAGATCCCATCGCCGTCGAAGACATCCAGGCAATCGTAGCGGGTCTCAAAGCGCGCGGCATCGGCGTGCTCATCACCGATCACAACGTACACGAGACGCTGGCCATCACCGACAGGGCCTACTTGCTGTACGAAGGCGCCATCTTCATGCAAGGCACAGCAGAGGCCATCGCTGAGAGCGAAGAGGCGCGCAAGCGCTACCTGGGTGAAAAATTTACGCTGGAACGCTACCAGGGCTGAATCGCCATGGTGGACTCGATAAAGCACCCTCAGGCTGGCGTATCGGTGCCACCCACGTTGTATCTTGCGTAGCCATATAGGCAGGGCTGCATGCCCCCAAAGACATTAAACCTATCCGCTAGAGTCAGAGCATGGTCGTTGTGATGGAGCCGGGCGCGTCGGATGCCCAGCTAGAATCCGTAATTGAGAAGCTGAATACCTTCGGGTTCGATGTGCACAAGTCGAGCGGGGTGAACCAGACCGTACTCGGCGCCATCGGGGTGCAGCCTGGCTTCGACACCCGCCACATCAAGCTCATCGACGGCGTAGCCGATGTGTATCGTGTGACGGCGCCCTACAAGTTTGCCAGCCGCATCTGGAAGAAGGACAATACGACAATTGACGTGCGCGGCGTGACCGTAGGCGGAGAGGATGTTGTCATGATGGCGGGGCCGTGCTCGGTAGAGAGCGAGGAGCAGATGGAGGCGAGCGCCGCGCACGTGGCTGCACAAGGCGCCACCTTCTTGCGAGGCGGTGCCTTCAAGCCGCGCTCATCGCCCTACTCGTTCCAAGGGCTGGGCGAAGAGGGGCTTCGCATCATGAAGGCCGCCGCCGACCGCCACGACCTCCGCGTCATCACGGAAGTGATGGACATCGGCCAGATCGACCTCATTGCCCAATATGCCGATGTCTTCCAGATTGGCGCCCGCAACATGCAGAACTTCACGCTGCTGAAGGAGGTGGGGAAGACCGACAAGCCCATCTTCCTCAAGCGTGGCCTCTCGGCTACGATCAAGGAGTGGCTGATGAGCGCGGAGTACATCATGTCGCAAGGGAATTCCAAAGTCATCTTGTGTGAACGCGGCATCCGTACCTTCGAGGACGCCACACGCAATACCCTCGACCTTTCGGCCGTGCCCGTCGTCAAGAAGGCGAGCCACCTGCCCATCTTCGTCGACCCCAGCCATGGCATCGGCATCCGCAACAAGGTGACGCCCATGGCGCGTGCCGCTGTCGCCGTAGGCGCCGACGGGTTGATGGTAGAGGTACATCCTGACCCTCCTGCTGCGCTGAGCGATGGTCCTCAATCGCTCTACTTCGACCAGTTCATCGACCTGATGGCGCAGATCCGGCTCATTGCCCAGGCCATCGGCCGCAGCGTGCGCCAACCCGTGTCGGCTTGATTTCCACACGCACCCGCTTGTATACTGAGTCCGTTCAACACTCTATTCCAGTCACGCTGATTTTTTCGTGCGTTGAGCATAATTCTTAATTTTGATCCGTCTCATTTTAGTCATGGCTGGCGCCCCACATCTCCCACGCGGAAGCCAGTCTTAACGCATCACTGATTCCATTCCGGGCATTGTCCAGTCCCATGCCGTTTTGAGAGCCCCAAATCGCGTCGATACCGTGGTGGCGCGCCACTTTGGTCCGGCTTTTGAACGTCGCTTTCGCCCGGCACCCCTCTCAAATTCAATCATATCGTTTCATCATGTGTGGTATTGTTGGTTACATCGGTTCGCAACGCGCTGACCAGATCTTGCTCACAGGTTTACAACGCCTGGAATACCGCGGGTACGACTCCGCTGGGATCGCCATCGTGGACAACTTTGAGGTGGCCTGTGTCAAGCGGGAAGGCAAGGTGAGTGTCCTCGCCGACCAGTTCCTTTCGAACGGCGGTGTGCCAGGGAGCATGGGGATCGGCCACACGCGGTGGGCTACACACGGGGCGCCGTGCGATCGCAACTCTCACCCTCACATGAGCAGCGACGGCCGCTTTGCTCTGGTGCATAACGGCATCATCGAAAACTACGCTGCCCTGAAGGCCAAGCTGAAAGGCAAAGGCTACCGGTTCCAGAGCGATACAGACACCGAAGTGCTCGTCCGGCTGCTCGAAGACGTACAGAAGATGACGCAGCTGTCTCTCGAAGACGCGCTGCCCCAAGCCCTTTCACAAGTCGAGGGCACCTACGGCGTGGCACTCGTTACTGCCGAAGATCCGGATCTCATGATTGGCGCACGCATGGGCAGCCCCCTAATTGTGGGCGTGGGCGACGACGAGTTCTTCCTCGGCTCCGACGCCGCGCCCATCATCGAGCACACGCGCCAGGTGGTCTACCTCAACGACGGCGAGATGGTGGTCCTCCGCCGCTCGGGCTTTGAGGTGCGCACCATCGACAACATCCCCCTGGAGAAAGAAATCCACGAACTGGAGTGGGACCTCGAGCAGATTGAGAAGGGCGGCTTCGAGCACTTCATGCTCAAGGAAATCATGGAGCAGCCGGAGGCCATCGAGAATGCCATCCGGGGCCGCATTCGCTTAGACGAGCAGCGCGTGGTGCTTGGCGGCCTCATCGACGTGATGGATCAGTTGCGCGCCGCCGACCGGGTGATCATCGCCGCTTGTGGCACCTCCTGGCATGCCGCGCTAGTGGGCGAATACCTGATTGAAGAGCTGGCACGTGTACCTGTCGAGGTCGAGTACGCCAGTGAGTTCCGCTACCGCAAGCCCATCCTGCGCGAGAACGATGTCGTGATGGTGATTTCGCAGAGCGGCGAGACCGCTGACACGCTGGCCGCCGTGCGCGAGGCGAAGCGACAGGGTGTGTTGTGCCTCGGGATTTGCAACACCGTGGGCTCGACGATTGCCCGCGAAACCGATGCGGGTGTCTATCTGCATGCCGGCCCCGAAATCGGCGTGGCATCGACCAAGGCGTTCACCGCACAGGTTTCTGTGCTGGCGCTCATCGCGCTGAAGATGGCCGAAGGGCGCACGATTTCAAACGCCGAGATGGCGAGCTATCTCGAAGAGTTCCTGATGATTCCCGACAAGATCCGGGCCGTCCTTGAACTCGACGAAGAAGTGGAGGCGATGGCCAAGGTCTACCGGTATGCATCCAACTTCCTGTATCTGGGGCGTGGCTACAACTTCCCCGTTGCCCTTGAAGGTGCGCTGAAGCTGAAAGAGATCTCGTACATCCACGCCGAAGGCTACCCTGCCGCTGAGATGAAGCACGGTCCCATCGCGCTGATCGACCGCTTCATGCCAGTCGTCTTCATCGCCATGAAGGACAGCACGTACGAGAAGGTCGTCTCCAACATCGAAGAGGTGGCTGCACGCGACGGCTCGGTGATCGCGATCACCAACGCGGGCAACCCGGATCTCGACAAGCTGTGCGAGTACGTGATTCGGATTCCAGAGACGAAGGAGTTCCTGCAACCGCTCCTCACCTCCATCCCGCTTCAACTCCTCTCGTACCACATCGCCATCATGCGGGGCTGCAACGTGGATCAGCCGCGTAACCTCGCCAAGAGTGTGACGGTCGAGTAGTCACCAGTGCTGCACTACCGAACCTGAGGCAGCCTCGCTACGACAGTGGCGAGGCTGTCGCTTTTATAGCAGATCTACAGTATTCTGGAGGTGTTACCACTCACACTGAAGGCTCCCGCTATGCGCGCTTCAAGCCTGCTGGCATTCGCGCTGCTGATCACCGCATCGGCCTGTACCCCTGAAGACGCCGCACCGGAAGGCCCGCCCAACATCCTATTCCTCTTTAGCGACGATCAGCGTCCCGATGCGATGGGTGCGTATGGCAACCCGGATGTGCAGACGCCGGTGCTGGACAGCTTGGCTGCGGTAGCCTTCAACTTCAGAGAGGCGCACATCATGGGTGCCCACCATGGTGCGGTGTGTGCCCCCAGCCGAGCCATGCTCATGAGTGGCCGCAGCTTGTTTCGCGTCTACGACAACCTCGACACCGTGCGGACCATGCCGCAGTGGTTTCGCGAGCAAGGCTACGTAACATTCGGCACGGGCAAGTGGCACCAGAGCCGCAGTTCGTTCGAGCGGAGCTTTACCGAAGGCGAACACATCTTCTTCGGGGGCATGGGCGACCACGATGCGACTACGATGCAGGACTTGCTGCCCGATCGCACCTACACCGACCCAGATTCGCTCGGGTTCTCCACGACACGCTTTGCCGACGCCGCGGTTGCCTTCCTGGAGCGTCAGACGCCGAGCACCGCCCCGTTCTTTGCGTACGTCTCGTTCACGGCGCCGCATGATCCGCGTACACCTCCTCCAGGCTATGCCGAACGCTATGACGCCGCTACGCTGACGTTGCCGCCGAATGTGGCGCCTGAGCATCCCTTTGCGCACATCCCCACCATCGACATCCGCGATGAGGTGCTGGGCGCATGGCCGCGCACCCCCGAACTGCTGCGCGAGCAGTATGCCGAGTACTATGGGCTCATCACACACATGGATGAGCAGATCGGCCGGATCCTGCATACCCTCCGGGCGCAAGGCCTCGCCGACAACACAATCGTGGTGTTCGCGTCCGATCATGGTCTGGGCATGGGGAGCCATGGCTTGCTGGGCAAGCAAAACCTCTACGAGCACAGCATGGGCACGCCACTGCTGCTTGCTGGCCCTGGTATCACAGCGGGTGAGAGCGATGCGCTCGTGTATCTCTACGACCTATTTCCAACGCTCACGCAGCAAGCCACCGGGGGCAAGGCCTATACCGATAGCGAGGGCATCGACCTTTCAGGGATCATGGCAGGCAAGCAAGACACCGTGCGGACGTGGTTGTTCACGGCCTACACCGACCAGATAAGGGCCATCCGGGATGCCCGGTGGAAGTTGATTCGCTACCCTGAGCTGCACCACAACCAGCTCTTCGACTTGCAGAACGATCCCGACGAACGCAATGACCTAGCAGCGGAGGCCATCCATCATGAGCGTGTGGCAGACATGATGGCCCGACTGGGGCGGTGGCAGGCGTACTTCGGTGACCCGCACCCGCTCACCACAGAACAGCCCCGGGCTATGGAGGTGGACTACCAGCAAGTGCGCCGCACGCCAGATCGGCATCAGCCGCAATGGGTAGTAGACAAGTACTTTCAGCCTTGATCCTGCGAAGGAGGGCTGTGCTGCTCAAGCAGCTCGATTAAGTCGGCTTGCTTGAAGGGCTTGCCGAGGTACGCGTCGAACCCGATGTCGAGAAAGTGCAGCCGGTCGCCCGGAAGTGCGTAGGCGGTGACGGCCACGACGGGCACGTTGGTATGATCCGCACTGCTGCGGATGGCCCGCATGATGTGGATGCCGTTCTGCCGGCTGCCCAGAGCAATATCAACAAGGAAGATATCGAAGCGTTCAGATTGGATAAGCTGCAACGCCTCCTGCGCCGTGCTCGCGGTCTTGACCTCGAACCGGTTATCAATGGCGTACTGCATGTACAAGCGTGTCTCCAGGTTATCCTCGATCACGAGGACCCGGGGCTTTGGGGTAGGAGCTCTAGACATAACGTCAGGCGCTAATATGGTAACCCTGCCTCTTGACACAGATGGGCGTTGTCCAAGGGCCCGGTGAGGCCCTATGATGGGGGATCATGGAGTATGCGGGGCAGCAAACCTTCTGCTCATAAGGTTGGCGCTGAGCCGCATGGGGAGTCAGATGAATATACCAATTTCGTTGTACTCGTCAAGTGTTCTGATGTATCGGTCGCGCTAACTTTTATTTTAATATCAGTCTTGATCGCAAGTCCCCTGGGCATGCTACGCAGCAAGGTGCATCTATGCGAAGCCGTGAACTCTGATGCGAAACCTGATGCCGCCTAACACGCCGGGTTTTGCCCCAGTATGCTCCGTTGTGATCATCAGGATGAAGGCTGGTGTTCACAAGCGAACACTTACCGGATCACAGCGAACACTGTGACGGCAGCGCACAGCGTTTTACCCTACGGAGATGCATTGGCACCGACCTTGCAAAGTCGCTGCGTCTCTGCCAACTCACCAGCCTGCTGTAACACATGACGCGTCGCACCGACATCCGCATTCAGGTACGCCACCTGCGCAAAAACCCACTCTATGGGGTGATCAACATCGGTGGCTTAGCCCTCGGCATGGCGTGTTTTACCGTGTTGGGGCTTTTTGTCTACCACGAGTGGAGCTACGAGCGCTTCCATGCCAACGCTGATCGCATCGTGCGGGTGACGTCTGAGGTCGAAGGCTTTGGCGAGATCATCGTGCTGCCCGCTGCGGCTGTAGACGGCCTGATGGGCGCCTACCCTGCCATTGAGGCCATGGTGCGGTTCTACCCGCCCGAAGAGCCCATCGTGCTGCGGCATCGGGGCGAGCTGCAACGCGTGGAGCAGGCCTACTACGCCGACCCCGCCCTGTTTGAGGTCTTCAGCTTTCCGCCTCTTGCCGGAGACCCGGCTACCATGTTGATTGAGCCTAGCACCGCTGTGCTCTCGGCATCGATGGCGCAGCGATACTTTGGCCGCACAGACGTTGTGGGGGATATCCTTGAAAGAACCGACGGGTCGCTGCTGCGGGTTGTTGGTGTGGTAGCGGACCCGCCCTCCACATCGCACCTCGATTTTGACCTGCTCATCTCTTTCTCAACCTTGCCCACCGATGGGCCGGTCTATAGCCAGGGGTACGGCTATCAAAGCTACATCTTTGCGTTACTGCGCCCAGGCGAACGGCCGGATGAGTTAGTTGAGGCGATCAACGAGTACCTGGGGGGGCGGGCCGAAACGGCAGCCGAGCTGCTGAGCTTTGGCATCCAGGGGATCAAGGTGCTGATCACCCCGCTGACGGCGGTCCACTTCGCCGAGCAAGGAGGAGGGTTAGGCACCCAGGGGGACAAGCGTACGGTTGGCCTCTTTGTGGGTATCGGGATGTTTATCCTGATGCTGGCGGGCATCAACTACATGAACTTGGCTACGGCGCGCTACACCGAGCGGCAGCGCGAGGTGGGGGTGCGGAAGGCGCTCGGGGCGCGGCGTGGACAGTTAGCTGCGCAGTTCCTGGGCGAGTCGCTGCTGATAAGCAGTGTGAGCGCCTTGTTAGCGTTTGGGATGGTGGAGGTTTTCGTGCCGCAGTTGGAAGCCGTCTTTGGCTTTGCCTTCCCCCTGAATGCCCAAACCCGGCTGGTCTTTGGCGGTGTGCTCGGGGTGTTGGCCGTCGGCATCGGGCTGGTGGCGGGCAGCTACCCGGCGGTGTTCCTGTCGCGCTTTGACCCGGTCGCCATCTTCCGAGGCGGCGGCCGAGGCGTGCCGGGCGGTCGCTTGCGCCGCGTTCTCGTGACGGTCCAGTTCGGCGTGTCCGCAGCGCTGATCTTCGGTACACTGGTGCTGCAGCAGCAACTGCGCTACCTACAGGAGAAGTCGCTTGGCTTTGACACGGAGCATGTGGTACGCGTGCAGCTGCCTGAGGCAGCACAGCAGCAGGCGTCAGTCTTCAAACAGGCCGTGGAGCGGGCGCCCGAGATTGAGCGCGTCTCGGTGGCAAGCGGTCCGCCCAACCGAGGCATGACCTACTACCACGACGATGATGAGACGGAGGGCGAAGAAACCATGGTGCGCGTCCTCTCGGGCGATGCCGACTACCTCAGTACGATGGGTATGACCCTCGTCGCGGGCCGTGACTTCGACAGCAGCCGTCCGGCAGACTCCATGAGCGTGATCGTGAACGAGACATGGGTGCGTGCCATGATGGACGTGGAGACGCCGCAGGAAGCTGTAGGGCAGCTCATCAACGAGATGGAGCCGCGCACCATCGTCGGCGTGGTCAGCGACTTCCATGCCCTGTCGTTGCGGGAC
Source organism: Bacteroidota bacterium (assembly GCA_038747545.1). Lineage (GTDB taxonomy): Bacteria > Bacteroidota > Rhodothermia > Rhodothermales > JBCCMF01 > JBCCMF01. Next base: position 29,467 of record JBCDJT010000046.1, read on the forward strand.
GTCATCATTCCGACCTACATACGCTACCAGCCTGGACCGAACAGGCACCTCATCGTGCGTGTGGCGCCTGACCAAGCGCAGGCCGCGCTCGCAACCCTTGCTGGGCAATGGCCTGCGTTCGTGCCCGATGTGCCGTTCGATTACCAGTTTCTCGATCAAGAGATGTATGCGCAGTATACCGCTGAGCAGCGACTGGGGCAGCTCTTCACGCTGTTCACCCTGGTTGCCTTGTGTATTGCTGCGCTGGGGCTGTTTGGCCTGGCAGCGTTCACGGCGGCCCGGCGCACGCGCGAGATCGGGGTGCGCAAGGTGCTAGGGGCTACCGTGCCACAGCTGATGGGCCTGCTGTTCCGCGACTTCGCCGTGCTGGTCGTGTGGGCGGCAGCCTTGGCACTGCCCTTGGCCTACTACGGTATGCAAGCGTGGCTGCAAGACTTCGCCTACCGCATTGACCTGCATGTGGGCTACGTAGGGCTGGCCGTGACGCTCACGTTTGCCCTGGCGCTGAGTACCGTAGTGTACCAAGCCCTACGTGCAGCACGTGCCAACCCTGTCGAGGCGCTGCGCACGGAGTAACGCTCTCGCTCAGCGGCTCATGTAATAATGGAGCCGACTCAGCGGCTCAGGACGCGAGAGCAAACTGATACTGATGAACACCACGAGGTTGGCCGCCAGCCCGTAGACGCCTTCGTGCAGAGGCAGGGGGCGCAGGTCTGGCCACAGTAGAAACAGCACACTCACAGTCAGGCCCGCAACCAGCCCGGCCAAGGCGCCCCAGCCCGTGGCGCGGGGCCAGTAGAAGGCCGCAAATACAAGCGGGAAGATTTGGGCAATGCCGCCGTATGACGCTAGCAACAGCGTCACGAGCGAGACGTCAGAAACGACCGCAAAGTAGTAGGCCGCCGCACTCAAGAGGACCACCAGAACTTGAATAGCCCGGCGCTCCTGCGCGTCGGTGAGGGGGCGCCACGGCCGAATACCGTCGCGGATGCCTACCGATGCCGCCGCATGCAGAATCGAGTCCCCCGACGACATCGACGCCGCTAAGGTCCCTGCGGCCACAAGCCCAATGAAGAACGGCGAGAAGTCCAGTTGGGTGAGGATGTAGGGCACGATGGTGTCGGCAGGGGCGACGCCGGGGAAAGCCAAGACGCCTGCAAACCCGATGAGCAGGATGGGCACCAGGAAGAGCTGGAAGGTAGGGTAGAGCACCACCGACAGGCGCAGGGCGCGCTCGCTCTTGGCCGTGTAGGCCTTCATGAACAGGTGAGGCCACATGGTGAAGCCCACGGCTGAGACGAGTACGGCCGAGCTGTACGCCCACCAACTCCACGGCTCGCCGTTAGCGTCACGGCCCGGAGCCGCCAAGAGGTCGGCCTCGGCGCTGGCGGCTAGCTGTTCGAACATCGGCCCAATGCCGCCATACAGCTCGTGGGGTAAGTAGAGCCCCAAAAACCATGCGATGACGAGCATGAAGGCGCCCTGCAGCGTGTTCGTCCAGCCTACACCTAGCACGCCGCTCGTCAGCACGTACAGCATCACCACCCCGTATGGGACAAGCGCGCCAAGCCACTCGGGCACGAGCCCGCCCGAGATGACCGACAGGATGTAGGCGGCGCCCTTCATCTGGATGGTCAGGTACGGAACCAGCACCGCGATGGTCACAACCGCCAAGATCACAGAGAGCAGCTTGCTGTTGTAGCGATGGCTGAGCAACTCGGCCTGGGTGACAAATCCCAACTTGGCGCCAAGCCGCCGGACGTGCGGTCCAAAAAAATACAACGGAACCATGCCCACCGTGCCGAAGGCCAGGATGTAGAATGCCGCTGCACCGCGGGAATACGCCCAGCCTGGCGCTCCCAAGAACGCAAACGCTGAAAAGATAGAGGCCCCGATCACAAAGTAGAGCACCACCACGTTGAGCGAGCGGTCGCCTGCCACGTAGCCTGCCACACTGTTTGACGCCTTGCGCCCCGAGATGAGCCCCGTGCCTAGGGTGAGAACGAGGTAGCCAGCGCAGACGATGAGCGCCACAGTCGAAGCATCCACAGGCGTTGGTCAGGCGCGGTGATCAGAACGGTAGAGAGCGATGAGTGCCGCGAACATCGTCAGCATCCAGCCGATGATCCACGCCAGCGAGAGCGGCAGGCCCAGGATAAAGGGCGCTGCCTGGGCTACGAGTGTGTAGGCAGGCGCCGTGAGCGCGCAAAACGCGAGAACCACCAGCACTGCAAACCCCAGCCGCTTGCGACGGTACGCCACCGAGGCTGTGGGCTTGAACAGGTGAAGACCAGAGGGAAGCTTGGCAGCCATATCAACACAAAAACACCATCCAGCTCCAAAATACAAAAAACGGACGTAGGAAGTACCTACGCCCGTTCGGCAAAAGAGGGTGAGAGCGGCCCCGGTCATTCCTTCGCAATACACGAAAACAGGAAACGACAACTATAGGGGGAACGGCAATGTAGCAGTAGCGACAGAAGACGCAGGACCGCTCTCAGAGGCAAAAGTGAAGGCTAGAACTCGTTGCAGACGTCACGGATTTGATCGTCGCTCAGGTTCACAGGCACCTGGAACGTGCCCGCTGGTGCCGAGGCAGGCGTATCGAAGGTGTCGCTGTACGTTTCGCCCTCATACGTCACCGAAGCGCGGTATGTGGAGCTGCGCTGGACTTTGATAGAGGCTTGACCCTCTTCGAGCTGCCCCGTTGAGGCAGGCGAGACAAACGAGCCGTCGTCCTTCTGCCGAGCGTATTGGAAAGGCGTACTGGGCGTGATCGTACCCTTGTCGGGGTCTACGGCCGAGCAGTCGAGCGAAATGTTTACCGTGGCCGTGATGGTCTCTGGAATGGAGACGGCTACATCAAGCCGCTGGTTAGCGCTCAGGCTGGTAAAGCTCGCACTGCCGACCTGCTCGCCCTCGAACGCAACCGTAACGTCCAGCGGGCTGGCACCAGTAACTTGGTTCAGCAGAATGTTGGGGACGCCTTCGACCGTGATCGTATTGGCCGTGGTGCGTCGGCTTTCGCTGTAGCCTGCCGCGGCAATAGTGACGCGCACATTCTCATCGGCCTTGCCTGTGAGGTTGAGCGTAAGTGAGGTCGAGCCTCCAAACTGACCAGCCAAATAGGTAAGCGCTGGGTTCGTGATCTCCCATACCACCGTTTCGCCCGTGGCGCTGCTTACTACGGTGCCCATGACAGGCTCGCCTCCGCTTTTACCGGCAACAGAGGCGGAGGTAAACTCAGCCCATGTGTTCGACGCTTCTTGCAGCACAAAGATGGGCACCACATCGCCCACGGCATAGGGCTGCCCGGTAGCTGGGTTGACGGCCGCGTCGGGCAGCGGCAGCCCAACTGTGAGGGCTTGGCTCAGCGCTGCTGCCGCAGTGCCGCTCGCATCCGTGATGTTAATCTGCACCGTGCCGAGTGTGGTGAACGAGCCCTGCTGCGTGGAGCCGTCGGAGCTGGTAACCGTAGTGTTGACGGTGTTCGTCGAGGCCACAGCCGCGGCTTGTTGAGTTTGCGCGGTGTTGTAGACAACCTGGGTCGTGATGCCGCCCGTCAACGGCTGGCCGGAAGCACCCGTCACCTGCGTACCGCTGGGGATGGAGACGGTGGCAGTAGAGCCCGTCGTGTTTTCCGTAGCACTCACGGTGGTTGCCACCTGCGTTGTGCCTGAGTTATCGGTCGTGCCTGAAGGCTGGCTAACCACAGCGACGCCAGCAGGCGGGTTTGTGATTTGCACTAGGTTGGCTTCCACCTCGTACTGGCCCTTCTCAGGGATGGCGAAGCTGAGCTGGGCCAGCAGGTAGCCATCGGACAGAATGCGCGCCGTGATGCGGTACGGGTCGCTGGCCGAGTAGGTCAAGCCATCGGGCAGGGCAAACGTAACGACCCCCGTTTCGGTGGTGATCAAGGGAATGGGCTCAAAGAGGAACTGGTCCACAACGAGATCGCCGTTGGGTCCTGTGAACTCGACGGCCACGCGCTGCGTGATCGACTCGCCCGTCTGGGCGTCGAGGATTTGGAGGGTGCCGGAGGTTTCGATAGGCGGAATCACAATGGATACTTGCAGGGCATCTTCGATGTCATCAGACAGGGTAGAGACATCGCAGCCAGCAAGCAGCAAGAGCAGAGCGAAGGCGCTGCTGGTAAGTGCAGAGAGGCGTTTCATAGGAAGAAGAGCTGGTAGAACCGTGGAGATGGACGTTGAGTGGGAGCAGGGCAAATCAAGTGCCGAAGGCGAAGGAGATGCCCAGACTCACCGTCGGGTAGAGCACCACCCCGTCCAGCGCCGTCTCGATCGCCGGACCGCTCTCCGCCGTCGGCGCCAACATCCCCTCACCCGTCATCTCAAACGTCGGCGCGTCCGTGTAGAACATGCCCACGTCAAACACAAAACCCACCACCTTGCCCGCACGCAGCGGGTTG